>JAAOMR010000039.1 GCA_018853935.1 Acidithiobacillus ferrivorans
AAGGAATTGTCTTACAACAACATCGGGGACGGTGATGCCGCCGTCGCGCTGGTGATGGAATTTGCCGAACCCGCCTGTTGCGTGGTGAAGCACGGCAATCCCTGTGGCGTGGCCGTGGGGCCGGATCTGCTCAGCGCCTACCAGCGCGCGTGGGCCGGCGATCCGGTATCCGCCTTTGGCGGCATCATCGCCTGTAACCGGCCGTTGGATGCCCAGACCGCTGAACTCATGAGCGGCCAATTCATCGAGATGGTACTGGCGCCCACTATTTCGCCCGACGCCCGGCCCCTTCTGGCCAAAAAGAAAAACCTGCGCGTACTCGCCTTCGACGATGGTCGCGCCTGGCGGCGGGCAGGCTGGGATTACAAACGCGTGCGCGGCGGCCTGCTGGTACAGGACTTTGACCAGAGCATGGAAGCGGAAGCGGACTGGACAGTGGTCTCGGAACGCGCACCGACGGTCCAGGAGGCCCGTGACCTGGCCTTTGTCTGGCGGGTCGGTAAATACGTGCGCTCCAACGCCATTGTCTATGGCCGCGAAGGCCAGACCATCGGCATCGGTGCGGGGCAGATGAGCCGGGTGGACGCAGCCAGGTGCGGCGCGGCCAAGGCCCTGGAACTGGGCTTCGATCTGCGCGGTGCGGCGCTGGCTTCTGACGCTTTTTTCCCTTTCCGCGACGGGGTCGATGCGGCCGCTGCCGCGGGCGTAAAAGTGATTATCCAACCCGGCGGCTCCATCCGTGATGAAGAAGTCATCGCCAGCGCCAACGAACACGGCATCGCCATGGTCTTCACCGGCGTGCGCCATTTCCGACATGGTTAAGGAGGGAACGCAGATGGGCGCGAAAGTCATGGTCCTCGGCGGTGGCGGACGCGAACATGCCATAGCCTGGAAACTGGCCCAGTCGGCGGCGGTGGCGGAGGTCTACTGTGTGCCCGGCAATCCCGGTTCGGCGGCGGAGGCCAAAGTCCATAATCTGGCCCTGAAGCCGACGGACGCCGATCAGGTGGTCGCTGCCGCCCATGCGTTGGACATCGCGCTGGTCGTCATTGGTCCCGAGGCACCACTGGTAGCGGGCGTGGGGGACGCCCTGCGTCGGGCTGGTATCCCGGTCTTTGGCCCCAATGCTGCCGGAGCAATGCTGGAGGGCAGCAAAGCCCACGCCAAAGCCTTCATGGAACGGCACGGTCTTCCTACCGCCCGGTACGGACGATTTACCGATGCCGACGCGGCCCTCGGCTACCTGCGTGAGCATCCGTTGCCGGTAGTGGTCAAAGCCGATGGCCTGGCGGCTGGCAAGGGGGTCGTTGTGGCCTTGGCGCGCGCAGAAGCGGAAGCTGCAGTACGCGCGTTCCTGCAATGGGGCCCCATCGTCATCGAAGAGTTTCTGGAAGGTGAGGAAGCCAGTTTCATCGCCATCGTGGTGGATGGTCAGGTCCTGCCGCTGGCCGGATCGCAGGATCACAAGCGCCTGCGCGACGGCGATCGGGGTCCTAATACCGGTGGTATGGGCGCCTACTCCCCTACCCCCATCTTGGATACCGCCATGAGTGAGCGGGTGTTACGCGAAGTGATGCGCCCCGCGGCAGAGGGGTTGATGACGGACCGCACGCCCTACTGCGGCTTCCTCTATGCCGGCCTGATGATCGGTCCCGCCGGACCCAAGGTGCTGGAGTTCAACTGTCGGCTAGGCGATCCCGAGACACAACCGCTGATGATGCGTTTGCGTTCCGACCTCTATACGCTTTTGCTGACCGCAGCTCGCGGCGATCTACTGCCGAAGGCGCTCGCCTGGGACAGGCGCGCTGCCCTCTGCATCGTACTGGCTACCGCGGGTTATCCTGATCATCCACAGCTAGGTGACCCAATTCTCGGCCTCCATAAGACGCAGGGGGATACGGTCAAAATCTTCCATGCCGGGACTACGACAGACCACGACACCGTCATTACGGCTGGTGGCCGGGTGCTCGGCGTCACGGCACTGGGAGAAAGCCTGGCGATCGCACAGCAGCGGGCTTATGCCGCCGTCGCCGATATCCGCTGGCCGGGCTTGCAGTATCGGCAGGACATCGGCTACCGTGGCCTGCGGCGCGCCTGATCGCGTTTTCGGCTGATGCTGCCTCGCCATCCGCGTCGTCAGGATATCCGCCGGGGGGTAGCGCATTTACGGCGCGGTGGGGTCATCGCCTATCCGACGGAAGGAGTCTGGGGACTGGGCTGCGACCCGCGCCAACGCCGCGCGCTGCGCCGGGTTCTGGCCCTCAAAAGGCGCCCACAACATAAAGGCGTTCTTCTGGTAGCAGGCCGGGCGGCAGAAACCCGGCGGTACTGGTCTGCGCAAGGAATAGACCCGGCCCTGCTGGCACAACTCTGGCCCGGAACGACGCTGGTACTGCCCGCCACACCGAAGGTCCCCTTCTGGATACGCGGACGCCATGAGGGCATTGCGGTGCGGATCAGTACCCACCCGGCCATCGTCGCCTTGTCTCACGCCTTTGGCGGCGCCATGGTCTCTACCAGCGCCAATCCGGCAGGGCAACAACCAGCCCGTGACCTGCGCACCTTGTACCGCTATTTTGGTCGTTCCCTGTGGGTACTACCGGCCCGGCTGGGCGGTCAACGCCGCCCCAGCCGTATTGTCGATGCCCGCAGCGGCCGTATCTTACGGGAGTAACAGCATGCAACAGCCATCCTTAGACGAAATGGAAACCTTCCTCCGCAGCCTCCAGGATCGCGTCTGCGACGCCCTGGAAGCAGCAGACGGCACCGCAAAATTCCGCGAAGATCTGTGGGAACGGCCCAGCGGTGGCGGCGGCCGCACCCGGGTTATTGCCGACGGCGCTTTGCTGGAAAAAGGCGGGGTCAACTTCTCCAAAGTTCATGGCGACCAGCTTCCCCCCTCGGCTACCGCACACCGCCCTGAACTTGCCGGACAGACCTTCACCGCCCTTGGTGTCTCTCTGGTACTGCATTGCCGCAACCCCTACGTCCCCATCGTTCACATGAACTACCGATTTTTCTCGGCAGGACCAGTGTGGTGGTTCGGCGGCGGTGCCGACCTGACGCCCATCTACGGCTTTGAGGAAGACGCCCGGCATTTCCATAGCACCCTCAAAACCGCCTGTGATCGCCACGACTTGGGCTTTTATCCGCGCTTCAAAGCCTGGTGTGACGACTACTTCACCATCAGACACCGTCAGGAAATGCGCGGTATCGGTGGTATTTTTTTCGACGATCTCAATGGCGATGGCGCGCTTCTGCAGGCCTTCTGGGAGGATATGGCCAACAGCTTCCTCGCCAGCTATCTGCCCATTGTCGCCCGGCGCCGGGACCTGCCCTATGGCGAACGCGAGCGGCAATTTCAGCTTCTGCGCCGCGGACGCTATGTGGAATTTAACCTCGTTTATGACCGCGGCACCCTCTTCGGCCTACAGTCCGGCGGGCGCACCGAAAGTATCCTCATGTCCCTACCCCCCCTGGCAGCCTGGACCTACGACTGGCAGGGCGAAGCCGGTAGTCCCGAAGCCCGCCTCAAGGATGACTTCCTCACACCCCGGAATTGGGCATGAGCTACCGTCTGCTGCGCCCCCTGCTTTTTACGTTGGACCCGGAGCGCGCCCACACCCTGAGCATCGCTGCGCTGGCAGCACTGGGGCGCATGCCACAGAGCATGGCCTACCTGACAAAGCACTATAGCGTCACCGATCCGCGTCTGGCGCAGGACTTTTGGGGCCTGCATTTTCCCAACCCCGTCGGCCTCGCCGCCGGCTACGACAAGGACGCCCACGCCGCCGCCGCCCTCCCCGCCCTCGGCTTCGGCTTCATCGAAATCGGCACGGTAACCCCGCGCCCGCAGCCGGGTAATCCGCGCCCTCGGGTCTTTCGTTATCCGGCACAGCAGACGGTCATCAACCGCATGGGTTTCCCCAGTGAAGGGGCTGCCGCGGTTGCCCACAGACTGGCGGCATTATCTGGCCATCCGGTGCCTATCGGCATCAATCTCGGCAAAAACAGGGACACCCCGCTGGCGCAGGCGCAGGACGACTATATCGCCGCACTGGAGTTGCTCTTTCACTATGGCGACTATCTCTGCATCAATGTCAGTTCACCCAACACCCCGGGGCTGCGTTTGCTGCAGGGGGAGGAAGCCTTACGGGGGCTACTCTGTGCTGTTACTGCAGCCAACCAACGTTTGGCCGTGCAGTATCAGCGCGCGCCTCTGCCGCTGCTCCTGAAGATCGCTCCAGATCTGGATAATGCTGATCTCAACGCTATCGGTGGCCTAGCCTTAGGCGCGGAACCCCTGGTGGATGGTTTTATCGCCACCAATACTACTATAAAACGCCCGGCCTCCCAGCCCGGGCTCTCCGAAAGCGGGGGCCTGAGCGGTGCACCATTGCGGGAGCAATCCAATGCCGTCATCGCGCAACTCTATCGTGCGACTCAGGGACAGGTACCCATCATTGGCGTCGGAGGTATCCTCAGTGCGGCAGATGCCTATGCCAAGATCCAGGCCGGGGCCAGCCTGTTGCAGGTTTATAGCGGACTCATTTTCCGGGGACCGGAGCTGGTGCGGGAGATTCTGGAAACACTGCCGGAGCTGTGGTTAAAGGATGGTTATCCCGATCTTGCGCATGCGCGGGGTAGTGCCGCCTGATATCCTCTCCGCCACAGCATCCGAACGGTTCTTATGGCGATTTCATGATGACTTCGTATAATACGCGGGGTGGGTTGCTACTGGTGAGATCAAAATAGCAAAAAACCGGTGACCGTAAGGCCACCGGATAGAGGGCTATTAGAAAACCGCCGATAACCCGCTGATACCAATCAGACTTTAGAACTTGGCCGCCACGCTGGCACCGACAAAAGCCGGTGCACTCGCCTGCGCGGTAATAAAGTTTCCACCATATTTTGCACTCCGCAACTGTTCATATTCATACGGAATGTAGTTGGCATTAAAAATGTTATCCACATACAAGTTAGCAGTAACTTTTTTCACACCCATATCACCTGGCCGCCACGCATAACCCAGATTAAGATTGGTGATATTGTAGGGATGCAAGGAAACGCCTGCAGGCGCTCCCTTATTGGTATTGATGTACTGGGAACCAACAACATGGTCGGTAACCCGTGCACTGAATCCGGCGTAGTGATAACCCAGACCGAAGTTGAGGTTGTACATGGGAACATCGCCGACGTATTCCCCACTACTGACGGATGCACCATCGGCGGCATCAAAATTCGACGTATATTTGGCATCGGTCAGACTATAGTTGATGAACGCATTCATATGGTAGGGTAATTTAGCATCCGCTGAAGCAGTAACCCCCTGATACAGGGCGCTGCCGACATTATACTGAAAGGTCTGCCCCGTCTGGTTATCATAGAAATAACCGAATTTATTGCTGAACATCCGGCGGAAATAAGCCAGTGATGTTTTGACATCACCAAAGTTATAGCGGATACCCGTATCGATACTATCCACGTACTCCGGTTTGACCAGCATTGGTCCCGGCGTTGGTGTAGAGCCAATAACCGCATAATAAGCACTGATATTAGGCACCTTATAGACCCGGCCATAATGGAAGTACAAATCCGCGTTTTTGGTGGCTAGGAAGCTCACCCCAAAAGACGGCTCCCAGTAGTTAAAGATGTTACTGACACTACCCCCGTAGTTGTAATAATACCCTTCAATATCATTACATGTCGTATCGACCAGGTAATACTTGGCACCCGGAGTAATGATCAGACGATGCTTGAACAAAGTGATACGATCCTGTAGAAAGACATCCCCATAATTACGGGTATCATGCTCATTCCATACGTCATTGTAGCCATTAATCATCGGCACCGCCGATTGGCCATACCAGTACTCTGCCGAATGATCCTTACTGAACATATACAATCCACCGAGTGTGACGGTATTATCCGGCAAGAGGAAGGTCAGCGATGGCATCAAGCCTGCATTACCGAAATTATCGACATAGCGCTGATACTGGGTGCCATTATAGCTATTTCCGAATAACGCCGTCGGATTATAAGTATTACTTGGTCGGCCCGTCTTGCTGGGATTGGCGTAGCTTTTTAGTGCTGTTGGTAACGGATAACCATCATATCCATTTTTATAGGCCGCGTTGGCATAGGCCGTGCGGTCATTGTTATTCTGGGTTATAAAAAACTTGGCTTTGGCCAGCATATACTGATTCAGAATGGACTTCCAACCCAAGATAGTGGTGTACGAGCTCGTGGTTGTATGATCATTCCAGATGTTGGGAGCCCACTGAAAACTTCGGCCGTATTTTTGTAACAAAGGTAAGGGCACCGTTGATGGTTGTTGAGCAATCTCATGATTGTAGATAGTAATCAGTGAGAGCTGGGACATGCCGTGGTTGTAGGGCTGTACCGCTGCAAAATAGTAGTTGTTGTTGGTGGAGAAAACATGGTTGATAAAACTGTGGAAAGGGCTGTAATAGTAGTTGGCATAAAGCTTGGTTCCCGTATACGGCAAAGCACCTGAGTTGACACTAAACCCACCGGCAGCACTATCACCGACGCCACCGGAGTAAAGTCCGCCGCTACCCGAAACCTCGGCGTAGAATTTTGAAGTGGGCATACGCGGCTTATAATTCAGCGTCGCACCCAACGCATTGATACCTGTCTCAGAAGGCGTGTTGGCACCGCTGTAAACTGAGACTCCCGCGAATTGACCCATGCCAATGGGCGTGAGGGCGTGGTCATCACCCTGACCGTTCGTGCCGCCACGGAAAGTGTTAATCAGAGGTACACCATCCAGATTTACGCCAATCTGATCGCTGTTAAAACCCTGGTAGGTAAAAGTGCTGTCACTGGTGGTAAGGTTACCGGGCCCAGTGCTGATTACGGTAAAGCCCGGAACATTGCGCAACACACTCTGAAAGTTTTCATTCGGGCTGGCATGCTTCACCAGTTCTTTACTCAGGGAGCCCGTGCCGCGCTCCGGCGGCGCTTCTTTCTCCACTTCACCAATAGTCACCGGAGCATTGCCACCAGCGGGGGCAATTGCAGCGGTCTCGGCACCGCTGACGGCGGACGCCGTCACATCTGCGTGGGCGAGAACGGGTAAGGCACAGAGTGCCATGATTACTGCAGTGCGCAGAGTTGGGCGGTATACCATGATAATATCCTCAGCAGGAGAAAACTTGTCATAAATCCTCTACAACCGCACAAGATTCTAGCAACACAATATGACATTATTATGAAGTTTTAATGACAAAATTCTGACAAATAACGCTTTTATTTGGAAGCGTCACAGATGCCAACAGAATCACAAGACAAGGAAATCAAGATGGCACATGCAAAATCGTTGTATCCTTGCCACATGGCACAAAAAACGGAAATTATTGCCCTTTGCGCGCTCATCAATAGTGTATATCGAGGCGAAGCTGCCAAAGGTGGATGGACTACAGAAGCGGATTTGCTGGAGGGTCAGCGTTGTGATGTTGCGATGCTGGAAGAACTCGCCGGGAGGCCGGACAGTTATTTCCTGGTCGCCACGAAAGAAAACCAAATGATCGCCTGCTGTCATTTACAACTTACCGAAGCAGAAGTAGCCGAATGCGGGATGCTCTCGGTTACTCCACCGTGGCAAAATCAGGGAGTAGCCAATACGTTGTTACATACTGCAGAGGAATATGCGCGAGGCACCTGGCAGGTCCAGCGTATGCGCCTGTGGGTTATCAAACAGCGTCCTGAACTGACCGCTTATTATCAGCGGCGCGGATATCAATTTACCGGTGCCACCCTACCCTTCCCGGATGATAGTCGTTATGGCATACCCAAAGTTGCCGGGCTCTGCCTTCTCGCTATGGAGAAGGCATTAACGTTGCCAGCCTGACCACAATCAGATACTGAAGCGCTCAGGTTTCTGATCCCAGTCAAAAGCACCCATCATGTCGTAGGCATCGCGGTCACGGTGGTTGAGGGCCTGCAGACCAAAACGGGTTTCGATGAATTTGAGGATGCTGGCCGTGCTGGCCAGGTGATGGTCCACCAAACCCTGGCGCGCCCAAGGACTGATAAGCAGGGCCGGAGTACGGGTGCCGAATCCATAGTCGTCCACCACTTTAGGCGGCAGCGAATCCCAGAAGCCACCGCCTTCATCATAGGTAATGAAGATGGCGGTTTTGTCCCAGGCCGGACCATCAGCGGCAGCACGCACCAGTTGCTCCACCCATTCCATGCCATAAACAGGTGCGCAGTCGGCCGGATGTTCGTCATGGGCGGCACTGGCCCTGACGAAGGAGACACCGGGCAGTTTGCCAGCACGGGCATCGGCGAGAAAGTCGTCACTGTCGCGCATACGACCGTCCTGCACATATTCTGGCCAACGCGGGTAGTACTGGAAGGGGTTATGGTGAGCCACATACAACTGACCCGTGTCAATCACCGCCGAACCATCACCGGGACCAAAAGCGGTCTTGAGCGCCCACGGTTTTATCCGATTCCAGTTTTCGTTATACCAGGCCCAGGATACTTTGGCGCCATCCAGACGGTCACCGATATTGTCGTAGGTCTGTGCCTCCGGGGGTGGAGATATCTTCAAGGCCTTCACGGCATCCGCATCGGTCGGTCCCTGCACCGGCGGCAGATCGTTGACCAAGACTTTTTTGTGGTCATAGGGCAGATCAAAGAAGCTGTGTTCCAGACCGGCCGCTTTCGGATCGAAGGGTGCGCACACCTCCTTGGGCGCATTGGGATAAACACAGGAACGAGCGGCCGCCAGATAAAGCGCATTACCGGTACTGCCGCCACTCATGGCCTGAAAGAAATGATCAAAGAGCGTGTACTGGTGCGCGACCCGGTGATAGAAGGGCAGATCTTCACCGGTATAATACCCCAGCACTGGACCACTGGGTCGAGCCAAATCAAAGGCGATCTGCTCAGGGCTCATTTTTTTGAATTCGTCCCGCGACAAAAGGGTTTTGCTACCGCCCGCCAAGGCTACGAAACGGTCCATCTTACCGTTATTAATCTCCGCTATCATGCGGAAAAACCGATGTTTCGGATCCCAATGTACATTGCCTTTGGCGGGAATATAGGGCGCCATGTGGAAGGGCTGGTTAGGCAATTGCACGTTCTGAAAACCCGGAATTTCCGTAGGTAACGGTAGGTTATCATAAGTGATACCCGCCGGATTTTTCTGCAAACCGAGAAAACGCTGGTCCAACTGTCCCTGTGCATCTAGCAAATTGATAATCTGTTGCCCGTTTTTTGGCTGGAAGGTACCGAAGTAATGATCAAAACTGCGGTTCTCCTGAAATATCACCACCACATGCTCAATCTTCTGACGCAGGAGATTTTCCTCGCTGACTCCCGCAGCACGTGCCACACCCAGCAGATGCGGGGCGGCGATAACTGCACCGCCCCCCAGTCCCAACTGCTTCAAAAACTGCCGACGATTTTGTGGCCCCATAGAAAATACCCTCGTTTCAATTACCCAGAAACCATCACACCTGCACTATGAGGAGTGGCTTGACAAATGCACTTCCACATTAAAATTGCTGGCATGTTTCGGCATATTCTTGGTAAATGGCGGATAAGCAGCCTCTTCCACCGATTTCAGCGCTGCCTTATCAATTGGTCTCACACCACTGGATTGAGCAATTTTCGCCCACAGCAGTTGGCCCGACGGCGTCAGCCGGAAGGTGATCACGGCTGTGCCACTCAAATGCATCAGCCGGACGGCCTCCGGAACATGGGCATCGGCCTGAACCCGGGCGCGCACTATGCCAGCGTACTGATCTACAGCCGCCTCACGTGCAGCCATACTCGGCGCCGGGGGGGGCGGTGGCGGTGGTGGCGTGGTTACCGGCGGACTAGGCGGTACCACAGGTGCCGTAGGCAACGGTGTTTTGGCCATTAACGGCTTGGGCGCTGGCACGTGCTGCACTACCGGCTTCGGCTGGGGAATGGGATGAGGTATCGGCTTAGGCACAGGTTTCGGATGCACTACCGGCTTTGGTGGCGGTGGCACCGGCTTCGGTTTGGGAGGTGCCGGTTGCATCATGTGAATGGCGATAACCTTCTTTACCATCGGCTTAGGTGGTGGCGTATTACTACTCCCCAAAATCAATCCACCTACTAGCACTACCTCTAACACTGCGCCAACCAACAATGCGCGTCCGAAATGCCCCTTCGGTCTTTTCGGACATTGTGGTGCCCAGGATGGATTACTGACGATTGTATTCACCGATTATATTCCTCATCTATATTATCAACGCTCAATCCTGACAAAAGATTCAACTTGCGCGGCAAAGATAATCTATCGACTAGTTACCCACAAAGTATATATGCTTTGCCTAATTACTCGCTTTCGCGGCAATCCCGATATCACTCACCCCGGCTTTCTGACAGCGATCCATCACATGAACGAAGTTCTGAAAGGGCACGCCCTTGTCGGCAGCGATAGTGACCTGAGTTTTGCCGGGATCGCTATCAGTGGCGAGCATTTTCTGCAGGCCGTCGAGATCATAGCGATGACCCTTTACATTCACTGATCCATCCTTATCGATATTGATGGTGTAGTGCGGATGCGGAAGCTGCTGTGCCTGACTAGCGGTCGGGAGCTGTAAATTCAGCCCCTTATCGGGGATCATTTGCAGCGTAATCATGATAAAAAACACCAGCAGGAAGAGCATGATATCAATCATGGGGATGATTTCCACCCGGCCCTTCTTCTGCTCGAAGTAACGGCGCTCCATCAACTGGCCCTTGCCACAGACAGCACTTCACCGCGCTGTTTATCACTGTTGTCCGGCGTGAGCATGGGCTGACCGTCCATCCGATTGAGCAGCATGGTCTTTACGGAATCCAGTTGCAGGAGAATCTGCCGTACCTGATTGTTGAAGGCATTGAAAGCGACCAGACCGAGCATGGCGATAAACAGGCCGGTTGCCGTGGCGACCAGCGCGTCAGCCACACCACCGGTAACCGCCGCAGGAGCGTGTCCCGGCGCGGCCAGCACCGAAAAGGCGTGGAACATGCCGATAATCGTGCCGAACAAACCCAGCAGCGGCGCTAAAGTGATGATAGTGTCCAGCAACCATAGGCGGCGATCCAGTTGCGGCGCCAACACCAGCACGCTTTCTTCCAGACGGCTGGCAAGGGCTTCACCCTTGACCTGTCCGTGATGGGAAGCGGCCATTCGCAGCAAAGTGGCTTCGGGCAGGTCTCCGGCGCTTGTAGTCATTTTATTAAGCGTTTCACGATCCAGCCGACCATGGCTACCCAACTCCTGTACAAACACCAGCCCACGCAAAATGGTGCGCCGCAGGTACCAAAAGCGGTCCACTATCACCGCCAGCTCAACCAACAGCAGAATACCGAGTATGTAAAGAACGCCATCTGAATAGTTGGCGAGATGAATGAGATATTGCAGGTTCATGGTAGCCCCTCTTCAACCGAAAGGACCACCATAGCAAATCAATGTGACAGTTTTATGAACCTTTTATGACGTTTTTATATCAATGGCATTTTTCTTGTAACCCGGACAGCTTTCATCAAAGCGTTAGGACACAATCTCCAGCAGCACGCAACCCAAATCCAGTCATGGAAAAAGGTGAATTACTGTAATGGAATTGTTTGCTGTTCAGGCTGCTGTGGCGCCGTTGGCTGGCTGCTGGCCGGGGGCAACACCACCCCCGCCGGGGCTTGCGCACTGGCAGCCAATCCCAGCCGCTGCGAAAGAAGTTTTTGAAACTGCAAAGACAACGGCTTGTCACCAAAAGTCCCAATGCGGATATTGGCCCTGGTAACATCCGTCGCCATGGACGTCAGCGTCACCTTAGCCGTCTGTCCATCTTGGGTGGTACCTTCAAGCAAAAGCTTAGAAGGACTCTTGTGGATTTCACCGTTATAGCGAATGTTCATTTCTCCGAATGCCGCCTGGGACGCCGCACTGACCCGACTCACCGAAGTCGGGTAGAACGCATAGAAATTGGCGACCCCGCCGTTCTCCGCGTAAGCCACCGCCCCGCCGCCAGCTCCGGCTGCAAGGAGCGCCACACATCCGCCAAGCGGCAGCGTTGCCACCGCACCTGCTACCACCGCCAACCACGCCAACCGCCGCTGCATCGCCATGCCAACCCCCTAGCTCCGTGAAAAACCGGAAAAAATGGCTACAAAAAAACCCGGCAGAACCGGGCTTCTTCAGTTTTTTGGTACCGAGAGTCGGACTCGAACCGACACGATGTCACCACCACCGGATTTTGAGTCCGGCGCGTCTACCAGTTCCGCCATCCCGGCAAAATATTAGCGTATATCTTAAAGGGTCTGCCCGCCCTAAGCAAGACCGGGCAGGCAATCAGAGATTAATGCCATCCCCAGCCTGGGCCTCCCCACCAACCCCAAGGTCCCCAAGGACCCCAAGGACCACCACCCCAGCCCCCGTTAATAAAGACCGTACTCGTGGCGGGTTCAGGCACTTCCAGCGGCCACAAATACACGGTACTGGCTTGCAGTTGCGGGTAAGGATACGCATACCCTCCAACCTTTTCCACCTGCACTCCCGTCACCGTACCCACAAAGGTAAGCTCCCTTCCCGCCGCGTAAAGCGCCGGGTCGTAGAAGCCTGGGGCACAGGCGATAAATCGCCCTTCATCAAACTTTTTCTGACCCTGATAAGGCCGTCCATCCTGACGTAGTGGCAGCGCCATTACCGTAAAGCAGGTCTCCTGAGCCTTCGGCCGTGCCTGAATCAGTATTCCACCCCAGCGCACCAGCTTTCCGTTTTCCGCCCCCGTCTGCGCCTGATGTGGTGTAATGGGCGGGAACTGCCCACTCACCGTCGTAACCGTTGCGCATCCCCCCAAAACTATCGCCGCGATCACACCCGTCAATGCCTTCAATGTGTTCATTGCAACCTCCTGCATCGCCATCGTTCACAGACAAACACCACAGTGTAGACCATCTTCCTTGAGCACATTACTGCGTCAAAGCAGGTGCCTGCAGGACCATATCAAGCATCACAAAAGTTTCACCAGACGGCCTATACCGACGAACAATCTCTCGGCACGGTCACCGGCACCGCGCCCGCCGCCGGTAACTTATTTCGGCAGCCCCAGTGTCCGCTCACACTGTCCAAGACAACTCCGCACAAAGCCCGCCACCGGTGGCATTAAAAAGGCGCAGACGCATCCCCTGCGCTTCTGCCAATTGACGGGCAATAGCCAGACCAAGGCCACTGCCCTCACTATGCCCGCGCGCATCATCCAGACGAATGAACGGTTCAAAAACTTTCTCCAGATCCGCCTCCGGAATTCCCGGGCCGGCATCGCACAGACGTAACAGGAGATGCCCCGGCGTTTTCTTAAACTCTGCCGTCATCCTCCCACCGCCGTAACGCAAAGCATTATCTAAAAGATTGGACAGCAGCCGGCGCAAAGCCTCCCGATCTCCCCGGAAGGGGTAACGACGCGGTAATGCTGCCTCCCAGTGGCCGCCCTCCCGCTCGAAATCCGCGCCCACTTCGGCCAGCAATACCATCAGATCAAAATCCGCCACTTTTGCCGCCATACCGCGACCCAGCGCAAGAGATTGGGCCAGCAGCTCATCCATCCGCTCTATATCCTGCAACATACCGTCCCGAAGACGCTGCGGCGTGGTCTCCGGCAACAGTTCCCAGGCCATACGCAGGCGCGCCAGCGGTGAACGCAGATCGTGGGAAATCCCGGCCAGCAACAACGACTGATGATTAATCATCGCCTGCAAACGGGTCCGCAGGTTAGCGAAAGTATTGAGAATATCCTGGAACTCATAAGCACCGCCGCGCGGCAGACTCGGCAGAGGTGCCTTTAACCATCCGCGCAATGCCTCTGAAATCACGCCGAGAGGCCGTAATACCCGACGGACCAGAATCATGGTCAGCACCAACAGCGCGAGGGTTGAAAAAGCCAGCACAAAAATCATGGCAACGGGGAGAGACGAGGCCAAGCGCCCGCGGTCAAAATGTACCCAGGCCGTTTGTCCGGAAACAGTAACCGGCACCCAAAACGTACGCACGCTTCCGCCCAAAACATCCACACGCACGGGTTCTCCTAAGCGCCTGGCCAGCGCACGACTCAGCAACCAGCCATATATATGCCCATGGGTATGCTCTATAGAACGATCCAAATGCGCGGCAATTTCTATCCCATTGTCGGCCTGCAGACTGGCTAAAAAAGTGGGGCGCTCTTGCGGAGACAATTCGGCATAGGTTTTCGCACTGATCACAATCAAACCTGCCAGATCCTCCGCCGAGCGCTCGGCCAGCGGATATAGCACCGTAGCCACAATGATCACTAAGGTCAGAATCTGCAGAACAACAATACCCAGCCCCAAGGTCCAGGCCGTTTGCGAAAACAGGCTGCGTCCGCGCCACAGGCTCATGGGACAGGCATGAACCGATATCCAGCGCCACGCTCTGTCCGCAAAAAGCGTGCTTGCCGGGGATTCTCTTCAATAATTTTGCGCAGACGAGTCACCCGCACATCTATACTCCGATCAAAGCGCCCGTCCTCTTCTCCGCCCAACAACTGCAGCAGAAGATCGCGACTCAGTATACGTCGCGGGCGCTGCGCGAAGACCAGCAACAGCTCCATTTCCGCCGGATTTACGTCAATCTCCACATCACCACGATAGAGCCGCCGCTCGGCCATATGCAAATGGAAATTACCAAAGTGGAGTTTTTCGCCGCCCTCATCTTTCCCGCTACGGCGCAACAAGGCCCGCAAACGCGCCACCAGCTCCCGCGCATTGAAAGGCTTTGCCAGGTAATCATCAACGCCACTTTCCAGTCCAAGGATACGTTCTTCGTCCTCGCCACGAGCCGAGAGCATAAGAATAGGAGGCCCGCCTTCCTTACTGCGCAACTCTTTGGCGAGACTGATGCCATCCTGTCCCGGCAACATCCAGTCGAGCACCATCACATCCACTGGGCCCGCCGCCATTTGTTGACGCATCTGCTGTCCATTGGCCGCCCATAGCACCGCGAAGCCCTGGGCTTCGAGAAACTCCTGCAGCATAGCCGCAAGCCGCTGATCATCATCCACTATCAAAACGACTGCCATCTCAGCCTCGCAAAACCATTTTCCGGAAATATTCTCGAAATATGTCGGAGTTACTATACCACCATAGGCAGCAGCGGTACCCAAACTAAAAGATGGAGTGGAGCGAAAAGGTCAGGCAATCGGTCGACATCACTTTAGGGCGGGTGATTGCAACACAAGTTTTGTAGCGGTTGTTTTGCGGCTATTGGACGGACTTCTGGTCCGTCTTTTTTTGTGTCCTTAAGGCGATGGTATACTAGACCAGACTCGCTCAACAAGGATACCGTATGGACCCCAAAGCACACCGCCTCATCTGGATTGACCTGGAGATGACAGGCCTGCAACCAGAACAGGATCAGATTCTGGAAATCGCCACGCTGGTCACGGACAACAACCTGCGAATTCTCTGCGAAGGTCCGGTATTGGCCGTGCATCAACCGGAATTCGCACTCACGGCTATGGATGACTGGAACCAGCGTACCCATGGCGCTTCCGGTCTCCTGCAACGGGTCCGCGATAGTCGCCTGGATACGGCCGCAGTGGAAACACAAACGCTGGACTTCCTGCACCAGCATGTCACAGCAGGTACCTCACCGATCTGCGGCAACAGCGTATGTCAGGATCGCCGCTTTTTAGCCCGCCTGATGCCGCGGCTGGAACGCTTTTTTCACTACCGGATGATGGATGTCAGCACCATCAAGGAACTGGCCACGCGCTGGTATCCACATCTGCCCAAATTCCCCAAAGCCGAGCGCCACGAAGCGCTGGCCGATATCCGCGAATCCGTTAGTGAGCTCGCTTACTATCGCGAGCGGCTTTTCACGCAGACATCATCATTGCCCAACTCCGAGGCCGAATAGATCTCAAGGTCAGTCCGGCCGCTGCCACAACATGCGTGCCCGTCCCTGCGTCGGCCCAGTGCAGATGCATCTGCTCCGATGTTAAGATGGCAATTTGCAGCCGTTCATACATTTGGGGCGGGGTGGATGCAGTGCTGGTCATGGAGGCTCCAACGCGGTGGATATTGATCTCTTCTACGAACTCGCCGTACCTGCCCATCTCGGCCGCAGCGAGGCCCAAGTTTATCATGAAACACTGGATGAGATTAGCCTCGCCGACACCTTGGGCTTTCACGGCGCCTGGCTCGTGGAACACCATTTCATGCGCGAGTACTCGCACTCCAGCAGTCCGGAAACCTTCCTCGCCGCAGCCAGCCAGCGCACCAAGAATCTGCGTCTCGGCCATGCCATCGTTGTTCTGCCATACAATCATGTCGTGCGCGTTGCGGAACGCGTCGCCGCCTTGGATATCCTCAGCCATGGCCGCCTGGAACTGGGCATAGGGCGTGGTTTTTCCCCCAAGGAATATCAACTTTTTGGCAGCCAAATGGCAGACAGTCGACGGCATATGCAGGAAGGCTTACAAATTCTTCGCCAGGCAGGCGGTGGACCCTTCAGCCATCATGGAAAACTCTATAATTTCGATGAACTGGATATTCTTCCCAAACCCCTCCAGCAACCCCATCCACCGCTGTGGACGGCAGCAGTGAGCCCGACGACTATCCAATGGGCAGCACAGGAAGGTATTGGCGTGCTCTCCGGACCGTTTAAACCGTGGTTCCTCATCAAACAAGATCTGCGTGCCTATAAAAAGAGCTGGCGACAACACCATGGAGACGGTCCGTTGCAAAAAGGCAAGAATGCGGGTTTTGCCATGACCATTGGCTGCCTGTGTCTGGAGGATGCGGCGGAAGCACGGCACTGGGCCGAGGGCTTCACCTGGTATTACCAGCGACTGCTGGATCAGACCCGGCCGGTCCTCGCACAGCTCAAGGAAAGCTATGAATACTATCACCGTCTCGGCTTTCTCGAACCACTGTTGCGCCGCGGCCTCAGTCTGCGTCTGCTAGAGACTATGGGTATGGTCGTGGTAGGCGATCCTGACACCTGCCGTCAGAAACTGGCCCGTTACGCCCGGGCGGGCGTGGATCGGCTGATTTTGGCCGTCGGTGCCGGGATGGTCCCCAGCGCCGTAACCCAACGCTCGCTGCACCTGCTCGCCGATGAGGTGTTACCTGTCCTGCGCGGCACCCACCCCCGATAATGCAAGTGCTGGTCACGGGTGCGGCAGGGCATACGGCGGCGGCGCTGTTACCCGCACTGCTCGCCCGCCCGGACATCCACCGGGTCATCGCCCTGGATCGCCGGGCACCCGCCATACAGCATCCGCACCTGCAATACCTGCCTTTGGATATACGCGATCTGCGGCTTGTCGAGTGTCTGACGCATGTGGACTGCGTCATTCATCTCGCCTTTATGGTGCTCAGTCCGCGCCGCGGACCGCAACGCCGATGGCGCGAGGAAATGCGCCGGATTAACCTCGATGGCAGTCAGCATCTGTTTCGTGCGGCAGCAGAAGCCAGCGTACCGCAAGTCATCTATTCCAGCAGTGTGGCGGCTTATGGCGCCTGGCCAGATAATCCCATTCCCATCCGCGAAAGCCAGCCGTGTCGTCCTGTACCGGGTTTTGCCTATAGTGAGGACAAGGCTGCGCTGGAACAGTGGTTGGATGTATTCACGATCATGCAAAGTCAAACCGCCATCGCGCGGCTCCGTTTGCACGCTATTATCGGTCCTCGTGGGCAGGCATTGGTAAACGCTATAGCGACGAGCCCTTACGGACTACGACTGCGTGATCCGGACCTGCCCATTCAATGTCTTCACGAAGAGGATGCAGTTACCGCCCTGCTGGCGGCACTGGACTATGGCCGGGGCGGGGTATTCAATATCGCGGCACCCGATCCCATTCCCTGGTCAAGCATTCCTCGCCGCTGGCAACTTCCCCTCTCCCCCACCCAACTGCACCGTGTACATAGCTGGCTACGCCCTTTTAGTACCCGCCTCGGCGACCCTGGCTGGCTACAGGTCCTGGAAAATCCGCTGGTTGTCGACATCAGTCACGCCCAGCAGACATTGAGGTGGCACCCTCGTTATAACGTGTACAGCGCTATTACCCGGTTACGCGATACGGGCGGGCAGCGGCCAAAGCACCCTTGGAGCGGCTGAGCGTCCGTGGCAGAATAGCCTATGAACTTCGCCCAACGTATCCCCACGCACGCCCAGATCCAGCGCCATCACGACGCACTGGTCAATCGGCTCAACGAGCACAGCAGTAACTACCGGGACCCTGTCCAGGCGGTCCCGTGGAAAAGCCTTGATGCAGAAACAGCCTGGCTCCCCGAAGAACTGCTATCGATCTATGGATTGCCGGAATACGTACAACTGAGTCAGGACGAACGCATCCGTCTTTCCCAGGTCGAATTTGTCTCTTTCTGCGAACTGGGCCTATGGCTGGAGGCCCTGTTCATCCAACGCCTGGGCGCCAACTCGCTACAAGAGATGTACCGCGATCCGGTCAGCTACCATTATCAGCTTCATGAACTGCGGGAAGAAGTGGGGCACAGCCTCATGTTTCTGGAATTACAGCAACGTGCGCAACTCCCATTTATGACCCCTTTGAGCGAGCGCCCGCCCTTGGCCCGTCTTTTCGCCCGTTATGCGCCCGAAGGCTCCGCAGCTTTCTGGGCAACTATTCTGGTCGGTGAGGATGTACCGGACCGCATGAATCGACTGATCTTTGCACGCAAGGATCTGCCCGCAGCGGTACTGGCCATCACCCACATCCACATGCGCGAAGAAGCGCGTCACATGGCTTTTGCCCGTACCACCATTCAGATGCGCAGTCAGGCCATGGGTCGCGCAAAAAAACGTTTCATCAGCCCCGTTCTGCGCGAGGTGTTTCGCCAGTTTTTGCGAACCAGTTTCTTTCCAGGCGAACAGGTCTATGCGGCGGCCGGGTTGAGCAATCCGCGGATCTGGGCACGCCGCGTGCGCCGCAACCCACACCGTATTCACCTGATGAACCAGTGTGCAGCCCCCAGCCGCGATTTTCTGCGCACGCAAGGCTTTGCCTTGTGAACAGCTATTTCCTGCTATAATCTGAAAACTATGGAGAACAATATGCGCTTTCATCCCGGAACCATCCTCGCATCCCCCGACGCGCAAGCCATCTTCGAATCCGGAGAAATTGACCCGCAGGAATTGCTCCGTCACCACGTCCTGGGCGAGTGGGATGAGGCTATGGAAGAAGACCTCATTACAGCCAGTGAAAAGGCCATTCGCGACGGCGGGGTGGTCGTCAGTACCTGGCAGGTAAGCGGGTATACGGTCTGGATTCGTACCGATGCCAGTCGGGAAACCACTATTATCGACGTTCCGCTCGACTACTGAGGTGTGCCATGGCGGTATTGCAGATTGCGACCCAGCCTTTCGCCGATCAACGCCCAGGTACATCCGGGCTACGTAAAAAGGTCAAAGTTTTTCAGCAGCCGCATTATCTCGAAAATTTCGTTCAGTCCATTTTCAGCGCTATTCCCGATCGCGCCGGCCAGACCCTAGTTCTTGGTGGCGACGGACGTTTTTATAACCGTGAAGCCATACAGACCATCCTCCGGATGGCGGCGGCGAATGGCTGGGGCAAAGTCATTGTTGGACGGGGGGGGCTCTTCTCCACACCCGCCGTCTCTACCGTCATCCGCGCGCGGCATGCCCACGGCGGCATCATCCTCAGCGCATCCCATAATGCCGGCGGTCCGGATCACGATTTTGGCATCAAGTACAACACTGCCAACGGTGGACCTGCACCAGAAAAAATCACTGACGCTATTTGGGCAGCCAGCAAGACCATCCAAGGTTACCAGACACTAGACAGTGTAGATGCAGATATCGACCAGGATGGGGAATTTTTGCTGGGCGACATGCGCGTAGAAATCTGCGACCCGGTGGCGGAGTACGTAGAACTGATGGCCCGCATTTTTGATTTTGATGCGCTGAGGCGACTCTTGCAGGGGCCATTCCGGATGCGTTTTGATGCCCTGCACGCTATCACCGGCCCCTACGCCCACGAGATTTTTGAAAAGCGTCTGGGTGCGCCTGCTGGTACGGTGGTTAACGGCGTCCCGCTGACGGATTTTGGGGGCGGTCATCCCGACCCCAATCTGGTGTACGCCAAGTCTCTGGCGGACCACCTCTTCGCAGAAGATGCGCCCGACTTTGGGGCGGCATCCGATGGCGACGGCGATCGCAACATGATCCTCGGACGTCAATTTTTTGTGACCCCTAGTGACTCGCTGGCGGTACTTGCGGCCCATGCCACGGCCATCCCTGCATACCGGCAGGGACTAAAAGGCATCGCCCGCTCCATGCCCACGAGCCAGGCCGCAGACGTGGTTGCCGAGGCACTGGGCATTGCCCACTATGAAACGCCTACCGGCTGGAAGTTCTTCGGGAACCTGCTGGATGCAGGCAAAATCACCTTTTGTGGCGAGGAGAGTTTCGGCACCGGATCGGATCATATCCGTGAAAAGGACGGACTCTGGGCAGTGCTGGCCTGGCTCTCGGTAATCGCAGATACGGGGCAATCCGTGGCCGACATCGTCACTCAGCATTGGCGGTATTTTGGCCGTCATTACTACACCCGCCATGATTACGAAGAACTCCCGGCAGAAATTGGCGAGCAAATCATCCAGACTATCATCGCCCAGTTGCCGATACTCCCCGGGCAAACTCTGGCAGGACGCAGCATCATTACGGCCGATGATTTTACCTATACCGATCCTATCGACGGCAGCACCAGCACCCATCAGGGCCTGCGCCTGCTCTTTGCCGATGGTGCCCGGCTGATATTCCGGCTGTCGGGTACGGGAACCGAAGGTGCCACTTTGCGCATTTATCACGAATATCTGGAGAAGGATACGCAGCGTCAGCAACAGGACCCGCAACGTGCCCTGCGTGACCTGATCCGGCTTGGCCGCGATCTTGCCCGGATGGAAAGTCTTACGAGTCGCAAGGCCCCCACTGTCATCACCTGATAAAGGAGTTTAATCATGATAGATTATGAAAATGATAATACTATTGGGTATAGCGCCCTCGGTATCGCTTTGCTAGCCGGTGCGGTAGCCGGTGCGGTCACTGCCCTGCTTTTTGCGCCGCAAACGGGCGATCGTACCCGTGAACAATTACGGCATCAGGCTAACCGGGCCTGGGATCGCGTCGTGGCTTCTCGAGAGCGGATGAATGAGCGGGTTGAGGAACTGCTCGACACCATCGCCATCTACAGCGAAGAGCTGGTCCAGAAAGGCAAAGAACTCACTGACAAGGAGCGCCAGCGCCTGAATGATGGTATTGGTCTTGCGCGCGGGGAGTTGGACCGTTTGCGGCGTCGTCTTTCTCGTTTAGATTGACCGCAGCGGGGCAAGCGGCTATTCTCTGCGGCGACGGGGCGTAGCGCAGCTTGGTAGCGCGCCTGCTTTGGGAGCAGGATGTCGTAGGTTCGAATCCTATCGCCCCGACCAATTAAAAGAAAGGCTTGAGCGTTACGCTTGGGCCTCTTTTTTTGCCATTTGCCCTAATGGTTACGCTCACGTTTACACTTGGCATTTTGTTGGGGCAGATAGAGCCGATTCCGTATACCGCCAATTTAAGCCCATCAGGCACTTTCCTTCGCCAGGGCTACCAAAATGAGGTAGCCCTAAAACTCTCAATGGGTGCGTTGTCGTAACAATTGCCTTTTCTCGACATGGAGGTCACCAGGCCGTTTTTCTGAAGAATGGTGCGAATGGCCACTTTCAAACGCTCATCCTCCTGGCGATGCTTCGACAGCGGTCACTTCAGCCAAGCGTGAAAGCCGCTACACGGCAACCCCCTCAAAACTGTACCCACCGAGGCCGGTGTAACGGTGCGACAATTTGCCGCAGTTAACACGGGCTGCGCAGCGTGTAATATGCATATGGCTTACATGCTATCAAAACAGGAGGAAACAGGTATGGCCAATCTATTTAATATACATAAGATTGCAACGTTACGTTTTTTGTCGACTACGGTGACCGCGATCACCATCGCCATGATTCCAAACATGGCGTCAGCTTGCGCTTGTGGTTGTGGTGTTTTCAATCTGGGTTTGCCTGGTCTTCCCAGCACCTTCTACAAAACCAAGATATCCCTTCAGTACGACTATATGAACCAAAATGAAACCCAGCATGGTAGTAGTATCGTGTCGGGAAATTTAAATCCGGACAAGCAAATAGAGACAAATTTCTTTAATTTGAACATTCAGCACATGTTCAATCATCAGTGGGGAATCATGGCGATGATCCCATACTGGAATAGGCACTTCGTCACCGACAGTAATGGTGCCGTCGGGCTTACCGATGCGAGCCAGGGCGTTTCTCCACAAATACTTACCTCTAACGCCACGGTTCTTTCGGATATCCGCATAATGGGCATGTACACGGGTTTCTCAAGCGACATGTCCAGCGGTATAACCTTTGGTTTAAAACTGCCTACAGGGCCGACCAATGCCGGCAATTATTATCAAGGGGGTCCGATCATGGATCGGGACACCCAGCCAGGAACAGGTACGAACGACTTGCTTCTTGGTGGATATAAGGTGGGGAATGAGTCCGACTGGGGATGGTTCACGCAAATCTTATGGCGTCACGCACTCGATAGTTACCAGGGTTATCGTCCGGGAGACAGCGTGAATCTCGCCGTGGGGGCGCATTATGACGGGATAGAGAGCGGCACCCATTTGATCCCTACCCTGCAGTTGAACTACCAGTGGCGCGGCCATGACCAAGGCGGTGGTGATGCTGCATATGGTAATATGAACAGTGGTTACTCCAACCTATATATCACCCCGGGTGTGCAGATCAACTTGAGCAGTAAATGGTTATTGAATACTTCGGTTTATTTGCCGATTTATCGTTACGCCAATGGCTATCAGCAGGTCGCGCATTTCATGGCGAATGCGGGTGTGACATACCAGTTCTGAAGATGATTGGCTGGCCTCTAATTGTCTAGTCTGTGTCCAGAGCTTAGAAGATCGAGTTGCGTCTTCGACAGTTCGCCACGAAAGGCCTCCACCTGTCCATCAGGAAGTCTATAAACCAACTCTGGCAAGGTGGTGGCACCCGTACTTATGAAAATCCGCTCATTCTGCCGTAACGCGGAATGAGTGGCTTCCGTGGCGGTGGCAGATGAGATCGCCGCATGCCCGGTTCTGAGTAATTCCATGTAGTTATTTTTCATGGCTTCTTGTGGATTTTGTGCCTGAAGAATGGCGGCGGCCTTACCGAAGCTGGAGTCGGTGAGGAAACCTACCGGTACGTAGCGAACGGTGAGCTGGCCTTTATCGGCGAACGGACGTTCCAATTGGAATGCTTTTGCGCAATATATGCAGTTAGGATCGAAAAAGTCATAAATTACCGTTTTCCCTGAACCTGTTTGAATATAAGTTGCATGTTCCAGCCGGCTCCAAAGTTTTTGCCATTTATCAGAAGCCAGGGCCGATGACGAGCAGACAATAAAATAACTCATCAGAAAAGCATATTGAATTATTCTTTTCATATTCCTCGGGGAGATTAAGTTCTTCATTTTATCTATCCATCGTTATATTGAGCCATAGTTAGGTTGGGCGCCGCCAGACCTTATGCATCATTGTGTTTCATGTGGTCTTCGCTGAGTCCGCCAATTTGGGACATTACATAACACACAACGTCGGGCATTTCCGGCATCGCTGCTATCCAGCAGCACCATCTTCCTGTTCGTATTCCACATAGGTAGTATAAATCTCGCCTTATGCCGTACGTTTACGATGTACCCCGTTAAGGTTACTACTGTCCCGATTGTAGTCGCTTTATGGGATTGCGGAAAGAACCACATGACCCGCTCCTTGCCGTTGTGGGCCTTCAGTCTGCGGTCGTACAGACCCCCACCTGCCAATCAGGAACTCTATGGGAATGTGCGAAGAGCAGAAACCCGACGGCGACATGGGTTACTGCGGGATAAAAGGCGATGAGGGATAGGCAGGCATCATCCAGCCGAAAGTAGCGACCAGAAACAGGGCAGTACTGACGTGGGCAGCGATGGTCCATTGCACAGCCTTCTGCGATTTGATGAAGGAGACCGGTGAGCAAGCAGCCAATCACCTGTACTACCGGCCTCATCTCCCCTTCTATTGCGTGGGGGATTAACTGACCTCTGCTAAAACGTCTGTTTTTCGGTCATAGCCACATACTCCGCATACTCTGCCCTTCCACTAATGAGGCATGGAAGGCACATGGGCCATACTGGACGCTGCTGGAGGCATAATCATGGTACGCTGGTACAACCCATGGAACATCCACGCGGTCAATCCGATGGTAACAACAAATAACGGTAGAAAAAGCACCATGGCCACGGTATGCCACATCTGCGCATGGGATATATCCATATGCAAAATAAAGTAGCCCTGAATAATTACCACCACGCCAGCAAGGAAAGAGGTCATCAGGACCGTCCCGAAAGGTGTCGTGATGTGCGCCACAGCCAACCAAAGACCTACTGTCATCAGCAGCATGGAAATAATAAAACTCGCCAGATATGCGCGACCATTAGCCAGTTGCACCTCCGGATGATTTAACGGATTTTGCATATGTTCTGTCATGCCACCATCCCCTGCAAATAAACAAAGGTAAATACAAACACCCAAATGACTGCCTGAAAATGCCAGAACAGTCGAAGATTAATCAGACGATAAACTACGTTGGCACTAAAACCCTCCCGTGCGATCTGGACCATCATGACCAACATCCATACCACACCAACGAGAATATGCAGCGCGTGATAGATTACAACTGTGAAAAATATAGACAAAAATCCACTGACTTGTGGAGTGACGCCATGCGCAAACATATTGCCAATATCTATGCCTGCGATTACCAAATAAATCACGCCAAGCAGCATGGCGACAAACATACTGCCAATCACCCCACCGCGATTTCCATTTTTTAGCGCAACCATCGAATAGCCATAAATCAACACACTAAGAAATAAGGTAATGGTTTCACCATACGCATAAACCGGGTTAATAAACGCAGAGGGCGATGGACCCCCCGCCAGATTAACCACATGACTCAACACACCCAGTGTTGCGAATAATGCCGCATAGACCATGGCGTCAGTCAACATATAGAGCCAGAATCCAAAGGTCCGGGTACCGATCATGTCATGACCAGGATAGTGTCGCGCCCAGAGTGTGGCGTGGGC
This sequence comes from Acidithiobacillus ferrivorans, assembly GCA_018853935.1. Taxonomy (GTDB): domain Bacteria; phylum Pseudomonadota; class Gammaproteobacteria; order Acidithiobacillales; family Acidithiobacillaceae; genus Acidithiobacillus; species Acidithiobacillus ferrivorans. Next base: position 25,208 of record JAAOMR010000039.1, read on the forward strand.
CGGATCGACTTTTTGTGCTGCAGATGCACTCATTGAATAACTCCTTTTTTCAGATATGCTCGAAAACGGGCTTCCCGACCCAATTAAGGATCGGGATAAGTCCGTTAGCGATCCATTGGGGCCCACGCAGGACTTGTGGAGGTTGTACTACCGTTGATGCCACCCGTACCAGACTGAGGAACGGAGTGAGCAATCACCGTGCCGCCCAGTACGCCGGCCGTCGGCAGGTTTTCAGATGTTCCATCGCGGGCACCACTTTCTACCTGCTCCACCTCGTGTGCAGGGATCGTCATGTCGGTATCACGGTCAAAGGACCGAATGATAATGAGCGCTACAATAAGTGCGACACACACCAACGCCAGCCACCAGATCCGCCAGATGAGGGCAAAACTCAAGCCCATGAAGAGAATGCCGAGGAAGAACGGAACACCTGTACTCTTTGGCATGTGAATACCCTCATAATTACCTGGATGCAGTTCCGTCAGCCCATTTTCCTTGCGCCATGCCCACTCATCCAGTGCATTTATATGTGGGGTAATAGCAAAGTTATATGCCGGAACAGGAGAGTGTGTCGCCCATTCCAGACTCCGCCCGGTACCCCAGGCATCTGCACCCGAACGATTTTCGGCACGGTCCCGCAGACTGACATACAGATGGACCACAAAGAACAGTACGGCAATCACGTAGAACACCATACCGATCAGCATTATATGAAGGTAGGGTGACCATTGCGTATAATGGATATAGTCCAGACGACGGGTCATACCGCCAAAACCCAAGAGGAACATGGGAACAAAGGTCCAGCCGGTTCCAAGGATCATAAACCAGAAGAACCATTTACCCCATTTCTGTTCGAGTTTGAAACCAAACACCTTGGGGAACCAATACTCAACAGCACCAAAAATGCTCGCCGCAATCACCAAAACCATCATATGAAAGTGCGCAACCACAAATAAACCGTTGTGCCACATATAATCGTTGCTGGCAAACGCGTTCATCATACCTGTCATGCCGCCAACCAGCAGGAGGAAAAGCGCAAGCAATGCCCACAACATGGGTAGCTCGTAACGCACGCGCCCACGATACATGGTGAAAATCCAGTTGAAGACTTTGACACCGGTAGGGATACCTACCAACATGGTCGTTACACTATAAAAACTGTTGACACTAGGTGCCGCAGCCATAGTGAAGAAGTGATGCAACCAAACACCCCAGGACACGCCGCCGATGGCGAATGATGCAATCACCATAGTCACATACCCAAACAAGGTCTTTTCAGAGAATGTGGGAATTATTTCTGACATTATGCCAAAAGCTGGAAGAATCAGGAAATACACTTCTGGGTGCCCCCAAACCCAAAATAAATCATTATAAAGCATCAGGTTACCACCCATACCAGAAGTGTAGAAATGGGTGCCCACATAGCGATCTAGGCCGAGCAAAGCCAACGCGACCATCAACACCGGAAAGGAGGTGAGCGCAATAAGGTTGGTGCTGAGGGACGCCCATGTGAACATGGGCATACGCATCCATGTCATACCCGGAGCACGCATTTTGACGATAGTAGCAATCAGATTTATGCTGCCCAACGAGGTACCAATCGCGGCTAACTGGAAAGTCCACATCCAGTAATCGACGCCAACACCTGGACTATATGGCAATTCAAAATAGGGCACGAATCCATACCATCCACCGTGGGCAAAATTGCCGACAAACAGCGACACCATCACCAATGCCGCACCGGCTGTAGTGAGCCACAATCCCAAGGCATTCAGGTATGGGTAAGCCATATCTCGGGCGCCAATCTGCAAGGGCACGATGATGTTCATCAGCCCTACCAACAACGGGGTCGCTGCGAACACTATCATGATCAATCCATGGGCTGTGAAAATCTGCCCCAGATGGAACGGCGTAAGATATCCATGCACCGCCCCCATATACCCCGGCGAACTAGGACCCACGGCCATTGCCTGTTGCGTGCGAATCATCAAGGCATCAGCGAATCCTCGCAACAACATGACCAGCCCCAGTAAAATATACATAACCCCGATTTTTTTGTGATCAACCGTTGTCAACCATTCTCGCCAGAGATATCCCCATTTACCAAAATACGTCGTTGCCGCCAGTACCACAGCAGCCAAGATGGCCACAACTATAAAAGTCACCACGAGAATCGGGACATGATACGGTATTTGCTGAAGCGTGAGACGACCCAGCAGAGGAGTCCACGGCCCTTGTAAATGTACTAGCATATCAATAGTCTCCCGCTTTCTGTTTGGCACGTTGTTTTTGCATGTAGTTGACCATATTTTCAGTCATCGCCATGGGTGTCGGCCACACTTTGCCGTGCATGACTTCGCCAATCACATAATCAAACAAACCGGATTGCACGTTACCGAAGATTTGCTGGTCACCACCAACGGCTATGTAAGGTCTTGCAAAGCGATCAAAACCAGCATAGCTGAGATGCTGGGGAGATTGCTGAGCACTTTTCACCCATTGCGCAAATTGGGCCGCGCTTACGGCCTTCGTCTGAAAATGCATCCATGAAAGCCCTGCGCCGCTGTAATCGGCAGAATAACCTATGTAGGTACCGGCCTTGTCGGCCATCAATGCCTGTTTTGTGCGCATGCCTGGCATAACATCAATCATCCCAACCAACTGGGGAATAATGAAATCATTCACAACGGAAGTAGACGTTAGACGGAACTTGACAGGAGTCCCTACCGGAACCACTAATTCATTTACCGAGGCAATATGTTGTTGCGGATAAATAAACAGCCAGCGCCAATCTGTCGCGATCACGTCGACCTCCACGGGATCTCTGCCGTCAGCCTTTTGAGCTTTGGCGATTACGCCCGGGTTGTAAGGGTTGACATCATAGATAGCCTTTACTGACAGGTAAGACAAGATGCCGACTGTCACCAGGGGAATCCCCCATACAATGGCTTCTATGGCATTCGAGTGGCTCCACGCTGGATCATAACGTCCTTTACCACCTTTTCTATATCTCCACATAGCCCATATGGTTAGTACCGTTGTCGGGACAATAATCAATAACATAATCACGACATCGAGAATGAAGTAGTGATAAAACGTATGCGATATTAAACCTTCCGGCTTCAACAGATATAGGCCGTCATTCGAACAGCCCCCCAACGTGAGCAATGCTGGTAGTAACACCATCTGTGCCCACATTTTGTAGCGTTTATTCTTTATAAACACCTGAACCTCCAATACATACTGTGTAAAATGTCCGGGCCTTCATCACGGGCCTCCCTACGCTCCCACCATCTCGCTGCTACTACTGTTAGTTGTTTTATCTGACTGGGCTGCATGATCAGATTGAGTCTGGGCACTGTACTCGTGGACTGCCGGAGCAGTGACACCAGATTGGTTACCAAAAGCCAAACGGAACTCCGCAACACAAGCTACGCGGCGCTTGCGGGATTCACGACCGGGAAAAATCAGGTACTCATCAGGAAATCTGAGCAACTTGTCACGGATGCTGCGCCATTGCTGGGCAATATTGCCTCCTTGCCCACAGGTGCCAGGCCCTGTCGCGAGGAGTGTTTCACCGGTAAACAAGCGATCGGCCCACCAATAGGTAACCGCACAGGGCATTTGCCCAGGAGTGTGAATCACCCGGATTGTCTCCTCACCGAAATGTACAATGTCGTTATCCCGCAAACGCACGTCGACACCTTGGTATTCCGTCGATTCGTGCGCAGCCACTCGCGGACCGAAGGACCTAAGTTGGTTCAACGTATCCTCGAGCGTGGGGTCGGGAAAGTGCGTTAGCAGAACATATTGCAACGCTATTTTTCGCTCTGCCAAAAATGACAGTGCCTGGGCGACAAGATCTGCCGTGGGGTCAATAATCACTCCCTGCCTGGTGATGGGATCCCCCAGAACATACGAAAGCAATTTCTTCCTGGCGGCGCACTGCCTAAATAACATAGATAATCACACCTGCTTATGTTGTTATTGGACAATATTGCAATTATCAGTCCATAATTAATTTATTATATTTTAACTATACGGTATGTTGGTGTTGTTGCCGTACTGTTCTGATTAATTGCAGCTATTTATAATTCTGGTCAGCCTGTAGATTTTGTTCTCAAAACTCGAATGCTGCCGTTTTTGGCACAGCCTCGAATAAGCGCCCGCCATTTATGGCAGGCACACAAATATTATTTAATAAAAACTCATTTGCCGCGGACATAACAGCCCCGCTCTAGGGCATAGGTGTCGTTGTTCCGGAAATCCCGACAGATGCCTTCCATTGCTGCATCTTGCCGATCAGCGGCGATTCTGCACATTGCTGTGAGGTCAGGGCGCCACAAGCGCTGGCCCATTCGCTGGTCACTCCAAAAAATTTCGCGGCAGATTGCATCTGCTGAGCCTGCGCACCCGTTGCCTGAGTGCTCAGAGATTGATAGCGCGCCGCTCGCTTTTGCGCCCAGTTGGAGACGCCTTGCCAGCATGCCGTCTGTAACGCAGACGGCATCGCCGCACAGCGCGCACTATCCTGACGTGCTTTGGTCATATCTGCCTGCCATTCACCAGAAAAGGAGATCTTGGCGCCGCCCAGCGTCTGCGCCACAGAGGGCACGGCTGGAATAGTCGACGCGGAGGGAATGGACGGCATCGCGGCGAGGGGCGTCAATGGTACGACCGTGGACGAGTACGTAACCGACGGCGAGACCACCGCAGGCGTCACCTGCGGCAGGACAACGGGCGCTCTGTGCTCCAACGGCGATCGGGCGGCAGGAGCAGATGGCAGCGGGGCAGCGGCAAGTGCCGGGTGGCTACTCGCGACACCCTGCGGCTGTGGTGCCATGCCGTTCGTCGTAGTTGTTGCACATGCTGTCAACACCAACACGCCACCCGCAGTAAGCACAGACCATTGCATCCAACCCATAAATACTCCTTCCTCAAATCATAAAACAACGTTCAAAGCTATCATTAGAACATGACCACTCAAGAGCTTATATCTACCAACGTCCTTAAAACGCCCGCATGAGATGACCGCTACACCGTGCAGCCTAGCAATAGTGCGTTGACCACTTCCCTTCGGGTCCTTAGAATAGACGATATCTACGTGGGAGGGGACCCCCTCCCTTTTTTTGCATCCTCTTTAAGTTGGCGAGGTGGGGCGTGCAGGCGGTCCTGGCATTAGCAGACGGCAGCATCTATCGCGGTAAAGGCTTTGGTGCCATTGGCCTGGCAGTGGGCGAACTTTGCTTTAATACCGCCATGAGTGGTTACCAGGAGATCCTTTCTGATCCCTCATATCGGGGGCAGATCGTTACGCTCACTTATCCGCATATTGGCAATACGGGCGTCAATCCGGAGGACATGGAAGGCGCCCGGATACATTGTTCTGCTCTGGTCGTACGCAACCTGCCGCGCACACCCAGCAGTTGGCGCAGCACTCAAACTCTGCATGCTTTCTTGCAGACACATCAGACTCCCGGCATTGCCGAGATCGACACCCGCGCCCTGACCCGCAGGCTGCGGGATGGCGGCGCTCAGAATGCTGCCGTCCTCGTCGGAGAAGCGGTCAACGATGACGACGCCCTTGCTGCGGCGCGTGCCTTCCCCGGCCTCCTCGGTCGTGATCTGGTACAGGATGTGAGTTGCCGGGAGACATACGCCTGGAATCTCGCCAGCGGCGCTCCCGATCAGGGCTATCACGCACAGCCCGTCACCCGGTCACAACGCCATGTGGTGGTTTACGACTTTGGCACTAAACGGCATATCCTGCGCTTGCTGGCCGATCGTGCCTGCCGAGTGACCGTCGTGCCAGCCCGCACTGCGGCTGCTGAGGTGATTGACCTGCTCCCGAATGGTGTGCTCTTCTCCAACGGTCCCGGCGATCCTGCGGCCCTCGACTATGCCAAAGAGGCCATGCGTCAGATCATCGCCGCAGGCATTCCCACCTTCGGGCTCTGCCTGGGGCATCAGTTACTGGGACTGGCCCTGGGTGCCAGGACCATCAAGATGAAATTTGGACACCACGGGGCTAACCATCCAGTCAAAGATCTGCGCAGCGGCCGGGTACTGATCACCAGCCAGAATCATGGTTTTGCGGTAGATGCGGATACCCTGCCTGATTGTCTGATTGCGACACACACCTCTCTGTTTGACGGTAGTTTGCAGGGTATGGCACATCGGGACCTACCCGTCTTTTCTTTTCAGGGACATCCAGAGGCCGGGCCCGGCCCCCATGACGCCAGTGTGATTTTTGACGACTTCGTTCACGCCATGAACCAGCACGGAGACCGTCGGCATGCCTAAGTATCAGGATATCAAAAGCGTCCTCCTCATTGGCGCTGGCCCCATCATCATCGGCCAGGCCTGCGAATTCGATTATTCCGGTGTCCAGGCCTGCAAGGCGCTGCGGGAAGAGGGTTGCCGCGTCATTCTGGTCAACTCCAATCCCGCCACCATCATGACCGATGCACAGACGGCGGACGCCACCTACATCGAACCCGTCGAGTGGCAAACCGTGGCGCGCATCATCGCCATGGAACGCCCCGACGCCATCCTCCCCACCATGGGCGGTCAAACGGCACTCAACTGTGCCCTGGACCTGCACCGGGAGGGGATACTGGAGCAGTATGGCGTCCGCCTCATCGGCGCCTCGGTCGAGGCCATCCGGGCAGCAGAAGATCGTGGCCTGTTCAAAAAAGCCATGGAAGAAATCGGCCTGGAAGTAGCCTGTTCGGCTTTTGGCCATGACATGGAAGGCGCACGGCAGATCGCCGAAGATATCGGTTTCCCGGTCATCATCCGGCCCTCCTTCACCTTGGGTGGCACCGGCGGCGGCATTGCCTATAACCGCGAGGAGTTTGAGGAAATCGCTGCACGTGGCCTGGAGACCAGCCCTACCCACGAAATCCTCATCGAAGAATCCATTATCGGCTGGAAAGAATTTGAGATGGAAGTGGTGCGCGACCGGGCGGATAACTGCATCATTGTCTGCTCTATCGAGAATCTCGATCCCATGGGTATTCATACCGGGGACTCCATCACCGTAGCCCCCGCCCAGACCCTCACTGATCGTGAATATCAACGCATGCGCGACGCCTCTATCGCTGTCCTGCGCCGTATCGGCGTAGATACCGGTGGCTCTAATGTACAGTTTGCTGTCAACCCCGAAGACGGGCGACTGATCGTCATCGAGATGAATCCGCGGGTGTCGCGGTCATCGGCGCTGGCCTCCAAGGCCACCGGGTTTCCTATTGCCAAAATTGCCGCCAAGCTCGCGCTGGGTTATACCCTGGACGAGTTGCGCAATGACATCACCCAGGCGACGCCGGCGAGCTTCGAGCCAACCATCGATTATGTGGTCACTAAAATCCCCCGCTTCGCCTTCGAGAAATTTCCGGAGGCCGATGCCCATCTGACCACTCAGATGAAGTCGGTAGGTGAGGTGATGGCCATTGGCCGCAGCTTCCAGGAATCGCTGCAAAAGGCGCTGCGCGGTCTGGAGACAGGCGTGGATGGTCTTGATGAGAAACTCGTCGGGAATGATCCAGACACCCTGCAAAAGCTGGAGCAAGAGTTAAGGGTCCCCGGTGCCGATCGCCTCTGGTATCTGGCGGATGCCATACGGCGTGGGTGGGATCAGGAAAGCCTGCAGCGTATCACCCACATTGACCCCTGGTTCCTGGAACAGATTTTCGAGATCGTCCAAACGGAGGAGAATTTGCGCGGTCTCCCTCTGGCGAGTCTCGATAACACCCGGCTTCGCACACTCAAAGGCATGGGCTTTTCGGACCGGCGCCTCGCCCGTCTGCTGGGCTGCCGCGAGCAGCTCCTGCGGGAGCATCGCCAGAAGCTGGGTATCCGCCCCGTCTACAAGCGGGTGGACACCTGCGCCGCCGAATTCCGTTCACCCACCCCCTATCTCTATTCCACCTATGAGGTGGAATGTGAGGCAGAGCCCAGTGACAAGCCCAAGATCATGATCCTGGGAGGTGGCCCCAACCGGATCGGGCAGGGTATCGAGTTTGACTATTGTTGCGTGCATGCGGCCATGGCCCTGCATGAAGATGGCTTTGAGACCATCATGGTCAACTGTAATCCGGAGACTGTGTCCACCGACTACGACACCTCCGACCGTCTGTATTTCGAGCCGCTCACTCTGGAAGATGTCCTCGAAATCGTCGCTGTCGAAAAACCCCAGGGCGTGATCGTCCAGTTCGGTGGTCAAACGCCGCTGAAGCTCGCCAACGATCTGGAAGCCGCCGGTGTACCCATCGTCGGCACCACTCCGGATTCCATTGATCTGGCGGAAGACCGCGAGCGCTTTCAGCAACTTTTGCAGCGCCTCAACTTGCGGCAGCCGGAAAACGCCATTGCGCGGAGTGCCCCGGAAGCCCTGAGCAAGGCGCGCGCACTGGGCTATCCGTTGGTAGTGCGCCCTTCTTATGTACTGGGTGGTCGCGCAATGCGTATTGTCTACGGCGAAGATGACCTCGAACGTTATATGGTAGAGGCAGTGCGCATCTCCAATGACCAACCTATTCTCCTGGATCGTTTCCTGAATAACGCCCTGGAAGTAGACGTTGATGCCGTCGCCGATAGCGAGCAACAGGTGATTGTGGCAGGGATTATGGAGCACATTGAGCAGGCAGGTGTGCACAGCGGCGACTCCGCCTGTTGCCTGCCGCCCTACTCCCTGTCCCCAGCCATTCAGGACGAAATCCGGCGGCAGACCGTGGAACTGGCCCTGGCGCTCGGTGTGGTGGGCCTGATGAACTGTCAGTTTGCCGTCCAGGAAGAGCGCATCTATGTGCTGGAGGTGAACCCGCGCGCCTCACGGACGGTGCCTTTCGTCTCCAAGGCCACCGGCTGGCCTCTGGCCAAGATTGCCTCCCGCTGTATGACCGGGAAATCACTGGCCGCACAGGGCATTCCGCAGATTCCCAATCCGCCCCATTTCAGCGTTAAGGAAGCTGTCTTCCCCTTCATCAAATTCCCCGGTGTGGATGTCCTGCTGGGGCCGGAAATGAAGTCTACTGGCGAGGTGATGGGCATCGGTGCTAGTTTTGGCGAGGCTTTCCTCAAGGCACAGATCGGCGCCGGTGAACACTTCCCGCGCTCCGGCACCGTTTTTCTCAGCGTCCGTGATGCAGATAAGAAGGGCCTTATCCCAGCGGCACGGACATTGTCCGAACTCGGCTTTAAGCTGATCGCCACCAAGGGCACTGCCGCTTTTCTGCATGGGGAAGGTTTGGAAGTCACCGCAGTCAACAAGGTGACTGAAGGCCGTCCCCACATCGTCGATGCGATCAAAAACGGTAAGGTGCAGATCATCATCAACACCGTAGATGAACGGCAATCGGTGCGCGACTCTTTTAGTATCCGTCGTGCAGCGCTGCAAATGGGATTGACCTACTATACCACCCTGGCGGGCGCCATCGCCGGCGCTGCTGCCATTCACGCTCTGATGACGGAGGAACGCAGTGTCCTCCGGTTGCAGGATCTGAACCAGACAAACACCAGCACGAGGTAGATATGAGCGACAAAATCCCTATGACCGTTATTGGTGCCCAGCGTCTGCGCGATGAGTTACATCGCCTCAAATCCGTGGAGCGGCCCACCGTTATTGAAGCAATCGCCGAGGCGCGCGCCAAGGGTGATCTCTCGGAAAATGCCGAATATGACGCTGCCAAAGAACAGCAAGCATTTATCGAGGGACGTATTCGTGAGGTGGAAGATCATCTGGCCCGCGCCCAGGTCATTGATCCCAAGACATTGAATACCGGCGGAAAAATTGTTTTTGCGGCCACCGTGGAGCTGGAGGATGCAGAAGGCAACGAAGTGACCTACCAGATCGTGGGTGATGCCGAAGCCGACCTCAAGGAAAGTAAGATATCCATTAGCTCCCCCATTGCGCGTGCGCTTATCGGCAAGCACCAAGGCGACCCGGTTGAAGTGCGCGCTCCCGGTGGAACACGGGAGTACACCATTCTCGGCGTACGCTACGTATAGAAGGAAAAAGATTGACACAACATATCTACTTACTTTTTCTGGCCATGCTGCAAGGCGTTACGGAACTATTTCCCATCTCCAGCCTAGGTCACATCATCCTGGTACCGGCGCTTCTCCATTGGCCCATCAATCGGGATGCTGAGTGGTTTTTGCCCTTTGTGGTCGTGCTCCACCTCGCCACAGCCGCGGCATTGCTCTTGTTCTTCTGGCGCGACTGGGTGGCGCTGTTGGGTGGTTTCATTCGCGCGCGGGGACATCCCAGCAATCCCCAGTCACGGCTGTTATGGATCCTCTTCATCGCCTCCATACCTGCCGGTTTACTGGGCCTTGCCCTCGCCCATAAAATCAAAGATCTGTTCGGTGGCTTCACCTTTGCTGCGGTTGCACTGATGATTAACGGCATCATGCTCATCTGGGGAGATCGCTTGCGCGCGCGGCAACCCAGCCATTCACTGGACAATCTGAGTTGGATACGCGCTATTGGCATAGGATTCGCCCAATCCCTCGCATTGATTCCCGGATTTTCGCGTTCGGGTGCGACGCTGGTGGCTGGTATTGGTGTAGGGTTGGACTATGAAAATTCCGCAAAATTTTCCTTCCTGCTCGCCACACCCATTATTGCGGCAGCAGGACTGCTGGAGGTACCCAAACTCTTCCACGCCCAGCTACCTTCCGGACTGATGGGCACCATATTCCTTGCCGGCCTGTTGTCAGGAATCTGCGCCTGGGCTTCAGTCTGGTTCCTGATGCACTATTTCCACCGGCATGAAGTCAAAGCGCTGCGGCCCTTTGGTATCTATTGCATCGCCTTTGGCGCGCTAGCACTCATTGTCGGCGGCTAAAAAATATTAGACAAAAAAATAGGCGGAACGGCTATTGGCTGTCCCGCCCTTATACGTTCTCTGCGTAGGTAGTCTGTAAAGACCGAGCATGCGCGCCACATAGATGAAACTCAGACCACTCACGGCCCGCTTTTCGAGCGGGCTCATGGGCAGGCCTTTGGCGCGGGATTTGCCGCGATGGGGGGTCTCAGAAGAAGCCATAACCCATCACCAGTTTACCCAAAATCAGGGCCGTAAAGAGCAGGAAGAGGTAGGAGATGGAGTAGGCGAACATCCGCCGGGCGTAGCGGTCCATCTCTTGGCCTTCCGGCAGGGCTTTGAGGTGCAGGGCCATCCACACAAACCAGGCTCCGGAGAGCGCGGCGATAGCGCCATACACCCAGTCACCGGTCAGAAAGGCGGGAACCAGACTGACGATCCAGGTGAGGATGGCGTAGTTCAGAATTTCCTTGCGGGTGCGATCCACGCCGTGGGTCACCGGGAGCATGGGGATGCAGGCTTTGGCGTAGTCTTGCCGACAGCAAATGGCCAGTGGCCAGAAGTGCGCGGGGGTCCAGACGAAGACCAGCAGGACGAGGACCAGGGGCAGTGCGGCGAGACTGCCGGTGATGGCGCTCCAGCCAATCAACGGCGGTAAGGCACCGGCGAGACCGCCCCAGACGATGTTCCAGGGGGTGCTGGGCTTGAGGTAGAGGGTATAGACAACGCCGTAGCCGACGGTACCCACCAGCGTCAGCACCAGGGTCAGCGGGTTGGTGCCCCAGGCGAGGATGGCGATGGCGGCACCCATCAGGATGGCGGCATACAGGATGGCGCCAGGGCGGCTGATGCGCCCCTCGGCCAGCGGCCGGTGCAGGGTGCGGCGCATGTGCTGGTCGAGGGCGGGTTCGACGATCTGGTTGAGGACGCCCCCTGCCCCGCCGGCCAGCGCGATGCCGACCAGGCCAGCGACCGCTGATTCCCAGTGGATAAGGGCGTTGGGGGCGAGAATCTCGCCCACTGCGGCGGTGAAAACCAGGAGAGAAACCACCCGGGCTTTGGCCAGGACCCAGAGATCGCTGAGGAGAGATGGCCGCAAGCGCTGCCCGGAATGATCGTCGAGGCTGTTGGTGTTTAATCCTTCTTTTAACATGATGCTAACGACCTCATTTAGCGCCATTGCAGGACAATGGCGAGACACATGAGCAGGACCATGGACTGGTGAAAGGCCACCATGACGCCAGGGTCCTTGGGCTTGAGATTGACGGCATGGAAGAGCAAAAACCCGACTGCAACCTGGACCACCGCGAGATAAAAGGCGATGGGATAGGCGGGCATCATCCAGCCGAGCGTGGCAACCAGTAAGAGAGCGGCACTGATGTGGGGGAGTTCAGTTACCGCCGCCGCCCACTGACGTCTTCCGTCCCCTAGCCGTAGGCATGCTATCTACCCCTCAATGCATCATGCTGGGCATGCCCGGCATGATCATCGTGTGCAGATATAGTTGCGAGAACATCCACCAGGTCAGACCAATGGTAATTAAAAAGAGCGGTATGAACAGCACCAAAGCTACAGTATTCCAGATATTATGTTCGGAAACATCGATATGCAGCAGAAAGTAAATCTGCGCGATAATCGCTATACCCGCGCAGGCCGAGATGACCATCAACAACCCAAATGGCGGCACGGCATGCGATGTCACCAAAAAAGTAGCGACAAGCATCAGAATGCTGGAAATCGCAAATCCTGAGAAATATCCCTGGGACGTGGACATCTGCACTTCTGGATGCAGCGTCGGATCATCCTGATCGTGACTCATGACATATACCCCCACAAATAAACGAATACATACACAAATACCCAAATAATAGCCTGCAAATGCCAAAACATACGCAGTGTCAACAACCGGCCCACCACCTCGGTGGTAAAGCCCTTGCTCAACACCTGAGCCATCATGACCAAAATCCAGATCAGCCCGAAGAAGATATGGGTGGCATGCACCTGGGTCAGGACAATAAACGCAGACACCCCGCCACTGGTCGCTACGGTGATGCCCAATGATGCCAAATGCGTCATGTCATGGATATCCAGTGCCAGAAACAATACACCCAACACAAAAGCCGCGAGCAACCCGTTAATTACCCCGCTTTTGTTTTTGTGCTTGAGTGCATTCATGCCCAGGCCATAAGCCAACACACTGAGAAACAACGCCATAGTCTGGGCAAAGGTATACCATGGCTTTACAAAGTCGGCCGGGGTGGGGCCACCAAAATAACTGTGCTGGTAACTCAGTACGCCGTAAGCGGCAAAAAGGGTCGCAAACAGCATGCCGTCGCTCAGCAGATACATGAAATAGCCAAAGGTGCGGGTGGAGATCACGTCATGCTGATAGTGACTTTTATCCCATAACTCTGCCGTTTTTGGATCCACATTACTGGCATGAGAACTCATAAAAACCTCCTCAATCTGTTGTTCTTTAACCGGTAGCCAATGCCTCGGCTACCACCTGTCAGAAGCATCCACCGCGATAATCCGGCCCCACTGATGAGCCAGGCTGCGAAGCCAGTAGCGGCGGCCATCAGAACGCTCTGGGCTAGTGCCTTACCCACAATACGCGGCGCTCTGCCTGATGACGCTATTTGCTGATCTGTGCTGCACGGCGCAGGGCTTCTTTTTCCATCTTTTCCAGTTCCGCCGCCGTAATGATGTAACCCGGATCGCCCTTGAAGGAGCGATAGATCACGAGCGCAACAATTGCCAGCAAAGAGAGGGCACAAAGCCACCAGATACGCCATACCAGAGCGAAACCCAATACAAAAGTCAGGCCACCGAGGATAATGGCCACACCGGTATTATTCGGCATATGGATATCCTCATAGTGATCAGGCTGGACATGATCGATGCCATTATCACGACGCCAAGCCACTTCATCACGCGCACTGATATGCGGCAATACGGCAAAGTTATAAAATGGCACAGGAGAATGGGCAAGCCATTCCAGCGAGCGGGAGGTACCCCAGGCATCAGCACCAACCTGGTTTTTTGCGTGATCGCGGATGCTGACATAAAGCAGCGCAACAAATGCGAGGACGGACAGCATATAAACCGCAATACCGAATTCCATCACCAGAAGATAAGGGTGCCAGACGGTGTTGAACACGTAATCCAAACGCCGGGTCATGCCCATAAAGCCGAGCATGTACATAGGCACGAACACCAGTGCCGTACCAGCGGAGAAGAGCCAGAACATAGTCTTTGCCCAGAATTCATCCAGCTTGAAGCCGAAGACCTTCGGAAACCAGTAGATCACCGAAGCAAAAATGGCATACACAATCACCAGCAGCATGGTGTGGAAGTGCGCGACCACGAAAACGCTGTTGTGGACCATGTAATTGATGGCCGGAATAGCCAGCATCATGCCGGTCAGCCCGCCTATCAACAGCAGGAATAGTGCGCCGATAGCCCACAGCATGGCGGCGTTAAAGGTCAGGCGACCGCGATACATGGTAAACGCCCAGTTAAACACCTTCACACCGGTAGGGATGCCGACCAGCATGGTGGCCACACTGAAAGCGCTGTTGACGTAAGGACCCGCGCCCATGGTAAAGAAGTGGTGCAACCAGACCAGCCAGGAAACGCCGGCAATAGCCATACTGGCCAGCACCATGGTGATGTAACCAAACAGTGGCTTCTCCGAGAAGGTCGGGAAGATTTCCGACATCATGCCAAAAGCCGGAAGAATCACGAAATAGACTTCCGGATGGCCCCAGATCCAGAACAGGTTGGTGTAGAGCATCAGATTACCGCCCAGACCTGCAGTGAAAAAATGGGCACCTAAATACCGATCTGCAGCAACCAATGCAAGTGCCACCTGCAATGCCGGGAAAGAAGTCAGCGCAATCACGTTCGCAGAGAGTGTGGCCCAGACAAAGATCGGCAACCGGCCCCACGTCATACCCGGTGCACGCATCTTGATGATGGTCGCCAGAATATTGATGCCGCCGAGCGTGGTACCCAATGCCACCAACTCCATGGTCCATATCCAGTAATCCACGCCCACGCCTGGACTATATTGCAATTCAAAAATCGGTGCATATCCAAACCAACCGTTGTGTGCGAAATCGCCCACGAACAGAGAAATCATAATCAGGGCGCCTGCCGCGGCAGTAAGCCACAGCCCCAATGCATTCAGGTAGGGATAGGCCATATCGCGGGCACCGATTTGAATCGGCACAATGATGTTCATGAAGCCGACCAGCAACGGTGTGGCCGCCAGCAGGATCATGATCACCCCATGGGCACTGTAGACCTGACCGAAATGGAACGGGGTCAGGTAACCGTGCGTTGCGCCGAACACTCCCGAGGAATGCGCGCCTACGGCCCAGGCCTGCTGCGTCCGAATCATCAGGCCATCGATGAAACCACGGAACAGCATCACTAAACCGATGAGGATGTACATCACACCCAGCTTTTTATGGTCCACAGTGGTCAGCCATTCCTTCCACAGGTAAGTCCATTTCCCGTAGTAAGTGATCAGGCCCAGCACCAGAATGGTCCCGATGACCACCGCGACAAACAGTGGTGCCAGGATGGGGTTGTCATAAGGAATCTGAGACCAGGCAAGGCGCCCCAGCATGGGGTTCCAGCCTCCGGCTAAATCTACGAGCATCACTCAATCCTCCTGTTGCTAGTCGCGATGTTGGGCGTTTTGCTTCTGCATATACGCCACCATGTTTTCCGTCATCATCGGCGGGATAGGCCAGGTTTTTCCATTCATGACCTCGTCGATGACATGGTCAAATAAACCACCCTGCACCGACGAAAAATACGCCACCTTGTGATGCACATTGATATATGGGCCAGCGTAATTATTGAAGCTGGTGTAGGTCATGGATGTCGGGGACTGCTGCACCCTTTGCACCCATTGACCAAAGTCGGCTGAACTCAACATTTTGGTTTTGAAAGTCATCCACGAGGTACCCGCACCGGCATAATCCGAAGCGATCCCCTGATATTCCCCAATATGGTTGCTTTCCATGGCATTTTTCGTACGCATGCCGGGCATCACGTCAATCATGCCCACCAGTTGCGGGATAAAGAACGTTGTGGTCACGGCGGTCGAAGTCAAACGGAAAAATACCGGGGTATGCGCAGGCAGCACCAGTTCATTGGCTACGGCCATATGATACTGCGGATAGACAAAGAGCCACTGCCAGTCGGTAGCGATGACATCCACCTCGACCGGATCGCTTGTGGGCTTCAGATGATTGGTAATAACCGTCGGATTATACGGGTTTATTTCGAACGTACCGACTACGGCAAAATATGACAAAACGCCGACGGCAATGATGGGAATACCCCAGACAACCACTTCAATAGTATTGGAATGGGACCAGGCAGGATCATATTTTCCCCGGTTTTTACCCTTCTGATAGCGCCACATGAACCAGACCACCAACAGGGCAGTCAGCCCAACGATAGTGCCCATGATCCCGACATCCACCAGCAGATAAAACAGATTAGTATCGGCCATCACCCCTTTTGGATCGAATATCCAATAGGGGTTACCAGCGCAGCCGTCGAGCAGCAGAATCGGCGCGAGGGCAGCATAGCGCCACCCGTTTTTCAGGTTATTCCTCCACTTCACTTGCATTTACATTTCTCCCTGGCGGACTCCAGACCATCCGCGATATGACAGGATAGCGGTCACTATCCGATTACTTTTCCCGATACCGATCAGCAGATGATTCAACGAGTTACCGACATGCGTAGAAACCAATCCACTAAACGAACAGGCGCCGTCGAAGAACACATAGATGGTGAAAAACCAGACAAGAAAAATCATTACCTTGGCAAAGGCGATCAGCGCAGCGAGAAGAAACGGCAGAGTCGCGATGCCCCGCACAGTAAGCGGTGGCCAAAAGAACCAGAATAACGGATTATCAGCAGATACTGACACTGATGCTTGCTGTTTCATAATCACATTCCTTGCGTTGCGCACAAAGTACTACACCAGTGCAAATAATATAAACTTATACTTTGTTATTCTTATTGACTGCTTGGTTGTAAAGCTATTCCAGCAGGAAGCGCAAAGCAATAGAAATTTGCCACAAATATTTTTGGGGTTAAGCAAGTGCTAATTATCAATGCACACAGGAAATATTATTTATCTTAATATTATTATATTATAATTAACTAATTAAACTAAATACCAATAAAAACAGTTGCATATAAAACTATAATTAACATAACGCAAGCACTATTCATAATATCATCGCATCTAAAGATATTATTTACGACTGATTACAATATTGATAAAAATACCTTTTAATATTTTTTTGTCAAAAACTGGTAATACACTCCACCGAAGGGATCACAATACACAGACACACAAGCACTGATCCACTACTGGTCTGTCACCCAATTCCGCCGCGCAAAGTCATTACGGAGTAGCGCATAGATGAAACTGCCCATACCGAAACCGCCCTTTCCTTGCCTGCTGGCCATGCTAGACTTGCAGCATGAATACTCAGCCTTTCGTCCTGATTCTGCTCAGCGCAGCGCAGCGTCTTCGCCTCAATGATGGCACAGAAGTAACTACCGGCTTCTGGGCGGAAGAGTTGGTAGTACCCTGGCAGATACTGCGCAAAGCAGGATGGCGACTCCAGGTAGTCACACCCGGCGGTGTACCGCCGCTGATCGATCCCGAGAGTCTTGACCCGTCCACACTCGGTGGAGACCACAGCAGAGCCGCCTACTTATGCAATGCCGTCAGGCAAATAACGGGCTTACGTACACCCCTTGATTTAGATGCGCTGACGGGCAAAGATCTGGACACCTTAATCGGTGTTTTCATTCCCGGCGGCAACGGGCCACTCATGGATCTCTGTCAGGCACCCGGCGTGGACCGATTACTGCGCCATTGCGTGGCGGCAGCAAAGCCCATCGCCACCCTCTGCCACGGCACGGCGGCACTCCTGGCCACCTGTGGCGGAGCAGACCGTTCGCCATTCTGCGGGCAACGGGTGACCTGCTTCAGTGCAGCGGAGGAATCAGCAACACCGCTGGCCGGGCGCTGGCCTTATACGCTCGAAAACCGCCTGCGGCAGGAGGGCTTTCGGGTGAGCACCGGCGCTCCTTGGCAGAGTCATATCGCCACTGACAACTTTATCCTTAGCGGTCAGAACCCGGCCTCTGCGGCGACACTCACCCACGTTTTTATAGAACGCCTTACCTCCACACCAACATATAAGGGGAACAATATGAATGCTGATGCACTCAAAAAAATGGCTGCCGAGGCGGCCCTGCGCTACATCCAGCCTGGCATGGTCGTTGGGGTAGGTACCGGCTCCACCACCAACTTCTTCATCGCGGCGCTGGGCGCTGCCAAGATCCATGTGGACGGCTATGTGGCTTCCAGCATCGCCACCGAAAATCGCCTTAAGGCGCAAGGCCTCAACGTGCTCGATCTCAATGCTACTGGCGATATCCCGGTCTACGTCGATGGCGCTGATGAGGCCGACCCGCACTTTCGCCTCATCAAGGGCGGTGGCGGTGCCCTTACCCGTGAAAAGATTGTCGCCAGTGCTGCCCGCCTCTTCATCTGCATCGCAGACGTCAGCAAGGACAAGCCTATGCTCGGCAAATTTCCCCTGCCCGTAGAAGTAATTCCGTTTGCCCGCAGCTTTGTCGCCCGGCAACTGGTGAAGCTCGGTGGCAGCCCCACCCTGCGCAATGGCGTCACGACGGATAATGGCAATGTCATCCTCGACGTCACCGGACTCGATCTCTCTGATCCGTTGCGGATGGAAGAAAGCATCAATGCGATTCCGGGCGTGCTGGACAACGGCATATTTGCCCATCGGCGGGCGGATGTGATGCTGTTTGGCAGTGCAGACGGAGTCATCGAACGCAAGGCGTAAGTGGTAAGCAGAGACCAGGGGGTCAATATGGAAGGCGAAATAGA
>JAAOMR010000390.1 GCA_018853935.1 Acidithiobacillus ferrivorans
CCGCCAATATTGTTATACCAGCGATTCAGCGGGTAACCCGGGCCGTAAGTGGCGGTAATTCCCTTGATCATGGACATTTGTGGCAGCTCTGAGGATTGCCAGACGCCGTAGGCCGGATCAATCATGGGCACACCGTCGAAGGTGACCATGACCGTGCCGTCATTCGCATTGCCCGCGATGTTGCCCCAACCGGTTTTCATGCCGTTGATGCTGATCGATGAGCGCGGCGCGCCACTCGGGCCGTCAGTGGCTACATTGATTCCCGGTGCCACGGCGAGCGCCTGGGCGGCGCCACCCGCAGGACCCGCCGTGGCCATCTGGCGCTTGCTGATTACTTTGACCGACTGGGTGGAATTAAATACCTGTTTTTTGGTGGGGAGATGCGCCAGCGTGTCCAGGGCGCCCGTGCTAGAAGATACCTCTCCGACGTTGACGCTGGACGAGGTGGTTGCAGCGGTTACACCAGCGGCAAATGCGATGCCTGAGAGGCTGCATAAACCGGCAGCGAGCAGGGCACTGTAAATCGGATGGTGATGGTGGTCAGATTTCACGGCTATACTCCTGTCTAGTTTTGAGAAGTTATTTCGCGGTTTTTGCGGCAATACCAATATCACTGACCCCTGCCTTCTGGCAGGCATCCATGACGTGAACGAAGTCTTGAAACGGTACGGCTTTATCAGCGGCGATGGTGATCTGGGTCTTGCCGGGGTTGCCGTCACGGGCGAGCAGTTGCCTGAGACCGGCAAGATCATAGTGCTGCCCCTTGACCGCCACCGTCCCATCTTTCTCGATGTTGATGGTGTAATGCGGGTGCGGCAGCAGCTTCGCCTGACTGGAGGC
Organism: Acidithiobacillus ferrivorans; assembly: GCA_018853935.1. Lineage (GTDB taxonomy): Bacteria > Pseudomonadota > Gammaproteobacteria > Acidithiobacillales > Acidithiobacillaceae > Acidithiobacillus > Acidithiobacillus ferrivorans. The sequence goes on from JAAOMR010000390.1 coordinate 841, forward strand.
GGGCAACTGCAAGTTCAGCCCCTTGTCCGGGATCATCTGCAACGTAATCATGATGAAGAACACCAGCAGAAAGAGCATGATGTCGATCATCGGGATGATCTCGACCCGCCCCTTCCTCTGTTCGAAATAGCGCCGTTCCATCAGCCCGCCCTCGCCACGGCCGCTGCCATCTTCGGCATCGCGGTCTGGATATTCCCCTCGCCGTCGGTGATCGGGTGTCCGTCCATGCGGTTGAGCAGCATGGTTTTCACCGAATCCAACTGCAGCAGAATTTGCCGCACCTGATTGTTGAAGGCGTTGAAAGCCACCAGGCCGGTCATGGCGATGAAGAGACCGGTGGCGGTGGCGACCAGGGCATCCGCCACCCCGCCCGTCACCGCTGCCGGTGCGTGTCCTGGTGCGGCCAATATGGAGAAGGCGTGAAACATACCGATGATGGTGCCAAAAAGTCCCAGCAGTGGTGCCAGGGTGATGATGGTGTCCAACACCCATAGGCGACGATCCA
>JAAOMR010000391.1 GCA_018853935.1 Acidithiobacillus ferrivorans
AACGCTATCAGCGTCCGGCCTTTGTGTTCACGTCTACCGGAGATGTGGGCCAGACGGCGCAAGGGTCGGGCCGTTCGATGGACGGCTGGCATCTGCGCGATGCGCTGGTTTTGGTCGATGGCCGCACTCCCGGCCTGCTGAACCGCTTTGGGGGCCATGCGATGGCGGCGGGATTGTCGCTGCCCAAATCGCGCTTTGAGGAATTCCGGCGAAACATCAATGCGGTATCGCTGGAACAGGTGCCCGGTGGGCGGTTCCAAAAAAACGTGTGGTGCGATGGACCTTTACAGGCAGCGGAATTGACCCTGGACATGGCGAAGGCCATCGAGCAGGCGGGACCGTGGGGACAGGGTTTTTCGGAGCCGCTTTTCGAGAACGATTTCGTGGTGATGGCGAGCAAGCCCATCAAGAACGGCCATTGGAAGCTGCAATTGCATCTGGACGATGTCATGGGTGGCAAGTCTGCCGACTGCAAGTCCGTCGCATCTTCCAAATCGCTGCCTGCCGGCTGCAAGCCTACCGACTGTAAGCCCCTGCGGGGTGCGAACCCTGTCGATGCCGTGCATTTCCTGAATGGCCGGGAAGTGGCCCAGGAACCGCCCCCGGTGGGCTTTCGGGTGCGCGCCCAATATCGGCTGCAGGTGAACCGCTGGCAGGGGAGGGAAGGCTTGCAGTTAATGCTAGAGCAGGTGCTACCCGCACCCGCGCCGGTGGTGATGCCTTCTGTGGTGGATGTCCAGCGTAGGGATGATCGGCAGCCGCCGTCCTTTTCGGTCGGTCCATCCTGATCGATTTTTCATCTGCTGCTGGCGCATGGCACCATCCTTCATGATCTGGATCGGTCTTCCACCTGGACCGGGGTCGTGCCGACTGCAAGTCTTCGCCACGAAGCATGCCTCATGGGTGCCGAAGGCGGGGCAGTTAATCGGCACCGGTACGGCGCGCCGCCGCATGGCCGCCGGAAGCGCCGGGTTTGCTGTGTAAGACGAACGAACGGTCTTGGCGCGTGGAACTACACGGCGCACCAACATCAAAGGCTGACTCGCAGGTGGATTTTTGACGTTGCGTGATTGCAAAATAGCGTTATACTTACTTTTTTATAAAGCAAGTATAACGCTATGGTGCAAAGGAAAATCGCATGGCCTTGAAAGAGCAATCTCTTACCATTAGAACCGTTTACGCCGAGTTGGCGCAACTGTGCCTGGACGCTGAAGTGACAGGTATGGACCCATCTTCATATGATGCGGTGGGTGCGGTAACTCCAACCGCGAAAACCATTAAAGGACGCATCTATTGGTATATCCAATACACAGACATCGAAGGTAGGCAGCAACAAAGCTATATCGGCCCCGATAATGAAGTCACACGGCAGACTTTGGCTGACCTACAGAATTCAAATGCAAGAGAAGACCTGCAACGACGCCGCGATATGGTAAAAATGCTTCGCTCAGCCGGGTTCGCAACGCTGAACCATCTCGCAAGTGGAGCCATATTGGCGCTTGATCGTATGAGAATATTCAAGTCTGGAGTCACACTGGTTGGAACACCAGCGTATCAGGCCATCTTAAATCGTTTTGGGTTTTCCGAGAATCCGCCCATCCAGACGAATGACATTGATTTCTCGGTGCGGCATTTCGAGTTGGCAATTCCTGAACAGGTCGATTTGCATGCCGCAATGCGGGAGTGGAATCCAAAATCGTTTCCAGTGCCTTCTTTTAATTTAAAAGACGGGCCATCATCATTCAAAATAAGAGGAAAGGATTTTCACATTGATTTTTTGACTAATGGTGCATCCAATGAAACTGGCAAATCTGTACAATTGCCAAATCTCGGATTTGGCGCTCAAAAACTGCCTTTTTTGGATTACCTTGTTGATAATGCTGAAAAGACCTTGCTGTTAAGCACTTACGGAGTAGTTATTCCAGTACCAAATGCCGCTAGGTTTGCTTTTCACAAGTGTGCCGTAGCTGTTGACCGCCCAACCATCTTTGACGCAAAACGAGAAAAAGACAAACACCAGGCGCGAATTTTGTTTGATATACTCCTTGAGCGTGATCCAGATGAGATAGCGTCAGCGTACAAGGCCATAATGTCCGCGCAGGAAGGTGATTTGCTGCTAATGAAAATTATGAAGACATTAAATGAAAAGAGCATGTCTGAATTATTACAGCGAATCGAGGGTGTTTTACATGGATATATACGATAACTACCTGAAAGCGTTGTCTCATTTCGATGCAGATAAGGAAAACCCGGATACCGCGAGTAATGGTACCATTATGCCCTTCATCCGTAACAAAATTGCGCGTCACGAAGCGAATACGAGTGGTCGGGATTTTATCGTGGGCGATTTACACGGTTGCGTGGAACATCTGCGCACCATCATGCGGCATGTCGGGTTTGACGAATCTACGGATCGCCTGTTCAGTGTGGGTGACATGGTGGATAGAGGACCGGACAGCGCGGCGACCTTGGCGCTTTTATTGGAGACGTGGTTTTACCCTGTCATGGGCAATCACGACGCCATGCTGCTGGCGGTATTGATGCGGCATGAGAGGTTGCTGCAAGGGTTGTCCAATGTGGACCAGGCGCGCGCAGCGATTTACGCCAGTGCGTTTTTCGATAACGGCGGAAAATGGTTGAAATCTTTTTTGCGTGAGGAGTCTCATGCCGGAGTGCTTACGGAATGGCGGGCGCTATTGCAGGATATGCCGCTGATCCGGGTGATCGGTGCCGGGGCCGACCGCTTCCATGTGGCCCATGCCGAACTGCTGGGAGAGGATGCCCTTGGCCGGGTGCAACTCAACTGGTGTGATCTAACGCTGAACCAGTCAGACGCGGAAGATAACCCTTTGTGGAATCATCCCCACAACATCTGGGGTTTCGATATGACCGGCGACGGCGTGGATCATGTGATGTGGGGCCGGGAATTGCGCGCTCGTGTAGCCGAGAAGGACGTGCCTGATATGCGGGAACTGTCCCGAACCTATGTAGGCCACACCATTACGGTGATGCAAAACCGCTCACAGTTGATGACGGCGGGTTCCCATGTGTTCCTGGATACTGGCGCATACAAGTCTGTCCCCAATGATAGGGGTATGTGTGATCTGAATATGGGGCTGACCGTATGGTGCCATCAGGAAGACCGGGGATGGACGTGTAATGGTGTTGAAATCAGTGATGTGCAGATTGTGTACTGATCTGTAGTCGGCATGACCTGCAGTCGGCATGACCAAACACACTCAAATCCGGATACCCGAAGTATCAACCGATACGCACAGAGAAAGGACCATCTGACCCATCCTGATCTTGCGGCACCAATGGTCTGAGAGGGTTTTTTCCAGACCGGAGGTGTCATGCAGCCGTCCCAGGATGTTTTTAATTCCATTGTGGTCGAGTACCTGCGCTCATCACGAACGGGTGTGCGCGTCGATGGTCCCAACCGCTTATGAGTCGGGTGCAGCTTCGGGATTTGTCCGTTTCTCTCCAGAAATCCCTGCGCGCCCGGTATCCCGATCTGTCGCGGCACTCGCTCGCCGCCGGTGAGTCTCCTGGTCAGGAAAAGCTCGCGCAAGCTCTGGAGCGGGTGTTGGGGCAACGGGTATGCCGGGAGTACCGGCCTTTGCCGGATCGTCGCTACCGGGTGGACGTGGCGATTCCGGATGCGCGTCTGGCGGTGGAGATCGACGGTTGGGCCAATCACGGCAAAAGCCTGCGGGGATTCCTGCGGGATCATGAGCGTACCCGCGCCTTGTTGCTGGCCGGCTGGCGGATATTGCCGTTCACTCACCGGGAAGCTTTGCAGGATACGACGCGCTGCGTGGAGATCGTGTTGCGGATGGTGAAGAACGAAACAGGCGGAACCGGAAAGCCGGTCATATAGAGATTCAGTCGGCCAGTTCCAGACGTCGCTTGATCCGATCTGAACGTTCCCGGATGCGGTCGACGGTATGGCGATCTTGAATAATCTCCGCGTAATTGCGAGGGTGTCCTGAATTTTGTGTAAACGGCGTTTTCATTTAACATTGTGGCATCCGGTCATCGAACTGGATGATAAAGCGGTTTAGGGCGGCTTTCCAATCCCGGATCGGCATGGTCCACTTCTGGCTGATATTCTGCAGGGCCAAATAAAACAGTTTCAATAAGGCGTCATCACTCGGGAAAGCACCCCGGTTCTTGGTAATCTTGCGCAGGCTCATGTTGACGGACTCAATGGCGTTGGTGGTGTAAATCACCTTGCGGATTTCCGGTGGATAGTCGAAAAAGGGAATGAGGCGTGCCCAGTTCCGCCGCCAGGACTGCACGATGGGCGGATAGGCCTCACCCCATTTCTCAGCGAATGCAGCGAGCTGCGCTTCGGCTTCCGCGACCGTGGCCGCCGAGTAGATGGCCCGCAAATCCGCAGCGACTGCCTTGCGCAATTTCCAGCTGACGTAGTTCAGGCTATAGCGGACCATATGCACAATACACCGTTGCACAGCAGTTTTGGGAAAGACCGTTTCGATGGCTTCCGGAAAACCCTTTAACCCATCAACACAGGCAATGAAAATATCCTGTACCCCCCGGTTCTTGAGCTCGGTGACCACTTGCAGCCAGAACTTGGCGCCCTCCGTCTGGGCGATCCAGAGGCCCAGCAGTTCCTTCTCGCCGGCTAAATTGATGCCCAGAGCAAGGTAAACGGCCTTCGCCCGCACGGCGCCATTATCGCGGGTCTTGACGTGGATGCAGTCGAGATAGACGATCGGATAAAGGGCATCCAAGGGCCTGCTCTGCCAAGCTTTAGCATCCTCCATCACCGCGTCCGTGACCGAGGAGATCAGAGTGGGAGAGATCTCCGTGCCATACATTTCCTCTAAATGACTTTGAATCTCCCGTACCGTCATACCGCGGGCATAGAGGGAGAGAATTTTGTCATCAAAACCAGTCCAGCGGGTCTGGTGCTTGGGTATAAGTCGCGGCTCGAAGCTGCCGTTGCGATCGCGGGGTACCTCAATCTGTAGTGCACCCAATTCGCCCTTGAGGGTCTTCTTGCTCGTACCGTTGCGGGTGTTTCCTGCAGGATTGGCCATGGACTTATGCTTGGCATATCCCAGATGTTCGGTCATTTCCGCCTGTAGCGCCCGTTCCACCAGCCGCTGGGTCAGCTGCTTGAGCAGCCCACCCTCACCAATCAAATCCTCAGGGGTCTGGTAGTCAGCCAACAGGCTGTCCAGCAGTTCATTACTAATAGTCATTTACAACTCCTTTCTCACAGGACGGCAGTTTCCTGCCAAATGACCATTTACACAAAAATTCTTACACCCCCGTAATTGCCTGCTTAATCCCTGGCGATACGGGTAATCCCGATCTCTATGCCACTAAGTCGCGTCATGATCTCGTGATCGCGCTCTCGTGCAGCGTCCAATTCCATCCGGATCTTCCGTAGTTGCTCTAATACCAGATTATCTGTTTGTTCTGTCATTGTCATCTTCCGCAGGCGTTTTTTTCAGTTTAGTCCATATTCCGTCTTTCCTACAAACGCGCGCTTGCCAATACTGGCAGGCTCGCCGCCTTGTGAATGTCTCCTGCCCCGGCAGTGGGCGGCACCCGGAAAGGGTTGCACCCTGCAAGGGCAACATCTTGGCCGCAAACCTTGCGGCACCAAGGGTTCAGAGACTTTGACAACGGGAGTGAGGTGCATCATGGCACTAAATCTGCAACAGGGTGGACAGATGGAACCGATACGGATGGTCCTGTACGGACAGAACGGCATCGGCAAGACGACATTCGGGGCAGGCATGAACAAGCCGTTTATCCTGGCCGTCGAGGATGGCATTGGCACCATGCCGGTCTGGCAT
>JAAOMR010000392.1 GCA_018853935.1 Acidithiobacillus ferrivorans
GGCAGCAAGAGCAACGCATCCACCAGCCATTTGCCGCGATAATGGCAATGCGCCAGCCACCAGGCGAGTGGCGTCCCCGCCAGCACCACCAGCATGAGCGCCAGACCGCTATACAGCAGGGAAACCCGGATAGCGCCGAGATCACCGGGAGCGAAGTGAAAATCATGCCAGTCCGTGGCAAAAACCAGTGCCGCAAAGGGCGCCAGCAGAAAAACCAGCACAGCGGCCGCCGTCAGCGGCGCCAGCCAACGTGCGGGTGGCTGGCGTGACGCGCCAATGGCGAGAGTCGCCGCATCACGCAAGTGGCGTTCCCATTTGGCCTGCCATGGGCAGCCTAGCAAACACCGGGATCATACACGATGCCATAAACAACACGCTCCGCATCCAAAGTCGCATCGTTGTTCTCCATTGGATATTTCCAAAATCGATTTATATCGGTGACTACGACAAGGGTCAAGCGCGCGCCGGCACCATGCCAGACAAAATCTTCCTCTGGGCATTTTTATGCTAAGCTTATACACGCACCCATCGTCAAAGCGGGACGCTAACCTGCACGTTTTTGAAGAGTTACAGATGACAAAGAGCGTAAAGACCATGTACTGGACCATTCTCATCAGATCCCACCCGGACGCCAGTGGCAATCCCGTTCTCCAAGGCCTGCGCATGGCAGCGGCAGCCGTCGCCGATGAGATCGTGGTCAGTGTATTTCTGGCTGAAGGGGCCGCATCACTAGCACTCCATTCGGAAGATCTGGGAGCGCGGCGACGTGTCCACCACGACCTCATCGCCGAGGTTCAAGAATTAGGGGCCGAAATTCATGTGATTGGCCTCGAATGGCTGCATACGGCTGAACATCGGGCCCTGATTCCCGGTATTAAAGTGGCGAGCATGAAAACCCTCGTTCGCCAGATGAAGCGCTCTGATCAGGTCATCACGCTCTAAAATATGGCTGCCATCTATGCCATGGGCGACCTGCAGGGTTGCTATGCACCCTTTAGCGCTCTGCTGGAGCAAGTCGGCTTCACACCGCAAACAGACCAGCTCTGGCTGGCGGGCGACCTCGTCAATCGGGGGCCGGACAGCCACGCCGTCATCAACCGACTTTATACCTGGCACGAACGCGTGCGGATCGTCCTCGGCAACCATGATTTATACGCACTCGCGCGCTGGGCGGGCATCATCCCGGCAAAAAAAAATGACACCCTCGCCCTCTTGCTGGCCGACCCCCAGGTAGACGAATGGATGGAGTGGTTGCGCAGCAGCCCATTGCTGCACACTGATCCGCAACTGGGATGGACCATGGTCCACGCCGCCATCCATCCCGACTGGGACATGGCCACGGCGCGCGGCCATGCCGATGCCGTCGAAAATGCCTTGCGTGATCGTCACTGGCGGCGTTTCATGCGCTCTCTCTGGGCAGCGCCGGCACCCAACCGCTGGCAGGATTGCCGCAACGAAGAAGAGGCACAGCGTTTCCGGGTCGCCGTATTCACCCGAGCCCGCTACGTGACCGCCAAAGGCTTTTTCAGCTGGCCCAACACACCGCCCAAGGACACTGCCCATGAGTTTGCGCCCTGGCACCAGCGGTTTTTTGAAAAGCAGACTTCTGGCGCCATCATCTGCGGTCACTGGGCCACCCAAGGTCTGCTGGTGCAGCCACGTTTGCTGGCATTGGACAGCGGCTGCGTCTGGGGCCGCCAACTCAGCGCCGCCCGTATTGATGGCACAGAACCCGTGATTTATCAGACATCCTGCCTGATGTTTGCGCAACCGGGTAACAAATAAAATTGGCATCCACCCTGGAAATACTCCGCCACACCTTCGGCTATGATGCCTTCCGGGCGCCACAGGAAGAGGTGATCCAGACCCTGATGGCGGCCAAAGATGCGCTGGTGCTCATGCCCACCGGGGGCGGCAAATCCTTGTGCTATCAGATTCCCGCCATCGCCCGGGCAGGCGTCGGCGTGGTGGTTTCTCCGTTGATAGCGCTCATGGAAGATCAGGTCAATGCCCTGCGTCAGGCAGGCGTAGCGGCTGCCGCCCTGAACTCCAGCGCCAGCCCCGCAGAAGCGCGTGCCACCGAAGAGGCCCTGCTGCAAGGCACCATTGATCTGCTCTATATCGCCCCGGAACGCTTACTACAGGAGCGCACTCTCGCCCTGCTGCAAAGAAGCACCGTCAATCTTTTCGCCATCGATGAAGCCCACTGCGTCTCCCAGTGGGGCCACGACTTTCGCCCGGAATACCTGCAGCTCCGGGTGCTGCATGAACGCTTTCCCCAGGTACCACGGATCGCCCTTACCGCCACCGCCGACTCGAAAACCCGCCAGGAAATCATCGAGCGACTGGCGTTGCAGAAGGCTGCCGTCTTTATCCGCTCCTTCGATCGCCCCAATATCCGTTACCACATCCACAGCGGTAGTCAGGGCGCGCGCAACGCCTTGCTGCGCTTCATCCGCGACCGCCATGCGGGCGAGGCGGGCATCGTTTACTGCTTGTCCCGCAAGCGCGTCGCAGAAGTGGCCGAATGGCTGCAAGGCGAGGGACTCGGCGCCCTGCCTTACCACGCCGGCCTGAGCGCCGACGAGCGGCGCCGCAACCAGCAATGTTTTCAGCGGGATGAAGGGGTAATCATGGTCGCCACCATCGCCTTCGGGATGGGTATCGATAAGCCCAATGTCCGCTTCGTCGCCCATCTGAATCTGCCCAAGAGCATTGAGGCCTATTATCAGGAAACCGGCCGCGCCGGACGCGACGGACTGCCCGCCGAGGCCTGGATGCACTATGGCCTGCAGGATGTGGTGCAGTTACGGCAAATGATTCAGCAATCGGAAGCCGACCTGCCACGCAAACAGATGGAAGGGCACAAACTGGACGCCATGCTCGCCCTTTGCGAAACCACCGACTGCCGACGGCAGACCCTGCTCGGCTACTTTAGCGAGCACCTCGCCCTACCCTGTGGCAATTGCGATAATTGTCTGCAACCTCCTGCCACCTGGGACGCCACCGTCGCTGCCCAGAAAGCCCTTTCTGCCATCCATCGGACCGGTCAGCGCTTCGGGGTGCAATATCTGGTCGACGTGCTTCTCGCCCGCGAAGACCCGCGCATCCAGCAATGGGGCCATCACCAGTTGACCGTCTACGGCATTGGCAAAGAACTCTCCGCCAACGCCTGGCGCGCCCTTTTTCGCCATCTCTTACTGCGTGGACTGGTGGAAGTCGATGCCGAGGGTCACGGTGGCCTGCGCCTCAGCCCAAGCAGTCGTCCGCTCCTGCGCGGCGAGGAAAAACTGACGCTGCGCCAGCATGAAAGCACGACACCCAAACAGCGCGACAAACGCCCGGAAGTCGCACTCCAGGATGCCGATCTTTGGGAAGCCCTGCGCCAGCATCGCCGCGAACTGGCCCTGGCGCAGGGCGTGCCTCCTTACGTCATTTTCCACGACGCCACCCTCATGGAAATGCTGCAACGGCGCCCCCGCGACCTGGAGGGGCTGGCCACTGTCCCCGGCATCGGCGCGCGCAAATTGGCGGCTTACGGGGAGTCCTTCCTGAAGATACTGCATCGTGCTCCGCGTCCATAAAGCCTTCCTGCGGAACCGGCACGCCGACGACAACTTGCCCTGCAGCCCGGCAGGTCTCATCATAGAGCGATGACCGAGGATAGCCCCATGAACGTACAGAGCTTCGCCGTCACCGTCGAAAATACCCTCAATGATCTGCTGAGCCGAATAGAAGCCAGTGCTCCCGAAGTGGAGAGCGATCTCGTGGACAGCGTACTCACTTTACTCCTGCCCGATGATAGTCAGATCATCATCAACCGTCAGGAAGCGGTGCAACAAGTCTGGCTGGCTTGCAGCGATGGTCCGGCGCGTTTCGCGCAGCAGGATGGCACATGGCGGAATAGCCAGACTGGGGAATCCCTGGAGGATGCCGTCAGCCGCCTGCTGAGCCGGCGTCTCGGCCATCCCGTAACATTGGATTGACCGCATGGCCTACTGGTTAATGAAGACCGAACCGGACGCCTTCTCCTTGCAGGACCTGCAGCAGCGCGGGCAAGAACCCTGGGACGGCATCCGCAATTATCAGGCCCGTAATTTCCTGCGCAGCATGCAGATAGGTGACGGGGTCTTCATTTATCATTCGCGCGTGCCCGTCCCCGGCATCGTCGGAACCGCTGAAGTAGTCAGCACCGCGCATCCAGACCCCACCCAGTTCGATCCGCAGAGCAACCATTACGACCCGGCGTCCAGCCTCCAGCAACCGCGCTGGGACTTGGTAGATGTGGCTTACCGCCAGACTTTTGCGCATCACATTGCGCTGGACAGCCTGCGTACCATGCCAGAGTTTTTAGACAGCCCACTTATCCGCAAAGGTAATCGCCTGTCTATCTTGCCGATCACGGTCAGCCAGTGGCATCACGTCCTGCAGTGCGCCGGATAAACTGACGCGTGCCGGAAAACACGACCGGGCCGACGCTCTACCACCGCTGGTCCGCCGTGGAAGGCCAGATGCTGCGCATGGTCCTTGGCGCCAAAGGGCTGCACTGGAACGATCATCCCTGCGCCCTGCGCGACCAGGAAAGCGCTTTTGATCTGGGCTTTGCCGAACTGCCGGTGCTGGTGCATGCAGACGGTCAGGCCCAGCAGGGGAAACTCGCTGAACTGGCCGCCCTGGATGCACGCTATCCGGATACCCCGGCGCTGCACAGCAGTATTCCAGCAGCCGAATGGGAGGCTTTTGTACAGTGGCGGGCGGGACTGACCGCACTCGGTGACCGTCT
>JAAOMR010000393.1 GCA_018853935.1 Acidithiobacillus ferrivorans
CACCGGCATCATGGCCATAGGTGTCATTGACTGGTTTGAAATCGTCGATGTCGAGAAAACCCACGGCCAGAAGCCGCTCCTGGCGTGCAGATCGTGCCAGTGCCTTGCTTATCTCTGCATCCAGGGCGCGGCGATTAGGTAGGCCGGTGAGCATGTCGGAGAACGATTGCCGCGCGAGATCATTCACCAATCGATGTCGTTCCGTCACGTCCACAAAGGTGCCGAAAATGCGCTGCACGCCATCCGTGCCGTCCAGACGTTGAACAGAAAGATCCACATATATGACCTCCCCATCCAGACGGCGATAAGGCACATCTCTGAGCATCCCTTGGCCTTCGCTTAGGACCGTCTGATTAGCCGCGCCTACCCGATCGTAGGTTTCCTCGTCGAGGTAGAATCTTCGTATCGGGTGCCCGAGCAAATCCTCCGGGGAAGAGGCCCCGAACATTTCCAGCATTCGTGCGTTCACTTTTTCGAAAATCCTTTCTGGAAAGCGTATGACAGCAATGCCAGACGACTGCGTGTTCAACAACACCTCGTTGAAGGCGTTGGCTTCCCGCTCCCTTCGCAGGATATCCAGGCGAATCAGGTCCTCACCGAGGATGCGGCGATAGGCAGCCAAGCCGAATCCGAAAGCGATGAGCAGAAAGACCAGAGGGTATTCAATCTGTCGTTGCCACCAGGCGGCCAGCCATTGATCCCTGGGGACGGAGACGAAAGCGGTCAATGGATAATGGCTCAAACGGGTAAAAGCGCCAAAGCGATAGATCGGCTCCCCCACCGTGACGACGCCCGCATAAGTTCCATGAGGTGTATGGGGGTCCTTCTGCAGTGCCTGTAGCAAGGCTCCTCCTGCAGGCACGGGATGGGCAAGCATCTTGGAAAGCTTGTTCTGGGGTACGGGCCAGCGCCCTTCAATATAAAAGTCATTCCGGATCAGACCGACAGCCGTTCCCTTACGCAAGGGCAAATGGCTCAGGAAGTCTTCAATACCATTGAAGCGCAGCGGCGTGGCCACCACAAACAAGGGTTGTCCCGCCGGGGAAAATACCGTGCGACTCAGGCGGATGACCCAATGATCGCCCACCAGCGGACCACGCAGCGGGTGATAGACCCGCATGCCATGTGCCTGCAAGACTTTCTGAAAACCCTGCCAAATGGCCGGATTGTTGCGAAAATCCGGGAGCGGCTTCCCCGCTGGTACGGCCGTGGAGGCAATGACCTGGCCATTTGGTGCGATAAGATTCGCGCGGCAATCTCTGAAGTGGCCTTCAGGTAATCGAGCAGGAGCGTCCGGGCGCGGCGCGGATGTTGGAGTGCATCCGCGCGCTGTAACTGCACCCCCAAAAACTGGAGCCCGGAGGCGTGGCCGTCCAGCAGCTTCTGCGTGACGGTGGCGACCATATCGGATTCCAGCGTCAAGCGATATTGACTGTTTTGCTCATAGCGATGCCAGGAGAACCAGGCATACCATCCGGCAAAAACCAATACCCCCACGAATGTCCCGTAAAAGACCAGAAATATGGTCCGCCGATAGGGAGGCATAGTGATGGGACGGGTGAGAAATGCGGGAATTTTCGGGATGATTTTCAAATTCAATGGTCCCCGCCACCCAGAGAGCTATCCGTCAGGACGGCACCAACATGCTCTGGGGCTCCGGTAGCGAACGCGGAAAAGGCAATTCGCCTCTTTCAAGTACGTCAAACTCCACGACCTCTCCAGTGATGACGCAGGGAGAGGATATGGGAGACTTTTGAGTGAGCGAGCCGAAGGATCGGTAAGTCACCACCCGGTTATCTCCACCAGACAGAGGGTATCATTGTGTCTGGTGAGTTTTGCTCGCCCAATAGTAAGGTATCGAATACAGATACCCGGCGAACAATCTGTCGTACCATTGCCATGGTGGTCTCTCCTGCTGGCATGCTGTGCTGGGGAAAGCATAGTGCAATTCAGCGAGCCAAGTCGTCCATCATGTGCTCGGTTCCTGAATATTAGCTAACAGGCATCTGCGCGCATAGACGCCTACCGCGAGGACAGAGATATTAATTAACGTATCGTTTAATGTTGACCGTGCCAATTAAAAAATGCCTTAATAGATTGTGTAGCCACTAAAGGGTATGCAAATGGATCGTTCTGCAGGTAGCTATGTGACCACCACGACACTGGGCGAGTTGGTACAAGCTTTTGTGCCGCACCCATTGCCGCCCACTGAGCCGGCGCTGGAGCCAGAGTCGTTTATCGACCTGAATCGTCATGCGGAACTGGCTCTGGCACGGCTATCCGGGGTGTCGGGGCTGGTTCCATCAGTCGATTGGCTGCTCTACAGTGCTATTCGCAAGGAGGCCCTGCTGACTTCGCAAATCGAGGGCACCCAGGCCACCTTGACCGACCTGTTCGACGAAGAGGCAGGCATTGCGATCAGCAACACAGATGATGTTGAAGAAGTCACCAACTACCTGCGCGCTTTCCGCTTGGTGCAAGACAATCTCCGCTCGCCCCAAGGCTTGCCAATCAGTATTCGCCTACTCTGTGCGGCCCATCGCTTGTTGCTTGCTGGCGCCCGCGGTTCAGCCAAGCAGCCGGGCGAGTTGCGCCGCTCGCAAAACTGGATCGGAGGAACGCGTCCAGGCAACGCTGTTTTCGTTCCGCCGCCCGCAGACCGGATCGCCGCCCTGCTTAGTGACATGGAGCGATTCATCCACGACACATCCCCGGCACTTCCACCTCTCGTGAAGATCGCGCTCGTCCATGCCCAGTTTGAAACCATTCACCCCTTCCTGGATGGCAATGGACGCCTTGGCCGGCTGCTGATAGCGGCACTGCTGGAGCATTGGGGGCTGCTTGCCGAACCAATCATGTACCTAAGCGGTTATCTCAAGCGGCACCAAGCCGAATACTACCGCCAACTTTCCAATATCCGCAGCGAAGGGGACTGGGAGTCCTGGGTCGCGTTTTTTCTGGAGGGGGTGGCGATCGCCGCGTCCGGTGCCGAACGCAGCATTATTTCGATTGCCAGCCTGATGTCTACAGATCGCCATCGCCTGCTGGCATCCTCCAAAGTTGGGCCTGCTAGTTACCGGCTGTTCGAGATGTTACCCATGATGCCCCGCTTTACAGTGGAACGAGTGAGGCAAAAATTGGGCACAAGTTTTCCGACCGCTAATGCCGCTGTAAAAACTCTTGAAGACATGGGTATAGTGACCGAGATTACCGGCCAAAGGACGCACCGCAATTACAGTTACCAATCCTATATAGACCTGTTGAGCACTTGATGTTAACGGACAATAGAGTGTCATCCTCGACATCATTTTCATGGATCCGGGGGCATCCCTTCCTGATCGGGGAAGTCTGGGTTGCCGCCACGACCATGAACATCAGGATTTTTGGAACCACAAACACTAAAAATATTCATCCATATCTTAGATGGGTGAATGGACGGTATGCAGCGGAAGCGCTCATCGAGACTGATTGGCCTAGTGGATTGCACACGGATCACTGAAGGGTATGGTGGGTGTGGAAAAGATGAAAATACCATATAATATTGACTGGTTATATTGAGGATCGGAGAGATGCTATGCGCCTATCGCTCACGTTTGAGCTTTTTCGGAGTGCCATAGTTGAAAGTTGGTGGGCGTAGTGAATCCTTTTTATGCGAAGCTGGATGCGGATATCAAGGCCACGCTTTTGGCGCAGATCCGCAATCTCTGGACCCACACGTCCACGGCGATTGAGGGGAATAGCCTCACACTCGGTGATACAGCCTTCGTCCTTGAAGAAGGACTTACCGTTGCCGGCAAACCGCTTCGCGACCATCAGGAAATCTATGGCCATGCCAAAGCCATAGAGATTGTCTACGCATGGATGGATAAGCAATCATCCTTGCAGGAAGAGGATTTGTTTGCGCTGCATCGTACCGTACTTACTGAAGCGGTAATGGATATCTACAAGCCTGTAGGAAAGTGGAAAAATGAATCTAATTTCACCAACTATATCGGCAATGACGACCGCCAACATCTACGAGAGTTCCCTGCACCGAAAAAAGTCCCTACATTAATGTCGCAATGGCTGGAAAAATTGAACCAGTTCTGCGCAAAGCCCTTAACGGGGATCAATGCGGTGGGAGCATATGCGAGCCTTCATCTCGATTTCGTCACGGTCCACCATAGACCACGGAGCAGGTGATAATATCGGCAGGTAGGTCGCTTTTCTCAAATCGCCCGGAAACTAAGTGTTCAGAAAACGTTGTTTTGTGGAATCTCGTTCACCATCTGTTTTGGCCAATACCGCCGAATTACTGATCAGTGCCTTCCGGAGGTGGTGCCTTGGCCTCTGCGTTTTTCCGCATGGTCTTGATCGCCTGCCCCAGCCCTTCCTGAAAGAGATGGCTATGCACGTGCAACTGACCGAGCAAGCGATGGAGTTCGTCGCGCGTTCCGTTTTGCCGGACCTGGAGGATTTCCCGGCCCAGGATATGCACTGTTTCGTGCTCGGCCAGCAAGGTCTCCACCTCGGGTAGTTCCGACGCATGGGCATGCAGCCAGGTCGTGATCGGGCAGGTGGCCAGTTCCGCATGTTCGTAAAGTCCATGATTTATCGCGGACTCTGCTGCCGCACGCACCCATCCCAGATGCTGGTACAGGGCCAGCATCGGCGTGTCCGCATCCCCGGCGCCGAGGACGAAGGTGCTCACAAAAATCGCTACCGCTTCCGCCGCCAGCGGCCTGGCAATGGCATACCCCTGGAGATAGTCGACTTTCATCTCGCGCAGGAGGGCGATATGCGCTTCGGTTTCCACCCCTTCCACGGTGATGAGGACGCCCATCCCCAAACCCAGATTGACGAGACTCTCGACGAAAATCAGGTCCTGGGGCTTGTTCGACAACTCACGGATGAAACCCTGATCGATCTTGATTTCGTCAATGGGCAGGTTCTTGAGTCGCAGGAGGGAGGCATACGCGCTTCCCACATCGTCCAGGGCGATTTTGACGCCCGCACCGCGCAGCCGCTGCAGATGCTCCAGGGCGACCCCCTGTTCGAGAATTTCCCCGATTTCCAGCACCTCCAGCACCACGGATTCCGGGGGGATGCCCGGATTCGCCGCCAGAATGCCAAAGACCGAATCGGCAAATCCGGGCTGGTTGAGCTCTTCCGGGGTGACGTTGACGCTGAGAAAGAGGTCCAGACCCATGTCCCGCCACTGTGCGAGTTGCCGCAGCCCCATTTGCAGCACGAAGCGCCCCAGTGCCTGACACTCCCGTACGCCAAGGGAAGGAAGGAACCGATCGGGGGAGACCTCCTGACCCTCCCGGTGCCAGCGGGTCAGGGCCTCAAGGCCCGCCACCCGACCTGTTGCCAGAGCTACCAGGGGCTGGTAACGGAGCGTCACCGCTCCGCTGGCCAAGGACCGCAGGAAATCCCGGCGCAACGTTTCATCGCCCATGGTGATGGTGCCGAGATCCGGGTGATATATCTGCACCCAGCCTTCGCTCGCCCGACCAGGGCGCGCCTTGGCCGCATACATGGCCTGATCCGCATGACGCAGGAGCAGGTCGGTGTCTGCCTCGTCGAAGGGATAGATAGTCAGCCCCAGGCTGGCTTGGATGCTAATCGCCTCTCCCTTGATGTTGAAGGGCTGTGCAATCGCGGTCTGGAGGCGGGCCAGGACCTGATCCAGTTCATTCATATCGCGCAGGCCTTCCAGCAGCAGCACGAACTCGTCACCCCCCAGGCGCGCCACGGTATCCGTCAGCCGCACCACGTCTTGCAGGCGGCGGGCCATTTCTTTCAGCAGGTCGTCACCGGCATCATGGCCATAGGTGTCATTGACTGGTTTGAAATCGTCGATGTCGAGAAAACCCACGGCCAGAAGCCGCTCCTGGCGTGCAGATCGTGCCAGTGCCTTGCTTATCTCTGCATCCAG
>JAAOMR010000394.1 GCA_018853935.1 Acidithiobacillus ferrivorans
CCTCGGTGTGGGCATCCCGGATCTCCTGTAAAAAGGTCCGAGAATGCCGTTTAAGCCAATGAATGACCAGAATATTTTCTTTTCGCCAGGGGGAAACCGGGACACCATTCCGGCATCGTGGGCAGTGATTCCGGCATCGTGGGCACCGATTCCGGAAAATCCGCAAAAGTGCCCACGATCAATCGTAATGGCTGCCCACGATCAATCGGAATCACTGCCCACGATCAAACGGAATGGGTGCCCACGATGCCCCGGAATACGCACCTGCTAAATAATGGTGATAGGCGATAAGTTCGCGTTGAATTGGGGTTGTGACCACTTTTTCTGCACCATAGGATGGTTGCGGGATTAATGGGATCAGTTGGCGAAGCGCCGCACGACTATCGGCGATTGCAGTTATGCGCGGCGGAGGGCAGTTACAGACCGGCAAATGTTGTTGCAGGTAGCGAGTGACTAGTTCCGCATTGATATGGTCCAGATCTAAATCCAGACCAGTCACCCAATAACTAAAATGAGCGCAGGCGATCAGATAGGTTCTGATGGTGTGTTCTGAGTAATGGCGGGCGCGCAGCCGAAGAATGTAACGGTTGGCAATGGTACAAAGTGGGCTGGAAGCAATCCATTCAACACGAGCAAGGCTCGCTAACAACTGATCTGTGGGCATGATTGAGCTTCTCAGTGAGTAGGAGCTGCTCGACGTCAACTATCTTGGACAAGATAATTGTCGCTGAGCAAGGAGCTTTAGAACGCCACCATTATTATGTTCAGTTCAAGAGGGCAGAGCCACGACTAATGGTGGTTCTGAGCATTTACTTTACTCCGCATAATCGCGGACTGCACATAATTGCGATTATGTGGAGCTCCGCATAATCGCAAAAATTATCTGTTTGCGGGAAATGACGCCGGTGGCGAGCGTGCCGCATCATTCTACAGCATCATCGAAACCTGCAAGCTCACGCAACGGCATTGAGCCCTTTGCGTATCTCTGTGATATTCTCGAAAAACTACCCACCTGGCCAAATAAGCGGCTCCACGAACACTTGCCGTGGAACTGGAAAAAAACTGCATTAGCCTGATCGGCGCCAACCCGCAAGGGTGGGTGCTTAGACGCTTACCCTCATCGCGCGTGGGGGTCTATCGTGCGTATGTAAGCTCTGCCGTTTTACTCGATGCTTGGGTATGGCATCGGTCGATCACTATTTTGTATCAGTTCTGTAAGGCCCTCTTCTATAGTGACTCGCGGGCTTATCAAGATTTTCAGCATATTACTGACTTCTGCAACTGAGCGGCGAATGTCGCCGGGAATATTTGGCACGTAGTTAACGGCCACTTCACTGCCAAGAATCTGTGCCATGACCTCCGTCAGCCGTCGAATAGTGATGGCCTGTCCTCTAGCAATATTTATTATACCGACGCAATCACTAAATAATGCGGAGACATTCGCTCTGGCGACGTCACGTACATGGATAAAGTCCCGCTCCTGTAAACCATCGCCACGTACCGTCAATGACCGCTCTGTGGCAATCATAGCCATAAATTTCGTAATGACCCCGCTGTAGGGAGAAGTTGGATCCTGCCGAGGGCCATAGACATTGAAATAACGAAGCCCAAGCTGCGATGTGCCATGCACGTATGTATACAAAGCTGCATATTGCTCGTTTGTTATTTTTTCCAACCCATACGGAGAAATGGCACTGACCGGACTGGTCTCCCTGATCGGTAATTCGGCAGATTCGCCATACACTGCCGCGGATGACGCATAAACCAGGCGAGCACCGACCTTGTGCGCGGCATCCAGAACGGTCAGAAATCCCAAAATATTCTGTTGGCAGGATTGAATGGGGTTGTCGAAACTATTTTGCACGGATACCTGCGCTGCGAGATGAAGCACATGACTGACACCGGCAGCGGCAGCCTGCACGATTTCGTAGTCGAGAATGTCACCATGAATAAACCGCAGTTGTTTGCTTTTTGGTAAGTTACTCCGACTGCCTGTAGAAAGGTTGTCCAGTACGCGAACCTGATGGCCAGATTCGAGCAATAGCTCCACGGTATGCGAGCCAATAAACCCGGCACCACCGGTGACGAGAACCGGTGCTGATCTAGAATTCTGTACAGGCATTGCAGCCCCTTTTTTGATTATTTGTGAGGATTTATAGTGGTTAACTGTAGTCATTTTTCATGAATGTTTCATATTCTAATTCTGCGAAGTCATAGTTCAATAGTCCCAGACCAGTAATGTCGGTGATAAGAAGAGAAAACATGAAACCGGCACCATATAAAAACGGGCCGATCCAAAGAGTAAGCCCAGTGAACAGTATGTTGCCTATTAGAAAAATACTGACAAGATAAAATATGCGTCCACGGCGATCGAGATAGAAGTAAACATTAAGGATGCTCATAAGTAGAAGTTGCAGACTGACCCCAACAATATCAAATTGGAATATCCTGACATAGTTTTGAGAATACCCCAAAGTCGCCATAATTTGCGCTCCAAAAGCGATGCTCAGAAGGATTATTACGCCCTGGACCTTGGAGATATCCAGAAATCCGCGCTGCGCGGCCTCAATCATGGCATTTTTAGCGAGGGTAATTTCCGCATAAACAGCTCCGCCGCGAATGGCGCTATAGAAGTTATCGTAGGCTTCGACAAAGTCCGTCTCTAACCGTAGGAGAAATACCGCAAGTCCGGGAACGATGAGGAGATAAGAGAGAAAGATGGGGACATCATACACGGGTGATGCTCGCAATGGACCAATAACGGGACCGCTGGTATCCGGGTAAAACCAAAACATGATTTTATCTGCCCAGATGCCCAGGTTGAAAATAAGGCCAATAGGAATAAGCAACCAAAACGGTTTTCGGTTGTGAAATAATGCAAGGGACAGATCTGCTGAACCCGGATACTGAAGAACCACTAACGCGCCCAGGGACAGGAGCAGCAGCGCTTGCCCGATATCGAAGGCCAGCAGGTATCCGTCAAGACCGTAATGCCGCAGTAGTACGCCAATGACGACCACGCCCGCGTAAGCGATAAAATAGGAAACCAGTAGCCCTTTATAGTTTTTGATGCTGCTGGCCATAATGGTCAGGATCCAGATGTTGCAAAGTTCCACGAAGCCAGCTTCCATGAGAATGACATAGCTTTCACTCTCATTTCTGAAAAACAATATCCCAACGGGCAACGCGAATAGTGTGGCTACCAGAGTAGTAAGTGCGAGCATGGCCAGCAGCACACCGATGACCATCGCCTGACGGCGCGCAAAAAGGATATCGGCGATAAAGCGCGTAAAGATTAACTGACCAAGGCCCGTAACAATCAGGGAAAAAGCAATTAGATAGGTGACGGACACCTGAAACTGAATGACGGGCAGGTGACCGGACTTCATGACCAAGGAAAAAATACCCAGCAGTAAAACCCCAACAATCGATAATATCCATGGCCCAGAAGCAATCAGCCCTGCATAGGTATATCCTTGAAGCAGGCCAAAATAACTGTCATTACGAAGAATCTTGCGCAGTTCGAAGCCTATTCCGGCCATGTCTCGTCCTTTCTCTTCAGTCCGTACAGTGCCTGATACGCGGCGAACATGTGCTTCTCCTGATAAAATCGTTCGACGCGCGCGATCGCGGCGGAGCTCATCTCTGTCCAAATCTCGCGATTATAAAAAACCTTTTGAATGGAAGCTGCCAGCGCACTCGGATTGGCGATTGCGACAATCTCCCCCGCCGATCCGATTTCCCGGTCTTCTGGTGACTTGCCAAGAATCAGCTCACGGCATGAGCCGACATCGGTGGCGATGACGGGTATGCCGGCGGCAAAACTTTCGAGCACTGCAAGAGGTAAACCTTCGCTGATCGAGCTCAGTACGCTCAGGCGGATACTGCCGAGTATCTCTACGGTGGACTGGTAACCCAGAAACTGCACCTGTGCGTCTAAGCGCAGATGTCGGATCAGTAATTGACACTCCCTAAAATAGTCTGGATCCTCTTCTTCAGGGCCAACGATCCACGCGCGGATGTCGGGGTCACGATCGGCCAGTAGTCTGACGGCACGAATATAAGTTTTAATGTCCTTGATGGGTACGACACGACCGATGAGGGCGATAATGTTGCCGGTATCAGAAAATGCGTGGCGGGCGGGGGAAAAAGTAGTAATAGAAACGCCATTAGGGATTGTGGAAAGCTTGGCGAGCGGCGCGCCGTCCTTGATTTGCAGCTCGCGTGCGCCGACGTACAAACTGACAATATGATGGGCTTCCTGATAAGCGACCCGCGCCAAAATCTCAAAAAGGCGAATCCAGATCTCCCGGATATGGCTAATGGCATCTCCTTTTTCAAGGAATCTGCCTTTATCGTTGATCCATTGTGCAAGCATAAGATCGATCCGCCTTTCTTTGGTATAAATGCCATGTTCAGAAACAATCAATGGTCTTTGCTGGCGATACGCCAGCAAAGCACCTAAATAACCGGCATATCCCGTAGATGCGCTGTGATAAATTTTTGCGGTTGGAGCGTTTTCAACGATTCCGTTCAATAGCCACAATGGAGAGTGCATACCGCGTAGCGTCCAGAAGTAGTCGATGAAGGCAGGCTTATCTTTGATTTTTTGATAAGATTCCAGAAAAAAATCCCAGACAGTACGGTCGTGCATAAACTGTTCTTCAGTGGTACCCATGTTGTCGAAAAGGTTTTGTATATCTATGCTGGAGGCTTCCGACAGGGGGCACTGCCGGAAGCCCACGTGAGCGGCACGAATTTTCTCTAAGTCTGGCGCTGCATGCAGATGCCGGGGTGCGCGTATATCTTGGGCGTCATAGAGGAAATGCTCTTCGTAGTGCAAAACGTTATCCGCTATAATGTACTTTTTGTCATCATAGTCATCGCGGGCGCTGCCCAGAAAAATTACCCCAAAGTGCAGGTCTGGAAACCCGTGTATAAGCCGGTTCACCCATGAAGAAACACCACCACGAACATAGGGATAAGTTCCTTCAAGGAGGAGCAATACGTCGAGGGATTTTGGCGGTAAGTCGCTATTCATTTCTGAGCATCCTGCCAGAGTCTGGCACAGGCACCATAACGCGGTGAAAGGCGAAGTGCTCCGAGATGATTTAATAAGGTGCTTACCTCAGCAAAGTTACCTTGCCGGTATCGGGTTGCCGCGAGGTATGGGGCAACAACGACTTCCGGAACCCCTTTTGCCTGAGCCAGGAGAAAGAGTTTGGCTGCGGGCTGAAGCTTCCCTTGTTCTAGGGTGTCCAAACCCTGCAGGAAAGTCATTGATGCGCTGCTATTCTCAGGTAGGTCGAGCAACTCCACAAACGATGTCGCCTGATGGGGAGCCGGTGCGTTTACTCTGACGTCCTGAGCTTGCTGATGGGCAATATTCCACATGATCCAGGCTTGGTGCTCAAGTAAGGTTTGGCGGTCGGCAGGGTTTCTGTTTCCTTCCAATCGGTTTTCCAGGTCGATCAGCAACATGGTATTTTTATGTTCGCGGAGGTCTAGCGCACTATAAGCCAACAGACGGACTTCTTCTGCCGGATCGCTGAGCGCCCTGCTCAGGAGCCGGTATTGCTCATTATGATGTGCCCCCGTAATTTGAGATACGGCACGGATACGTTCACTGTCGTTGATCGAAAAACGTAATCGTGCTGATATGCTACCCATCGCGGCCCCCGAAAACTCTAACGGTAATTCACCAATATATTCAGGGATAACCACTGCCTGGGTGTCCGGTCGTATTGTTTTGCGTTCTGCAACCTTAAAATAAATGGCATAACCTATGGCAATAAGTGGCCCGAAAAGCGGAATCAAAGCGCCAAGAATAACCGTGGTTATTATGACGAAATAATTCCGCCTTTTGCTATGACGTGGAAATATAACAAAAGAAATCAACACTCCAATGAGGAGATATGTGATATAAAGTATAGAAAGTAAAGGATCGAAGTCTAAGTTCATGGCGCACGCTCCGCTGACAGGATTGTATGTAGAAGCGCAGCCGGACTCTTTCCACCAACGGTGTAGTCGCAGATGGAGGTACAGTGGGTAGGCCAATCATCACCAAATCGCTCTTTCATTTCCAGGCTCACCCTCGCCATATGGCCTTCGATACTTGCTGCGCCAGAGAATGGTAGCAAGAAAAGTATCCGTACCGATATCTCCGTGGTGTATTGCCATACGATATCGAGGCCCCGGCACAGCGTACAGAGATATCTTGAGAATGTCTCTGAGTGCTCATCAGGGATGAGCGTGTAAACCAGAAGCTTGCTTTTTACATGGTACTGTGTGCTTAGTTCTGTTAAGTTGGTGAGCTCCAATGCGAAATCATCCGGACAGTCTGGCCATTTAATAAAGATATCCAGACTTTTTTCTATGGCCAGATTGTGGTTGCAAAAATAACGAAAAATAACCCCTATGACGCGGATGTTATCTTCGTCTAAAGAGAAAAATGATATATCAGAGACGGCAAGTATGACCTGCTGGTGATGCTGGATATCCTCGAAAATATAAATCGCCAGGTAATGCTCTGCCTGTGTGGGAAAAAAGTCTACCAACGAACGGCTCTCTTGACGTTCAATCGCACTTATATATACAGAGTCCTCAGGCTGGAACGGCCCCATATTGCCAATCTTCGCCGCTTCCAGTGGCGTGTGATGATCGCTTTTAATATAGATTCCGGCGGACTGTACACCGCAGGTTTGATTAAGCAAATATAGAAACTGCTCACCCAGCTCCTTGTTAAATATCCCGCCGGAAATGATGGCGTTTTGTTTAAGCTCCTGTAGCGCTGAGCGCAGAGAAATCGGTTTGTAAATCAAGTTTTGTTCAAGTCGTTCTTGCGATATTTGTGCAACATACAAGTCATCCGTCAGCCGCGTCAACCGCTCCTCAAGAATTCCAGTACGTGCTTCGCTGCGGCGTCGGCGGGAAGTCCAGATATCCGAATATTCCCCACATATCAGAGTGAGGATGGCTAGGCCAGTAAACGCCGGAAGCCATTCTCCGGAGGGCTCCGGTATCCAGTGGAGGCTGGTCATGAGAATCAGCACAGCAAGAAGTCCTGGAGTAACCCCGTAGCGTAATGCCACCAGCGTCGGCGCGAACCATAGCCAAGGAAATGACTCATCGAGAAAAAGCGGATTCTGCGGATGCCACAGGAATGACAGGGCTAGTCCCACCACAGGGATGGCAATCGCCTCTATCCAGGCCATCCATGATCGGCGAGTAGCCATCATCGATCGAGCGCACGGCCGATGAGGCGACTTATAATTTGTTGCGCCAGATTGCTGGTGCCGGTCTGCGAAATCCCCCCCCCACTCGCGCTGGCGACACCACGCCATATGATCTTGTTGCTGTGTAAATCCACAATCCAAAGTGTCATGCTTACGACTGGCTTGGCATTGATGCCCGCCCGATAATTCCATTCGTCCACGGAACCGCTGAGCGCATAATTTGCTCCGGTGCTGTGTGCGCTACGCAGAGCCTCTTCATAGCGTTTTTGCCAGTCTCCGCCCAACAGTTCCTGAGTGCGTGCACCATTAGGTAGGCTACCAACGACGGTTTCACCATCGGCCTGAAGAATCGCGGCTGCCATGGATGCCGCACGGTCGTTGGCCATGGGTGTTTCGGTGTTGTTGGCGAAGGGCAGCACACTCCAGGAGGACTGTTTATTAAGTTCGGGGTGCTTGGCACTTTTGATGTCCAAATTCGCGCACCCGACCATCATTAGAACCAAAGGAATCGACAGCAGCAGCTTTTTCATGCAAGGCCCTCTCTATGGCGGAGATATATCTAACCGAATTTTATGGCGTGAAATAATAGGTGTAGCTTAAATTGACTTCTCGCTGATTCAATGCAAGCGCATTACCACCTTGCCCCTGGCTGTAAGACAGGCTCAACGCATCGGGCCCCCATATGGCGGTGCGCAAACCGGCACTGAACTGATACTGAAAACCAAACAGTGTGTTATTGTATACACTGACAGCTAGATAAGGCGTCCACTGAAAGTTTAAGGCAGGCTTCGCCGAGCCCAGGGAAAAATGGAGACCATAGTCCGCGTAATTGCCTGCCAGCACGTTAGAAATATCACGGCCGGGCAACCGTAAAACCTGAGCAAGCAGACCGGTCACATTCGCTGCGCGATGTACATTGTACACGTCGACAAATGGCCCAATAGTATAGCCCCAAGCCCCCCAGTTATGGTGCCAGTTTACGGAAACACCGCCGAAACGGCTGGTGCCCACGGGTATGCCGTCCTGTCCTTCATATCGTGTCCAACCCGCATAAAGGCTTTCGGACCAGTCCGTATTACTGTGATCCAACTGTATTCGCGCATCATCTTTCATACCCGCAACGGTCAGAGCAGGACTTTGGGTGGCGCGCTGATGGAGGCCTAATCTGCTGCGGATGCTGAATCCGTCGCCTAGAGAATATTCCCCCGAGAAATCTCCAGTAAGGAAATGGCGCATCGCATCACGCTGGCCCACGAATGCCCGAATCTGCCATAAAGGACTTTTCAGAAAAAACCCCACTTCGGCCGATTGCTCACCGGCCGGAATGCCTGTCAGGAACGATGCGGCGTCAGCGGTCTGCCAATTATAGTCGCTCCGCAAGAGAAGCCCCCAATTTGGTCCAATAAATATCTTCCCTTTGAGGATGGTGACATAACGTTGTAATCCGCTGAAAGAGAGCCAATTGGTTCCCAAGGTGACGGCACTGGCATTATAGGACACCACCTCCAGATATTGCTGACGCAAGCGGTGATCCCGCGGATGGTCCTGCAATCGCTGGAAAGCCCAGTATTGTGCCCGGTCATAGTTCCCAAGTATGACATAGGCCCTGATCAGGCCATGCGATGGCAATCTGTGAGGGTGTGCCACCAGTACAGCCAGAGCACTGAGATCATGATCATGCAGAGCGAGACTGAGACGGACCCAGTCGGGCAGGGGTTGCGGATCTGTCCGAATAAGTGCCCGGGCGAGGCCCCAGTGCTCCTGGGCCAGGCTCCAGGAAATGGCGGGGAGATAGTAGCCCTTTCGGGCGGCGGCCAGCATAACGCGCAGCGTACTATCCCCACCCGTTGGCGCGGCCGAGAGGGCGCGAGCGAGCAGAAGGAGTGGATCACGGGAAGCTGCTAATGCAGGTTCTCGCGACGTCACCGGCGGCTTCATCGGAGCACCCGTTGAGGACAGCTTAGCGGCGGACGCCGCAACTGGTAATAGGAACACGGCGGCTAACACCCCGAGTTTATGGCGTGCCGGGAGGCAATTCATGAACGCGCCCCCCCGTCCTTATGTGCTTGCTTGATGCGTTGCGCCATGCCAACGGCGACCTGACGTCTCAGGCTCCACGCACCTCCGTGCAAATCGTTGTCACTCAGAATGTCAGCCTGATTCAAGATGGCATCGGGGCTGTCGACTTTCCCGTTCTGAAGATAAAGCGCGAGTTGCGGACGGTGCATAACCTGGGCACCACTGATGAGTGCATTGCGGAGATTGCCCGGATGGTTGAGGTCGCCGATCAGTAACGCCCGTAGGCGTGTTTCATCCTTTTGGTCGATCAACAGCCAGATCAAATCGGCCTGAATGGCCGTATCTCCCGGGCTCATGTCCAGGGCCTGGGCATAGCAGGCTAATGCTCTGGGCGAGTCTTTTTGCCCCGTGGCCAGTCGGGCTTCGGCGATCCAGTAGGCCGGTTGGCGTCTCAGCCCTAAAGGATCATCACGGGGAATCGCTTTCAGCAGTTTTGCGAGCACACCCCAATGCGTCTGGTTAGCCGCCAGAGAAATACTTTCAAAAAAGAAGATGGGTTTCTGGAACTGGCGCCAGCCCTGCCGGGCTATGGCAAGGGCCGCTTGTGGCTCGCTGTTCTGGGTGAGCATGATCAGACGCTGTAAATCATATTTGTTCGCGGCGCCCAATAGATACAGCCGTTTTTCTGCAGCCAGAGCGACTTTATGATCAGTGATCTCCCACGCCAGCACCGCGTAGAGGTGCCAGAAGTTCACATCACTCAGGGTAGCCTTTGGCTCGGCGGCCCGCATGGCAGTCATCGCTTCCGGAAACTGTCCTTTCATGGCGAGCAGTTGGGCTTCTTTTAGCGCAATGTCTGGCATGGATCCATATATCCGGGTGGATTTTTGCAGTGCTGCAAGGCTTTGCTCAATATGACCCATCTGATAGGTCAGGTAGGCTTTTTGCTCAAGCAGAAAGTGGCTCTGACGGAAGCGCAAAGCGGCGTTGATATCGGCGACCGCTTTATCCGGTTGGCCCAGTTCGCCGTAGGCAAAGATCAGTGATTTCCAGCTTTTATTGTTCAGGGTTCCGTTGCGCGCGGCCGGGGACAGCATCTCGACGATGACATCCGGGCGCGCGAGGGAGGCCGCCATGGTCACGGTGGTGGCTTGTGCCGCCGTATCTCCGTGTATCGCCAGCCAGCGCCACTGACGAAGCTCCTCCTCGCGCTGACCGAGCCAAGCCGCAACTTGAATGAGCCGTTTCCGCCAGTGGCGATTGTCGGGATTCTTATGCACCGCTGTCCATGCCACGCGATAGGCATTCCTAAGCTGGTGGCTTTGCAAGAAAGCCTGATAAGCGAGATCATAAAGTTTTGTATGATAGGCGCCGGGAAAGGACTCCACGACGAGAGGGGGATGATACCAGGTTGGCGAGCTTCCGCCTTGGTCCAGGTATGAAAAGCCCTTTCCGGTTTTGAGGTTGTGCTGTTGTAGCCTCGCAGCAAACGCATCGGCATTCTCATTGCGCGTCTTGCGCGCCTGCAACCATCCTGCGGCATCTTTCGATAAGCTGCCCGGTGCATTCCACCAATCGGTGGCAAAACCGAAGATCGGCATAAGCCCGCCGAATAAGAGCGTGGCCACGCAATATATATTCAGAAGTTTCATGGGGGCGTCATTCCGCGAGACAACGCGGAGAATAAAATATTCGCCGCGATCTTTGGTTCATCTGCCGCCATGGCCAGCGAGGCCATATGCAGAACGATGTTTTGTTCTTTGGCCAGTTGCGGTAATCGGCGTAAAGTATTTTGACCCTGTTCTAACGCTACTTTGGCTCCAACTACGCCTTCAATGAGCCTCAGTCCGGTTAGAAAAAATTTGCTTTGCAATGTGGGATCTTTCTCAGTGGGCGTGAGTGCGAGATAAATCAACCCGGCCTGTAGGCTCTCTCCAACGGACACCAGGGCGCTGGCGGCCTTTTGGCGAAAATAGAGGGCATTCTTAGGATATGATCGTGCCGCCTCCTCCCAAGCGCTTGCCGATAATCGGAGATCGCCCAGCGCGGCAGCACGGGTTGCAATAGTCTGCCATTCCTGCACCGTCCAGCCGCCCAGAGAGACCATGCCCTGAGTATGTTGTTGAAGGGCTTTCCATGCCGCAGCCCGCGCCGCACTCCCTGTGGGCAGGCCCATGGCCTGTTCCCATTGTAGTTGCCAGGACAGCCAGCGCACCTCCCGGAAGGCTGCGCCATGAGAATCTTTCAGCAGTGGCGCCAACTGTTCCTGAGCGGCGGCAAACTGGCCGCTGTCAGCGAGCATTTTTGCCGCCTGCAGTCGCGACGACAGGGCCACGGCAATATTTGCAACTCTGCTTTCTTCCGGTTGCCAGCCATGAATGGAGGCAACCGCCAAAGCAACGGCGCAGACCACTACGAGGAGCAACAGCAATGGTAGAGGTCCAGTCAGCCGTGACGACTCGGTACGGTTATGGTTTGCCACAGTGGACACGCAGGTTCGCATCTTGATCAGCAACGCTGATGTCCTCTCTGGCACTTGGTGCGGTGGCCTTGCCATTGACGGTGACGGTGCAGTTCTGGGCGTTTTTAAGTTGCATCTGGATGGGGACATATCCTTTCAGTTGCGCCGTGAAACCGCGACCCATCGGATTAAACGCGGCGATGGACGCATTGGCGCTCTGTATATACGCCTGGTCGTCCGTTCCTGGGGCCAGCGATATATATGCCGATCCACGGCCATCCAAATGTACGTACCAATTACCATTTGGGCTCTTGTTGTAACCTGCCACGCCGGAACTGGTGGTGATATTGGGTGTGCCCAGCGCTGGGGGCATACGCATCTCGCGCAGGGCATCGGCATCGCTGATCCAGAAGCCATCTGCCTGACGCGCCACATGGATGGTGAAGAAATTGCGTGCGATGTGCGCATAGTTGTCGACATAAACCGGTGTAATGGGTTGCTGTAATACCCAGGCGTACACCTTATTGAGCGCCGCGAGGGAAGCCAGTTTGGTCGCGGTGTACCAGTGGGTGTAAATATCGATGGGTTTCAGCCGATGGGGCGTATTGGTCATCTCGAAGGTCTGGATGACGTTCTCATAGCCCCAGAATGGGCCGAGCCACTGGTTGGTGAAGTAATCTTCATTGGCGTCCGGCGCGAATACCTGCAGGTACGGTCCCCGGTGAATGCCAATAGGGGGTACTGCGGTAATGCTGGGATTTTTTTTGCTGATGTAGCTTGTCCCGCCATTGATGTTCATCAGTCCGGCCCCATAGGCCAGACCTATCACCTGGGTATCGGGCTCACAGTCTCCCGACCATTGGTCAATCACTACTTTTTTATCCGGGGGCGCCAGGTGTTTGTCCAGCCATTTTGCGGCGCCTACCGCTTCCATATAGGGGCTAAAATGATAGCCCGGTACGGGCAGATTGATACCCGGATAGTCTTTACCGGCCTCCATAGCTGGCCAGTCGAAGGGATGGGACCACATGTGTGAGCCGATTTCGACATAGGGTAACTTGAATATCGCTCGGGCGACTTTAACCCCGAGCGGTGCCATCGCCGGGTAAAGTCCCCGGTCACCGGATAGGAGATCGCCGACAATGATGGATCCGGTGATAGGCAGCTTATAGCGCTCCAGGATTCTGTGCATATAGACTTCCCCCGCAATATGATAGGGGGGAAAGTCAGCACGACTCACAAACCCGTCGCCGTCAATGTGGGCCATGAATAAGCGCCGACCACTTTCGGTAGTCGTGTCCGGGACCGGCATTTGCGGAAGCCGCAAAGCTTCGCGGTAAAGCGCGAAGGGGTCCACCAGCCAGCGGGTGTCGTGATTAGGCAGGGTTTCCAAAACGTAAGGCGCCAGAATGTAACCACCCCAAGGCGTAATGGCAGCGGCGTCCTCGGTGTCACCATCGCCGGTAAGTGACAGCCATATCCGGCTGTCCGCGGGCGCCCGCAGACTTACAAAGTCACGGATGTGCGCCCGGATCGGCATTTCATAGCCCAAATGCGGAGATTGGTGTTGGACCTGTAAATTAACAGGCGGCGTGCCGCGGGGTGCGGTCATATCAAAGCTTCTGTACAGAGCATCATCACCACTGGCTGCGAAGTCCCCGACGAAAAGTACGGGAATTCCTGCGGCACGGCACTTTTCCAGCCATTGGCTATAAGCGCTGACATTTTTGTCGGGATCGCCGTCACTCCAGACGATCACGCCCGCAAACTCACCGGCATGGGGTGCAGGGGGCAACGGATCACCTAATGATCGCAGTTCGGGTATATAACCCAAATATTCCAGGGGCATGACACCGGAGCTAAAAGCGGAACTGTCCTCTACTTTTTGGTTGCTGCTGTAAAGCATCAGTACATGGCGCGGCATGGGCTCGCGTAACCCGGCACCGACCGCGGTCAGCTCGCCGTTGGTGACATAAGGGTTAAAACCCAGTTGTGCTATGTTTTGCGCGGCTGCCCACCAGTCGGCACGCTGCATCTTGGTTGGCAGATAGTCGATGACGATTACGGGGGTGCCAGCGGCTTTAACTATATCCAACTCTTTCAGGAGAGCTTCGCGGGTGTCTTGCTGCACCGGTTGATATCGCTGGGTTGCCTGATCCCACTCGTTAAAAAGTGATTCGGCTGCGACTGCGGCAATATCTTTCCTGATTTCCGGGAACACGGAGAAACCGCGATTTGTGATGATTTGCGCTGCGGGGTGCGCTGTTTTTAACGCTTTGATGAAAGCAATCAACCCCTGACGTTGTGCGGCCAGAGCTTCCGGAGTCTTGCTGACCAGCTCGTAAGAGTCTAGGGTGTCAAGAAAAAAACCGTGATAACCCTTTTGCCAAACAGGATCGACCACCTTGTGGAGCAGGTAGGCGCGGCAACTGGCGTCACCAAGATTAATGATTTTCCCACCCCAATTGGGATTCGTACCTATGCCACAACTGCTGGGAAGGTCGTGGTAAGCATCGTCGCCGGGAACCGTTTCTCCGACGCTGATGTAAGCGAAAGGCGTCTGATGACTGTTGAACGTATCGGGTAGCCGCTCAGGCCCTGGGTTGACAATCACCCAGTCGAAATCCTGAAAACCAGAAGGAAGCGGACCGCTGCCATAGTAAAAACCCACCGACGGACCTGCGAAAGCTGTGGCCATACCCAGCAATGTACCCAGTAGGATCAGGGTGGTACGCAAAAACCAAGGCATTCGCTTCTCTTCTCTGATCGACGTCAGGGTCAGGCCGCCCCAATCCAAATTGCACGGGCGGGTGCGTGCCGTAGGCAGGTTAACCACGCACCGCTACCCGTCACGTAGTTTGCTGATGCAGTAGGATGATAACCGAAAATCAGGCGCTGCGCTACGTGTTTACACAGGGGCTCACCTTACAGGAGGCCGCCCCTGGGGCGCGTACTGTGGCGGGGCTGGAATGAGACAATAAACAGCTCCGGAAGGAGTTAGCGCAAATGCGTATGGAACGGGAAATCGTAAAAACCCGCCTTCTCGGGTTTCCGCGTTCCATTGAGTAGAAACACGTGTTCTATACCTAGCCGTTGCTTAAAGGTGTTGGGAATATTCGCTTCCCCTAGCAGCCTGTCGGACTTAGCTCACGACTGCCGCCCATTTTCGCCCAGGATTTTTTGAAAACACCTTTTTTTGGTGATTTTACCCGTTATTGCCCTGTTTTTTGCTGCGTTTCTTCATTTTCC
>JAAOMR010000395.1 GCA_018853935.1 Acidithiobacillus ferrivorans
ACGTGCAGCATCCACCAGACCGCAAAAACGCTGATAGCTATGGCGATCCAGCAGCTGATACTCCATCTGCTCGTCTGAAAGATTGTAAAGGCGCTTTAACACCAATATCCGCACCATGGTTTCCTTGGGATAAGGAGGGCGACCGCCCTGGGGACTCGCCGGACGAGGGGCCACACGATCGACCTCTGCCGCCAGGGCAGGAAAGTCGATGCAGGAAGCGATGCGCAGCAATGGATCACCCAACTGATCCAGTTTCTGCTGGTGGAAATCCGCTGCAAACAGGTCGGTTTTGATTGCGCTCTTTCGTGGTTTTATCTGGCATACTCCATAGTATTCAACTAGTTATATTTAATCATATACAGCCGAAATGGGAAGGTTTTTTGAGGTGCCCTATAGTCTATTATGAATGAACTGGCGATGAACGGTAAGATGGTTGGTTCATCAAAAACCAAACATTACAAAAAGGGCGAGAAAATACGCGCGCAGCCGTCAAGGAATCGTTCGTAAAAAGAGCGTTTCATATATTCCTCATACGTAAGCTGTCTACCGGCATTTTGATGAGCACTGAATAATTTATTAACATCCTCCGCAATGGCAGTATTGTAACATTCCATGTTAAATTCATAATTTAGTCTTAGACTACGTTCATCCCAGTTGCCAGAACCCATCAATAACCATTGATTGTCTACTGTCATCAACTTTGAATGATTAAAGGGAGACGGGCAGAGCCATAGGCGTGCGCCATGCTGAAGTGTTTCGTTGATTCGTCCCATGGTGGCCGCGAGCAAGATCTTGCTACCGCTCTCAGGAATAATGATGTCCACAGCGACTTGCCGGTTGATGCGTCATCAATGGCCGCCACCAATACTTCATCCGGAATGAAATACGGGGACATGATTC
Source organism: Acidithiobacillus ferrivorans (assembly GCA_018853935.1). GTDB lineage: Bacteria > Pseudomonadota > Gammaproteobacteria > Acidithiobacillales > Acidithiobacillaceae > Acidithiobacillus > Acidithiobacillus ferrivorans. The sequence continues at coordinate 901 of JAAOMR010000395.1, forward strand.
GGACAGATTGCTGTGCGACATTTAGGGCGGTCAGGTAGGCCCCCCGCAAACGTTCCCAGCGCTCGTCGGGCCCTGCAGCGATACCCCGCGCCAGCACGCTACCGATCTCCTGGGTTTCGGGTTCCTCGAAAAACCATGGCTCGCCACGCAACGTTTCCCCCGAACTGTATAACCATTCATTCACAAACACATTAGACAGTTGTGCCACTATGGGTCCAGTAACGCGGAAATGAGTATCCTGGAATACTTCTTGTTCTGGGTTTGGAGACCAGTAATCGCGGTGAATATTGAACCCCCCCGTAAATCCTATTAGACCATCTATAACACATATTTTTCTATGGCTGCGTAAATTCAAAAAGAAAAACTGGCGCGCCAACAATGGCGAGTTGAATAGGGCGTAAGGGATGCCTGCAGTGCGCAGAGCTTTGATAATAGAGGGCCGAGTGAGATGTGCCATAACGCCATCGAGTAGTACGCGAATTTCAACCCCTCGCGCAAGCGCTTGTCGCAATGCCGTAATAAATTTATCACCAATACCATCTGCATGAAAAATATAAGTCATTAATACAATTGACCTATTGGCGTTATCTATTGCATCTATCATGGCAACATACGTCATGTTGCCAGAGAAAAGTGGTACAATGCTGTTCCCGGATAGCAGATCTTGTTCAACAAGCCTGTGAACAGATTTCGCAAGCGGTATCAAATGTTCTGAAATTCCATATCTACTTAGTTCACTCTCGTTTACTTGAAAATTTTCTAAAATTGGAAAGCGGTATTGGTCAACTCCTTTGCGCAATGAAACCGCTTTGCGATTCACTCGGTTGATGCCCAGTATATAATAAAGAAAAGATCCTAAATATGGAGCAAGCCAAATTGTTACCAACCACAGTGAAGCCGTCACCGGATTCCGTTTATTCATGATCACCTGTATGGAGGTAATTACGGAAGCCATAACATAAGTTAACAATATAACTGTAGGCATACGTATATTCCTTATTAATATCTAGCAGTTACCAATGTGCCATTAGGCCAAACCCCAATTTCCTTAGGAATAGGATAAAGCAGCGCTTGACTTTTGAACCCGCAATGGGCCAAAAACCAATGCGTTGCGGAGTAGTGGAAGTCCTGTCCATTCCCGCTCTCAAGGGCGGCAGCCGTAACCTGACGACGGGGGAGGACGTCCACCCACTGCACGACAAAATTCATCATCGAAATCGCCAGCGGCGGGCCATGAAAATCACTCCAGGTTCCCACGAGCTAAAACCGGCAGGGTGTCCAGGTGGTAAATTTAAACGCCATTTTCCACCTCATTCCTGGACACTTTTCTACCCTGTTTAGGGTGCTATATCACTAAAATGAACTTCCCGTGATCGTGGCTTTTAGTTGTGGTGGAAGTGCCCGTCATCCTGACTTTTTTGTGCCGGTGGTGTCTGCTCCAGATCGGTGACGGCCTGTTTTAAATCCTTCAACAGCAAATCTGCCATATCCCGGGAAAACCCCTCGCGAATGACCAGTCGTAATACGGCCAGTTCCGTGGCGTCTTCCGGCAAGGTATAGGCTGGCACCTGCCAGCCACGCATCCGTAACTGTCGCGACAAGTCGAACACCGTGAAGCGTGAACTGTCTTTGAGCCGCATGGCAAACACCGGAATACTGCTACCATCACTGAGCAGCACGAAGGGACCCATGCGGGCAATACTCCTGGAAAGCCACAAGGCCGTATCACGCAGGTTACGCATAATCCGCGTGTAACCCGCGCGGCCTAAGCGCAGCAGGTTGTAGTACTGACCGATGATCTGATTGCCCGGACGTGAAAAATTGAGGGTAAAGGTGGGCATGTCTCCGCCCAGATAATTGACATGAAATACCAACTCCTCAGGCAGGTGGGCTTCGCCACGCCAGAGAGCCCAACCCACGCCCGGGTATACCAAACCATACTTATGGCCTGATGTGTTAATAGAAACGACATTAGGCAGACGAAAATCCCAAAGCAGATTCGGCTGTAGAAAAGGTGCGACAAAGCCTCCGCTGGCGGCATCCACGTGGATGGGCACCTGCAAACCGGTCTTCTGATTGTGGACAACCAGTGCGTCATGTATTTCGGCAATAGGGTCGAACTCACCGGTAAAGGTCGTCCCCAACACCGTCACCACGCCAATGGTATTTTCATCCACCAGCGCCAGCACTTCTTCGGATTTAAGGGTGTAACGATCCTCATGCATCGGGATATAGCGCGGCTCCACTTCCCAGTAGCGACAGAACTTTTCCCAGACCACTTGCACACTGCGACCCATCACCAGATTGGGGGTGGCTGCCGATGCCCCTGCCTTCTCACGACGCTTACGCCAGTTCCACTTGAGCGCCATGCCGGCCAGCATGACCGCCTCACTGGAGCCTATGGCAGAAACACCCACCGGGTGTTCATCCGGATGCGCATTAAATAAACGGGCCAGCATATTTACACAGCGCGTTTCGATTTCCGCCGTCTGAGGATATTCATCTTTGTCGATCATGTTTTTATCGAAAGTTTCTGCCATGAGCTTTTCGGCTTCCGGCTCCATCCAGGTGGTAACGAAAGTGGCCAGGTTCAGGCGGGCATTACCATCCAGCATCAACTCGTCATGGATGAGCTGATAGGCGGTCTGGGCGGGCATCTCGTCGTCTGGCAGACGGTATTTAGAAATCGTATGGTCCATAGTGCGTGAACCATAGGCAGGAGTAAGATCGCTGTCTTTAGTGAAGCGTTTAACCATGATCGTAGCTCCTTAAAGGGGGTTAAATAATGCATTCATAAGGATGGGTTCTGGAGACAATGAGCCGCATGTATGGAGACCCGGCAACATCGGCTGAAGGTTCGCATTCCTCGAAGCAGAAAGAAGTTGCTCAGAAAATCTGAATTCTCGTTGTCATACGGTTCTTCAACCGTTTTTTTTGCACAAAACGGCATATCGACAGGGCTTCTCGTATCAATTCAGTTCTTACACACGACAGGCATTTCTCCCATTGCCCTCTCATGAGCTCTGACCAACCACTTTTTGGGCACTATTTCCCTTGGTGGACTCCGGAAAACGCTCAGGCCGCCGCAACCGGATGCCCCACCGTAACGACAGTGCCATAGTGGATGGCACTAAAAACCTGATGGGCCGCTTTATCCGGCATTTCCACGCAGCCCGCACTTTGCGGCCAGCCGTAACCTGCGCGCAGAAAATAATGCAGGGCGCGGCCCCGGTCGAAGTAACTTACCCATTTGATGCCGGGATCGTCATAGGGCTGCCACTGGACCAGCGTACCATGCCAATCATCGATATCGGTACCCCTCAGCGCAAAACCCGCGCTTTTGGCCGCACGATATAGCCGCTGCTGATAGGGCGTCAGCGGGGTGGGAAATGCCCCCTGCATCGTGGTTACCGGCAAGCGTTCGTACACCGGCCAGGAGCCGTCCGGAGTGGTGTGGAGCACGCCAGTATTTGCGGGCGTATGCAGGACGGCTATCAGTTTGGAGCCGGACAAAGCCCACACCGTGACGGTTTCCGGGTGTCCAAGGGACACCTGCACCCATGTGTACGGCCACGGATTGCGAAAACCGCCTTTTAGAGCAACGGCAACGGCTTGTTTCAGTGCCGCTTGCGACACTTTGCCCAGCGGCAAATGATCAGCGTCCTCAAATTGCAGAATCGCACCCTGCCGAAAGGGCGCCGGTGTCGATTTCATGGCCGCATGAAACGTTGGTGGAACCTGCCAACGGGTTGATGGATAGAATTGCATTTCAGTAAGGGCCTGAATCAACATTCTTGGTGCTTCGCACAGATTCTCGGCGCCTTTGGGAAGCACGCCGCAAAGCCATTATTCGGGTTGGTGTCTGGTGGAAGCCCTTGGCGATCCGGGACGGTTTTGCCGGTTTCTTCGACTCGAATCTGGCGGATTTTGGTGAGGGCACAAAGGCCCAGCCCGCCAGGCGTCGGCCCGAACTCGAAGTGTCGGCAATCCTCGCAAAACGCCTTTCCAGATTTCCGGAGTCTTTCCTTGTCGGATACGGTCATCATTTCCTAAGCAAATCCTCTATGGCATAAGCAATTTGGCGTTCCAGCCCTTTGGTAAAAAACTGGGTTGCCGGTTCTCTGTTGGGATCGGAGATCCATGCGGTCATCCGATCAGGATCCGCATCTGGCCTATCCGCAGCCGCGGCCATATCGAGTTCGGACTTGAGGCATTCTACGATAGGCACGATCATAGGTCCGATGGTTTTCGTATTCGAATGTGACGGTCTTCTCGATCCCACAACTTGATCGGCCATCAGAGCCACCAGGGGCGAGATCACGACAAGCAACGAAAACCAGCACTCTTTTGGTTGCTACGATAGCAGACAGCCTCTGTTATCGACAGATTCACCATCTGAAACAGATCTAATCTAAGAAATCTCAAACCCAGCAGTTGATCATTACATCCACGGTTGCTGCCGGGATGGCCGACCCTCATCAAAACTCCCACCGTTGCCTGTCATGACTGCCCAGATCAGGGTGGCAAGCCATCCCAATACCGTCCAGCCCAATAAAAGGTTCAGCAGCGTGATCGGCATCCGGTAGGGACTGCCCATGCTCCACGCCATCAGTGCGGGCAAGATATACACACCCGTCGCCACCACGAACGCGATGACCAGTAACGCAACAAATCCGGCGCGGCTGTCGGTGATCCAGTGCAGCATACAGATCCATCCTTTTGCTGATATGCGAATCATATAATCGATTCTTGGGGAAATGATAGCGCCGCCGGGGTATGCCCGTATATTTGCCCGCCCTGTTCGCCAACCGTCAGTCCAGCAGGGTCGTCTGCACCTGAAACACCGATGACAGGTATGCGGGGGCCTTGATTTGTCGCTGTTTGTGGACGTTCAACCGTCCGAATGCCACATCGATGGCCGAAGGGGCGACGCCCAATTTCCCCGCCAGAAACCGGATCATATGACCGGTAGCGCGACTGAATCGTGCTTTTTCCGTCACCCTGACTTTGATTTGCGCGCCCTTGGGCTTGCCGATAATATCCCGGCGCACACTGGGTTTAATCAGAAAGTTGATCACCAGCGTGTCTCCTTCCACCAAAAGAACGCTTGATCCGATTTAACCATTCGATTCACCCAGTGAATGTCCTCTCAGGTATCTACCCTGCCAGCCCAAACTGAGATAGATTTCTTCCCTTCGATATCCCCATGAGGTACCCATGACCGTTACCAAGCAAGAACTGACCTACCATCTGGTCGGCACCATGGGGCTAACGGCCAAAGACAGCAAGGCTATGGTGGAAGTGATGTTCGATGCCATACGGGCCACGCTGGCGTTCGGTGAGGAGGTCAAGCTTTCGGGCTTTGGAAATTTCACGCTGCGGGTAAAGCGTGCGCGGCCAGGGCGCAATCCCCGGAACGGGGAGCCCTTTGAAATTGGCGCACGCAGGGTGGTGACCTTCCGTGCCGGTATGCGTTTGCGGGCAAAATGCGCAGCGTCTTAACCGCATGAATGCCCCGGATTTCGCCATTACTCGCATGGACTACGATTCAGCCACGGGCTGGTGGGTGCGTCGGTATCGGCCTGGGGAAAGCAAAATGGATGTATCCGGCGGATCTACTGGGAAGCGCGATTTATGCTGGACGGTAAATAGCGCGTCCGGACCTACGCGGTGCGGAAGGATGGTTATGCCGGAGTGTGGCGACTGGCGGCCATGGAACGCGGCCAGCATGATGGGCAGCTGGTACCCGCGGCCCCCTCCAAAAGCCCCGGACTGGCTCAACGAGATTTCACCGGGTACTGAACAAGGAAGCATCCCATGAAACCAGAATTCATCCTCACCAATGACAGTGAACAACTGGTTGGTCACGACGGCCCCGTAGTGCTTCTGGTGAGTAAGCGTATGGTAAAAAGCCGCAATATCGCTTTTGCCCTGAATGCCCTCATGACGCTGACGGAATCTGCAGAGATGGTGCGGCGCTTTCACGGGAAGTTGCATTTCGTGGTCAGCGGATACGAAAAAGACCACCGGGAGTTACCGCAGATACCGGAGGTACGGCGGTATTTTGCGGCTATCGCCCAGGAGTGGCCACACTGGCTTTGGTTTCTCGCGCGGGAGTGTGAACAGATCGGGCTCTTGCTGATGATGCTCATGGATGTTCAATTGGTGCAGCAAGGGGGTGGCCAGGCGGGTTACTTCATCGATCACGGGGAAATGAAACGCGTGCTTTTTGCCCTGTTCGACCGGGAAAACATCATGCTGGAGGCGTTAGGGATTTCTGAGGCGGAAATCAGCGCCGCCTGCGACAGCGCCATGGCGGATCTGGAAGGGATGCACTGAAAGAGCGGGATGGGCATCCTCTGCGTTGCACGGCACTGCGGCTACCAGCCAAATGAATCTCAACGACAACCACACGATAAGGAATAACGCGCATGCTCTACATTGAACCCCATGCTGGCCCCGCACCTATCGTTCAGGTGATCACCGATGCGCGGCACACGGTGGATCTCAACGTTTACTACCTGTCGAGCAAGCCCATTTTATCAGCATTACGTCGCGCCCATGCCCGTGGCGTGAATGTCCGGGTGATTCTCGACCAGCATCCCTATGGCATCAAACCATGGATGGTACGCAAAGAGGCGCGGGCCGTCCGGGAAACGGGTGCTACGCTGCGCTAGGCACCTTCACGCTTTGAGGCCGGTGCTGGGCACTACCGTTTCGACCACGCCAAGTACATGGTGTCCGGTCACGAGGTGGAAATCGGTACCGCCAATTTTGACTGGTCGGCCTTTCATAAGAACCGGGAGTATCTAAATGTGACCGGCAATACGGCCATCGTGAAAGCCGCACAGAGGGTATT
>JAAOMR010000396.1 GCA_018853935.1 Acidithiobacillus ferrivorans
TGATCCAGAACCACATAGTTGTTCGCGCCAAAAATGCGGGATACGTACTGGTCAGCCCGGGGATCGAGGCTCAGGCAGTAGGGAGAGATGCCGATCTGGGTCAGTTCTTCGACGGCTTTCTTGGCGTCATATCGCAGGTATTGGGGATCGCGCACATCGTTATCCGCCGGCTCACCGTCGGTGATCACCAGCAAGAGTTTTTTGTTGCTGGGCTGCCGCTTCAAAATCGAGCCAGCATGGCGGATTGCCGCACCCATGCGGGTGGATAGTTGACCGCTCATGCCCGCCAGGCGGGCCTTGGCACGGTCGTTGTAGGCTGCGCCGAAATCTTTGTAGCGAAAATATTCCACATCGTGACGGCCGTTTGAATCGAATCCGTGAATGGCGAAGGGGTCGCCTATTTTGTTGAGGGCATCGGCGAGCAGCACCGTAGCCTCACGTGCCAGTTGTAATACGGTGCTTTCCGA
>JAAOMR010000397.1 GCA_018853935.1 Acidithiobacillus ferrivorans
ATTCCACATCGTGACGGCCGTTTGAATCGAATCCGTGAATGGCGAAGGGGTCGCCTATTTTGTTGAGGGCATCGGCGAGCAGCACCGTAGCCTCACGTGCCAGTTGTAATACGGTGCTTTCCGAACCCTGCACCAGATCATTGGTGGATTCGGACAGATCGATCAGCAGCAGTACTGAGAGATCACGCACCTTACGCACGTTGCGCATCATGATGCGCAAATCGGGCTGCTCGCCCATACGCATCTCAATCATGGCGCGCACCGCGGCGTTCAGGTCGATTT
>JAAOMR010000398.1 GCA_018853935.1 Acidithiobacillus ferrivorans
GCTCCACGCTTCGTTTTGATGTAAAATACCGCAAGTTATCAAATCACAAGGACGATATGGACCAGCCTGACCTGAGTGCGATGGATCACGCCGCCAAGGATGATCTGATCCGATTTCTTCTCGCAGAGATCGCGGAATTGAAATCACGCATCACGGCACTCGAAGTCCGCCTGGCCAAAGACAGTCATAATTCCAGCAAGCCGCCTTCCTCAGATGGCCTGCGTAAACCCGCTCCTAAATCCCTGCGCCAGGCGGGGCAGCACCCCAAGGGTGGGCAGAAAGGCCACAAAGGCTCATCGCTCGAACGCGTCTCCGAACCGGATCATGTGGTCATACATCCCTTGCCAGCAACCTGCGATGCCTGTGGCTACCCTCTGGACGCGGCCCATGTATCGGAAGCCCGCCAGGTTTTTGACATCCCGCCGCAGCAGGTTGAAGTCACCGAACATCGCGTCGTGGAAGCACGCTGCACCTGCGGCAAGGTGCACCGGAGCGACTTTCCAGAAGGCGTTACAGCCACCACGCAATATGGTCCGCGGGTACAAGCCATGGCAGTCTATCTCACCCAGCATCATATGTTGCCGATTCTGCGCACTACCCAGATCCTGCGCGATACTTGTGGTGTAACCCTGTCGCAGGGCGCCGTGGTCAGAATGATCCGCACTGCGGCTGGAAATCTGATCCCCACCGTCGCGCACATTGCGGACGCCGTCCGGGACGCCCGCGTGGCCCATTTCGATGAGACCGGTATGCGGGTCGCGGGTAAGCTCCACTGGCTGCACACGGCCGCCACCCCCAACTTGACCTGGGTGGGTATACATACCCGCCGTGGTCAGGAAGCTTTTGATG
>JAAOMR010000399.1 GCA_018853935.1 Acidithiobacillus ferrivorans
ACCGGCACCATGATGCTGACCACCATTCTGGTCTTCTTCGTCGCCCGCCACAGTTGGCGGTGGCCGCTGTGGAAAGCTGGCCTTTTCTGCGGCTTCTTTATCCTGCTGGACGGGATATTTTTCGGCGCGAATCTACTGAAATTCGTGGCCGGGGGATGGTTCCCGTTGATGATCGGCCTGGTAGTTTTCACGACCATGTCGACATGGCGGTGGGGGCGGGAGATACTCGCCCGCAAGCTGTATCCGGATGCTATCTCGGTGGAGGTCTTTCTGAGCGGCGTCACCCCTATCGAGCCTACCCGTGTCCCGGGCACGGCGGTATACCTGACCGTGCGCGAGCACGGCATTCCGCATGCCATGCTGCATAACCTGAAACACAACAGGGTGCTTCATGAACGGGTCATCATCCTCACCGTCAAATTTGAAGATGCGCCACGCATCCTTCCCACGGACCGCGTAGCGGTTCTGGATTACGGACAAGGCGTCTATCGTTTCACTGCCCGTTATGGATTCATGGAGCAACCCGATATTCCGGAGATTCTGGAGTCCGCGGAGCGTCCGAACTTCCGCTGGAACCCATCGGATACCACCTATTTTGCCTCCCGCCAACGGGTGATTCCGACCGCCGACGCGGGGCTGGCCTTATGGCGAGAACGTCTTTTCGCCATCCTGCTCCGTTTTTCTGCCAACGCCACCGACTTTTTCCGGCTCCCGCCCAACCAGGTGATGGAACTGGGGGATGTCGTCGAGCTTTCGCATAGGGTGTCCGACACACCTAAGCGGGGTTAGGAAACACGCCTACAAAATTAAGAAAACCAACGCAGGAATGCTGCGGCAGTGAGGGCGGTGACACCCAAGCCGAAATCAAAACCCAGGATCCGGCGCTGCACTGCCCCCGACCATCCACGCTCAAAACGCAGGTAGACCATCCCGAGGATGATGCCCAGAACTGCGCAAGCCATTTTGAGAATCAGAGCCGTCAGAGCGATCCCATGAATATCGGGCAAACGGCCATCATAGTAATAGCTGGCAACCCCAAAAAGGGTGCCGGTCACCCCTTGGTTTACCCATCCCAAAGTGATTACCCACACCAGCGTCCTCTGTATGCCAGGAGAACGGCGCGCCAGCAAAAGCGCTGCAGCGCCTCCACCTACGATGGCCACCGCCCCCAAGTTGTGCAACGCCTGAATGCAGGCATAGAGCAGAAGCTGGGTGCTGAAGAAAAAGCCCGTCATCGTTACTTAACCATAACCACAATACACCGGTTGACCCCGATGAGAACATGGGCCGCTGTAGCCTCTTTGATGCAAATAGTGTGGGTGCCGGGCGCCAACCTGCCCACAGAAAAGTGGCCTTTCAATTCACGGCTCAAGCCAGCCATGTGCTTATCAACATAGACATGGATATGGTTGCCATTAGGGGCCAGAGTGACATCATAGGACAGGACCACAGGGCTACGGGCACTGAGTTGTGCACCATTGGCAGGGGAAAGGATCTTGATATATTTTTTTCCGGACTCCGTGGTGCTGCTTCCTCCGGCTTTGTCCATATTGCCCATGGCAGGCTGCGATGGTTGTCCAACTGCAGCCGGGGCCGTCACCGAGCTGAACGCCACGGCGGCAAGCACCCATAGGATGCGGGAAATATTTGGGTTCATAAGACACCTCCAGTGCACACCAATCTCGTGGTAAGGCGGGATTTTCCCCACCTCGAGTTTCCAGTATAGGAGATTAGTGGAGCAATGGAGCATCTTCCCTCACAGGGAATAAATCATGACCCCCATCTGCAGCACCGCAAGCGCCGAGCCAGCAGCGAGAGCCATGCGCAGCAAGAAATCGCCCAAGTCCACGACGTCCAGACGATGCGAATCAATTCAATTTAACTCGGACGCTGACGGTCACATTTGCCTCCCGCCCCCGCTCACCCTCGAAAAACCATCCGACCCGCCACCAATGTATATCGCACCTGTCCGCGCAATTCCCATTGTCCATAAGGAAGATTCCGCCCGCGGCTCCACTGACGCCCTGGCTCTACCGTGAAATAAGACTCCGGATCGAAAATACAGAGGTCAGCGGTGGCGCCGACCGCCAGGGATGGCACTGGCAAACCAAGGACTTGGGCCGGACCGACACTCAGCAAGTTCAGCACCGTCATTAAATCCAACACCCCTTCATCCATCAGACGCAGCGCCAGCGGCAGGAGCCATTCCACGGCAGCAATGCCGAATGGCGCCTGGGTGAAAGTCATGCCTTCCCGGTCCACCCCCCAGGGGCTGTGATCACTGCTGATGGCCATTATAGCACCCGTAGCAATGGCGTGCCGCAGCGCGTCGCGCTCTGCGGCGGCGCGTAAAGGCGGCAAGGTCTTGGCGTGGAGATTGAAGAAACCGACATCCTGCTCGGTGAGTAACAGGTGATGGATACTCACCCCACAAGTCACCGGCTCACCCCGCTGCCGGGCCGCAGCAACCTCGGCTACCGCCGCAGCGATACTCAAGTGCGGGAAATGGATGGGGCAAGCGCTGAGCGCAGCAATGGCGATATCCCGCTGCACGCCGATTTGCTCCGCCGCGGCCGGGCGGCCGGTCAGGCCTAAACGGATGCTCAGACGGCCTTCGTGCATCACCCCGTTGGCAGCCAACTCCGGCTGTTCGCCATGGAGTAATACGGGCAAGCCCAAATCCGCTGCGTAACTCAGCGCCAGCCGCAACAAAGCCGCACTGAGCACCGGCTCCTTGGCCTGGCTGAAGGCGATAGCACCGGCCTCTGCCAAGCCCGCCATCTCGGTCAGTGCCGCACCCTGAAGCTGCGTAGTAAGGGCACCGGACAGATGCACATTGGCCAAGGCCAGACGCTCCGCCAGAACGCGCTGTTCCTGCAAAACGGCCGGGATGTCGGCCATGGGCAGCGTGTCTGGGCGCAGTAAAACCTGCGTCACGCCACCGGCTACCGCCGCACGCAACTCACTGGCAAGGTCACCATCCCGGCCGTGACCGGGGCTATGCGCCTGAAAAGACGTTTCGATGAATCCCGGGCAGGCGATCAAGCCAGTGCCATCCAGCACTTCTTCTGCCGTAAAGTCCGGAGGCAGCGTGCCCCGTGCGACAATCCGACCGCCCGCCACGGCCAGATCAGCGACCGCATCAAAGCCGTCACTGGGGTCCATGACCCGAATATTGCGGATGATTCTGTGCATGGTCTTCACTCCCCGCCCGCCGCGCCAGCGAGGATGGTGAGCACCGCCATCCGCATCGCCAAACCATGGGCTACCTGTTGGAGAATCACCGCCTGAGCACCGTCGGCCACCTCCGAGGCAATCTCCACCCCGCGATTCATAGGACCCGGATGCAGCACCAGCGCGCCGGGTGCTGCCCACTGCAAGCGCTCCGGTGTCAGCCCGAAACGGTGATAAAATTCATTCAGACTGGGCAGGCGGTGCGACGCCATGCGCTCCCGTTGCAGGCGCAGGGCACAAATCACATCCACCCCGCGCAAACCGGCCTGCAGATCGTGGTAAACATGCACGCCCAACGCCGAAAGTTCTTCGGGCACCAGGGTGCGCGGGCCGATGACGCGAATTTCCGGGCAACCAAGAATGGACAAGGCATGAATCTGCGAGCGCGCCACCCGCGAATGGAGCACATCGCCGACGATGGCCACCACTCGGTTTTCAATCGGCCCCGCCAGGCGACGGATGGTGAACACATCCAGTAAGGCCTGGGTGGGATGGGCGTGCTGGCCGTCACCGGCATTCACCACCAGTGCCGAGTCACCCAGATGGCGGGCGATCAGATGGGCTGCACCCGCTTCGGGATGACGGAGGACGAAACCATCCACCTGCATGGCCATCAGATTATCGACGGTATCAATGAGGGACTCGCCTTTGCTGGCACTACTCGTACTGACCGCAATATTCAGCACATCCGCCGAGAGGCGCTTGGCGGCCAGCTCAAAGGTACTGCGCGTCCGTGTGCTGTTCTCAAAAAAGAGATTGACGATGGTGCGTCCGCGCAGGGTAGGCGTTTTTTTGACACTGCGCTTTGCAATGCTGAGGAAAGACTCCGCCGTATCCAGGATCTGCAGCAATTCCCGCTCCCGCAATCCTTCGATACTGAGCAGATGGCGCAGACGGCCCTGCGCATCGTATTGCAAGTTACCTTCACCAAAACGCAGGGTAGTACTCATGGCTGCGGCCTCCGCTGCTCCAACGCCAAACGCAACGGATCGGGGCCGTGCAGCTTGATGTGCTCGCCCGCCGTGGCATTCAGGCGCAGCGCCGCCACATCAGCGGCCACCGGCAGCTCATGCCCGCCGCGATCCACCAGCACCGCCAGGCGGATGCGAGCCGGTCGTCCATAGTCGAAGATTTCGTTCATCGCGGCGCGTACGGTGCGACCGGTGTAAAGGACATCATCCACCAGGATAATGTCGCGACCATCTATACCAAAGGGGATATCCGAAGCACGCACCTGCGGATGCAGACCGATCTGGCTGAAATCATCACGATAAAAAGAGATATCCACCTGCCCCAGGGGCTGTTGCAAAGCGAGTGCGGCGTGCAAGGTGCGCGCCAGCCAGACACCACCGGTAAAAATACCGATCATTGCCGTCTGTTCCGGATCAATGAGGGGACGCAGATCACGCGCCATGCCCTCTAACAGTGCAGTCACATCCCAGTCGGTCGTCATGCGTCGCCTCGGGCATTATGAAAGGTCCACAAAATCTCGCAGGCCGCGGCTTGGTCCAGCAAACGGCCGCGTTTCTTTGGCGAAAAGTCGCGATCTTTCAGGACCAGTTCAGCGGCGTGACTACTCAGGCGCTCGTCTACCCAATGAATAGGCAGGGGGAAGCGGCGCTGCAAACTTTCGGCGAATTTGCGCACCCGGCCCACCATGAATCCCTCACTACCATCCATGTGCAGTGGCAGGCCCAAGACCAGTGCGCGCGGCTGCCATTCTTTAAGGATACGGGCGAAGCCATCCCAGTCCGGGCCAGTTTCGCCATTGCGCAGGGTGGCAACCCCTTGCGGGGCCAACCCCGACTCCCCCAAAACCGCAATCCCGATCCGGCGCTCCCCGAAATCCAGCCCGAGCAACGGCCCGTTGTGTTCAGGCATGACCCGCCGCACCACTGAGCAGCCGCATATCCACTCCCAGCAAGCGCGCCGCGGCCTGCCAGCGCTCACTGGCGGGCAG
>JAAOMR010000004.1 GCA_018853935.1 Acidithiobacillus ferrivorans
TCGGCGGCAATGTTGGTGGCGGATCCGGTCCCAGTGATCCAAACGCCGGTGCGGGGATGGGTTCCACCACCAGCGCCGGTAACCGCGAAGGCTCCACCGCTGCTGGCATTCCTGGTGAAAAACTGGGCTCTACCGCCGCAGGCATTCCTAATGACGGTGTCCCGGTTCGTCCTAACGACGGTGTACCATCATCAAAAGGAGGATCAGGGGACAGCATCGGCGGTGGTGGCAATAATAGTAAAGGCAGCCTGTCCGGCCAAAGCCAGGGCCCGCGCTTCGACACGCGCCCCGACCATGAGAAAACCATGTCTGCACTGCAGAAAATAAAGGACAGCAACAAGCGCGGTATTCCTCACGACGGCGGCGGCGCAGGCGCTGGCAGCCCTCGCATTACCCATACCGAATAGTTTTTCCTTTCTCGGCGTTTCCATGTTGGCCCGGTCGTTCCGGGCTTTTTTTGTGGGTCTCGTCTAAAAAAGTCCTTCATATTCGCCCTATGCTGCACGTAAACGTGATCAGTGATGCCAAACCATCACCAGCGTCACAAAATGCGCCGCAGGGCATTTACAGATTGTTACCGGCGATATGGCGTTTTTGGTCCGTATCCCGGTCCCGTGTTACACGCCTTCGCGCCAAGCCCACTCAGGGTGGTGTGGGGTGTAGGGAGAAAGAAGTTCTCTCAGCGATCACAAAATCAACTTCATTACCGATAATCATGAACCGCCTCTGATGCGTCGCCCAAGGTGGTGTGGGGGTGGAGGGAGGAGAGAAAGCCGCCTTCTTCCAATTACCCCTTTTTTTCACCACCTCGCGCAAAAAACCGCGATCAGGTGAAGCCCCGCCCAGTAGTCAGCATGAAAGATTCATCACTACAGGAGAGCAACCATGGCTCGGCGCAATAGCAACACGGCAGATAAAGAGAATACAAACACCGGCGTGGGTTCCGGTTTCAATAACCCATACCTGAACGCCCGCAGAGAATGGGACGATCGCCAGGGAGACGCCCTGGCCCGGGCGCACAACTGGAAAATGATGGCCTTCGGCGCGATGGCCGTTGCAGGCATCGCGGTGGCCGGCATCGCTTATATCGGCGCGCAATCCAAGATCGAGCCCTATGTGGTCGCCATAGACAAAATGGGCAACCCAATCGCCATGGCGCAACCGGCCACCGGCGAGGCAGTGAATCAACGCATCATCGAAGCGCAGGTGGCTTCCTGGGTCTGGAACTGGAGGTCAATGCTTTCGGATCCCATGGCTCAAAAACAGCTACTGGCCCAAGTCTACGCCATGGCGAGCACTCAGACCGCAGCGGAAATCAACCCCTGGTACAAGCGGTCCTGGACGGCTGACGCAGGCTACGTGGTCTCCCCCCATATCAGCAGCATTTTGCCAGTCTCCAAAAACACCTATCAGGTAAATTGGAGCGAGACCAAATACAAAGATGGGCAGAGCGATGGGACGACGCATTACAAGGGCAATGTGACGGTCGGTATTGACAAGAAGATCGCCAGCACCGCGCGGGCTTCCATGCTTAACCCCTTGGGCATTTACGTGAAATCCATCACCTGGACCAAAGTTTTGAGCAGCAGTTAACGGTTAAATCCAAAGGAGCAGTGACATGAAGAAATCTATCATCGCGGCAATCGCACTTCTCACATCTCCCCTGGCTTTGGCCCAGGGGATGGAGAACAGCAAGCAGGTTTACAACAGTTTGGTCAACAATCCGGTTCCTGGCACGGCTTCGGCCAAAACCCTGCAGAGCGCCATCCAGCAGGCGTCTCAGGTCTGGCATGACACCGGCACGGCGTCCGCCATCGCGGGGAACAACGGCGAGGTGCTCTATCCATACGGGCAAAGCACGCCTGACATTCTCTGTTCCCCGCTCCACACCACGATCATCAAGCTGCTTCCGGGAGAGAAGATCGCAGGCAGCGCTCTGGGAGACAAAATCCGCTGGACCGCAACCAACTTACAACTTGGCAACCAGGCAGTTGTCCTTGTCAGGCCCATGCAAAAAGGCATCACCACCAACCTCGTGATTGCTTCAACCACTGGCAAAATCTACGACCTGACGCTGGTCAGTGACAAGTCCACCTTTGTCCCCAAGGTCGGCTTTTATGATCCTCAGAAAGAGTGGGACAAGGCGGTTGTTGGCGTGCAGATGCAGCAGCAGGCCAATGCCGCAGCCCAGCGCAAGGCCACCATGACCTTGCCGGACATCAACCCTGCGGACTTGGATTTCAGCTACTACTGCACTGGTCCTCGCCGTTACCGTCCGGTCCGCATCTTCTCTGCCGCTGGCAAGGTGTACATGCAGATGCCAGCGGGAATGAAGTATGGCAACGCTCCGGCGGTGTTCGTGATGGAAAACGGCAAGGAGCAGTTGACGAATTTCCAGCTTATTCAGGGCTACTACGTCATCGACCAGCTATTCCACGAGGCGAAGTTGTTGCTCGGCACTGGGGACAACAAGCAGGTGGTGACCATTCATGCGGGCGTCCGCCCTTCCGGGTGGTAACGGGATCAGGGAAAAGGAGAAGGGACATGATTGACTTGAATAATCCAAATAGTCAGCAGGAGCAGCCGGATCCGTTCGCGGCACCCGCCGCCATCGATGACGAACTGGCCGGGGATCTGCATGGCCCCGGCCAGACCAGCCGTGGACCTGCTACGGTCAACCTCAAGGGGCAAATCAAGGGTGGCAGGAGCCTCAGCAAAAGGGGCAAAAAAGCCATCATATTCGGTGGCGCAGGCGTCGCCGCGCTGATTTTGGGAGGGGTCATGATGGCCGGGCACCATGGGGAAAGCTCATCCTCATCCCCTTCCGTCGAGCTGGCCGGTGCAGGCAATGCCCCTCGCCTGAAGGTCAGACCCAAACCGGTCTCTTCGGCGGTGTCATCCACCCTTTTGGCACATGGGGCTGCTGGGGCACAGCACCACCAGGCGGGGAGCAACACCGCCGCTTCGGCATTGACGACGGCGACCACCACCGGCGCCGCCAAAAAACCACCCCTGACACCCAGGCAGAAATACAAAAAATGGCTGGAGACCCAGCATTACAAGGATTTGGAAGGCCAGCACTTGGCAGGTCAGGCGGCTCTGGTCTCAACAGGCAATTGGATGGCGGCAAAAACGCCTACAACCCTACCGGTATCCGCAACATCCCCAGCAACCGGCTATCCGGCGCCGAGTGTTGCCGGCGGCATTCCTGCCGGATACCTACAGGGTGCTCCTGGGAGTGGACAGCAGAGCCTGCATGGTGCGGCGGCCAATGAGGCTTTCGTCAAGGCGCAGCGCAATAAAAAGGAAAAAGATGAAGGATATCTTACAGCGCATTTGCATAAGCCTGTAAGCAATAGCGAACTTTTCTCCGGCTCGGTTATCCCAGCGGTTTTGGTTACCGGCATCAATAGTCAATTGCCGGGCGAGATTACGGCTCAAGTTCGGCAGAACGTTTATAACAGCCTAAATCCTTCGGAAGTGGTTATACCGCAAGGAAGCAAGCTCATCGGGGTTTACGACAGCGGTGTCCAGTACGGTCAGAGTCGCGTTCTGGTGGCATGGAGCAGGGTTATATATCCAAATGGAGAAACGGTTGATCTTCAAGGCATGAGTGGTACGAATGGGATTGGGGAAGCGGGTTTTAGCCAGATTACAGATAATCACTATTGGAAAATCTTCGGTTCCGCTTTTCTTATCTCATTGCTTGGTGCGGCAGCTCAATTGGCTCAGCCTCAGCAGTCCAGTGCGCTCAGTAATCCTGGGATGGGGCAAACTGCCACTGGGGCCATATCTCAGGAGATGGACAGCGTGGGAGGCGACATGTTGCAGAAAAACCTGAATATTGCGCCTACGCTGAAAATCCGGCCAGGATACCTTTTCAACGTCCTGGTGTCCAAAACCATGGTCTTACCTCCATACCATCCGTAAGCCACCTCTATCACCACAAGCGCACAAGCCGCCTCATCGAGGCGGTTTTTTTCTGCATTGAAGGCGGCACAGAGCCTCGTCCTAAAAAAATTTCACGATAAATTCACGATAACGTTTAAAATCAGCTTATCGTGATTTTATCGTTAAAAAACATGCCGTTATGTCATTGTCACCCGGCGCTCAAGGCACTATCTTTCAGGCATAGTCCAATGATCGATAGAGGATATGAATATGACCGCCACCGCCATGTCTATGCCATTTTCGAACGCTTCTGCGATCGCGGAGCGGTTACTGAATGTCTCAGGCCACGAACATTCGCGGATGAAAACGAAGCTGATGAGCTACCTGGATACGAATCGCGGGGATCGGGTAAACCTTCCAGCGCCCGCATTGCTGCGCAGAATAGCCGATGCGATCGGCTGCAGCTCCCCCGTGGCCGCGCGGCTGGTCCAAGCAATGGAAAATCAAAACCTGCGCGCGGCCATCACCTTTCAGCCAGCCCCAGCAACCTTGGGGGACCTGGTGTTGTGGGACGTGGTCCACGATTTTTTTGAGGAAAAATGTCGCGGGAGATCAGAAAAATCCGCATGGACTAAAGCCATATACGGGCAAAAGTTAAAAGCGGGGGGACGCAAACCAGGACTCGCTGACACTCTTGGTGAGATCCCCGCATTGGCTGCGTTCTATATGCTTTTTAATGGGCTGAAAGGCGTTAATAGGGTGATAAATATTGCTGGATGGACATGGGAATACATCAAGGAGTTGCTGGCTACTGCGACACGAGGAATTAATTTATTCATTAAGGAAATTGGCAATACCCTGTTGAAGATTTTGGAAAAGGGTTCGTATGGAATGATGTTTGCGGTATCCCTTATGGGCGCACTGGTGACCGGGAAAAAGGCCAAGAAAATAACCAAGGTTCAGAAGGTCATCGGGGTTGACGCCGCAGCGTCAAACGACGATGAGGATGAGAATGATGACAATTTCACCTTTGAAAATGCTCACCCTGACCCGGATAATGAACCGGACCATGACCCAGACCTCCAGGATGAAGATTCCAAGGCCGCAGCGCCAGACGGCTTCGATGACCCGGAAGATCAAGACAACGTTGATAAGGACGACCCAGACGAGCCGCCAAAAACCCCGCGCGCCGTGGCCTTCCATCTTCTGGAATCGACACGGATGCGCTTGAAACGCGCGCGGGGCCGCACTCAGGAAGATCAGCGGTTGCTCGATCTGCTCAATCTCGTGGACCCACCGGTCAAGATGATTGATGCGCTTCAGAAAGGTACCGCTGGCCCGGCTGACACCCAGATCAGCCAGCGCATGGCCGATTGCCTCAGTTTGGCATGGCAATGGGCGCACAAAACCGGGATTTTTGCCAGTATCCCCAAGCACAAGAAGTATTTAGACATGACGCCCAGCCAATTCCTGGCAACACTGATCGCAGGCGTCCGCGACGGGTACCTCACCCCTGATGAAACGCCCAAACCGCCCAAACCTAAGCACAAAAAAGGGGAAAAACGGGAGGCAGATGGTGACGATCCGGGGCGAGAATGGATACCAGTGATGGACTGGGAGACGGGAAGGGTCGCCAGGGTGACTCGGAACACCCCGCCAGTCACCATTACCATTGGAATCAGTACCCAAATACAGGGTAACGACGAAATCGTCGCCACTTTCCTGCATCACATCAAAATGAATCTCCCGTTTAAAAAACGGAAGAAATTCAATGCAGAAACAACAAGGCTGCGCTTCTGGGTAGCAACCAGTATAGATGGATCAACTCAGGTCATAACCTGCGAAAAGGAAACCCACCTACCAAAAAAATCCATCGAGAATGCGGTGGATGATATTGAGAGCTTCGCACCCATCGATGGTCCAGGAAATGATGATGAAAGCGTGTTTGATCTGGATGGTATCAATATCCAGGAAGACCTGATCACCTTTGGTGACTACCAGGATCTGGCTCGCATCCTGAAAATCACCCCGACGGTAATCAGGGCCGGGTTGACAGGGGACAATGAAGCGATGGCTGAAATACACGAGACCATCCGGGCGCTATCCCCTGCTATGCGCGCCGCCGCGCAGGACATGGTGGTACGCATGCTACGTCTGGACCAGGATAATATTGAGGAAATCAACCAATCGTGCCGGCTTGCCGGGTAAAACATTGGCTCGGTATTTTCAAGAGGCGTGGGTGACGTTACCCATGCCACACGGAGCACTTAACATGAATATTGTAGAAGCTGCGGAAATCCTCAACGTCAGGCACGATGCCGACCACATGGTGGTGAAGGCCGCATTTCATGCGCTGGCGAAGATCCACCACCCAGACGTGGGCGGTGATACAGCTGCGATGCAACGGATCAACGAGGCCCATAACTACATGTCAACCCGCACCCAGTCGGCAAGGCAGGCCGAGTGGGAACGGCTGCAGCCGAAAAAGGAATGCACAAGCGATATCGTGGATCGGGTCAAGGCCGAACTGCGGCAAAAGGAAGAGGCGGCACGCAAGGCCGCCGCTTCCTCTTCCCATAACCCCACGCCACCACCTGCGGGACCCACCACCCGCCACTGGAAGCCAACCCCCTCCAGACGCGAACGCTGGACCGCATGGAGACGTCACCAGCCTTGGCTGGTGCGCTGGTTACTGAACCTGAGCATCTTTTTGCTTGTCATGGCAGGGCGCCTGGCGGTGGTCACGGGGATGTTCTACAG
>JAAOMR010000040.1 GCA_018853935.1 Acidithiobacillus ferrivorans
CTGCCTCCACGGCCTGTGCAATGCGCATCACCTGCGGGAGCTGACGATGGTCCACGAACTGTACGGCCAACGCTGGGCGAAGCGCATGATCGACCTGCTCGTTACCGCCAACCGGGAAGTGGCAGATGGACCGCTCACCGATGACCGG
This sequence comes from Acidithiobacillus ferrivorans, assembly GCA_018853935.1. Classification (GTDB taxonomy): domain Bacteria; phylum Pseudomonadota; class Gammaproteobacteria; order Acidithiobacillales; family Acidithiobacillaceae; genus Acidithiobacillus; species Acidithiobacillus ferrivorans. The sequence continues at coordinate 149 of JAAOMR010000040.1, forward strand.
ATGGTGCAGATCAACGCGGACTACACCGCTTTACTGGCCCAAGGCGATAAGGTCCACCCGATCAAGAAGCGCAAGGATGGTTCCGCGCATCGGAGGCAATC
>JAAOMR010000400.1 GCA_018853935.1 Acidithiobacillus ferrivorans
TCTTATACGTTAAACAGATAGATTTGTCCAGCGCTCACCGTCCACCTCAAAAACCGAATCATTCACACGGCGACGCTACCCAATAAAAAAGGGCTCTTGGCCATATTGAGAATTGCTGCTTTGGGACAGGGTTCCGTGGCCAATCGCGCCGATTCGGTGAGTGTCGGCAATGCTTCAACCGGCACCACCCGTCAGATTACCAATGTTGCACCAGGAACGGCACCTAATGACGCTGTGAATATGGGGCAGTTGCATAGTGGGATGAATCAGGTTTATGGCGCTGCGATAGGAAAAGCGCAACGATATGCCGACAACGTGGGTGCAGTGGACGGTGCCGCAGCCGGTGCAGCAGCAGAAGCCGCGGCGGGACAGGGAGTGAACAGTATTGCGGGTGGAGTCTCTGACTATAATGGTCAAAGCGCTTTCGCCTTTACGTACCAGCGCAGGTTTAACCACAACTGGGCGGCTGCAGTTACTGTCGGTAGCAATGGAAGCAGCCGAAATACTGCTTTAACAGGTGCTGCTGACTATAGTTGGTAAAGGCGGTCATGACGGTGGCGTGTTGCTGTTGCGCCACTATTTAATCTCTTCGGGTCTGATTCCCCGCTGCTTGCAGCGAAATCTAGCAAATAGCGGCTGAGGGAATACCCCGCAGCTTGCTGCGGGGATTTTTATTCGACACCTCGCTTCTGGACACCTTTGGGGCCGTTTCTGGCCCTGATTCTGTCCACCAACGCGTCGATCATTCCATGTCCGGTAAACGTCACCCAACTGCGATGGATATGGATATCATGGCGTATTATTATGAGCCGTTCATCAGGACCGAGGCTTGCGGCCTGCAAGGCTTGCAGCCAGCAAGGAATATCCTTACCATAAGCCCTGCAGGCCGCAAAGCCGTCTCGGAACCCGCAGGGATGACCGCCATGATTACCAGCAAACTGACCAGCAAAGCCCAAACCACCATTCCGCAGCCGGTGCGGGTCGCATTACATCTTCGTGAGGGGATGCGCTTGCCTACAGCATCGAGGATGGCCGGGTCCTTCTGAGCAAAGCAAATCAAGAAGCTGAGGAAGACCCCTTCGTGCTATTTTCCGAATGGGACAGCGAAGCAGATCGGCGGGCTTATGGGCAGTTGTGAAGTTTGGGATGTCGTAAGGCTACCGTTCCCCTATACCAACCGACCTGTTCATCAGTACCGCCCCGCCCTGGTAATTGCAATCAGCAACGGCACGGGAAATCCACGCCTGCTATGGGTGCTCATGATCACCAGCGCGGAAAACAGGGGGTGGTCTGGAGATGTTGAGATTGCCGATCTCGCAGGTGTCGGACTATCGGCGGCATCGGTGGTGCGCACAGCAAAAATCGCCACTGTTAGAGATGTATATGGCGGGTTGCACCCTGCAGGGGAACGCATAGGCCGTCTTCTAGCCTTGCCGGATCGCCGACGTGTCATTGATGCAGTCCGGGACCGCCTTGCAGTGGCGGGAATTTGTGCAGTGAACACGGGCTAGCGGGTACTGCAGCATCCGGCGGGGTGGTGAAGGCCACCAGTTGGTGATATTTTCCCGTGCTGTTCCACAAACTCTAAATTCTCAACCATGACCAACGTTCATCCATTCCCTAAAAGCCCCAAAGACAACACTGTAAAACCCCATCGCAAGGATCCAGGCCCTGCAGGTGGCGGCGGCCCTGCATTTCGTCTGCGAGACCATAAAGGCGATCTTGTCGACGTGCTCATGATGGTCATTCAGGCCGGCGGTATGTACCTCATACCTACGACTGATCGCCCAGATAGCGATCTGCCGACGACCCACCTGCTGCGCACCCTGGATGGCCTCGATGCACTGACGGACGCCGCCAATGTGCTGATTTATGATGCCAGGCGTTATCCTGCTGATTGTTCCCAGGAAGCTGCTGACGCATTGATCGGGAAAGGCAAGCAGGCTCACAAGATGATGCGTAAGCTGTATGACATGCTGCCATCGGATGAATTCATCATGACGATGGACAGCTACGGTCCCGACCTGATGGCGGAATATGCCACCAATGCGGCCATTATTGTTGCCAGCACTTTTGCGATGGATATCATGGCGTACTATGACGAGCTGTTCATCAGGACCGGGAAAGACAAGCGCAAAGCCATGTTCCGCGACTTTCAAGGGGCGTACAGGGAAGCGCGTGATGAATGTTTTTCCCGTTCGGAAGGGCATGAGTTTCTTATCAAGGAATTATCGTCGGCACACAGGTCACTACAGAGGATGTGGAAAGAATTATGACGGTCACAAAGAAAGATTTAACGGACCATTTGTACGAAATGGGTGGATTAACCCATACAGAAAATAAACGGCTGGTGGACGCCTTGTTCAATACGATCCGCGAGACGTTGGCGTCCGGCGAAGAAGTTCAGTTATCCGGCTTTGGGAGGTTTAACATTCTGGACAAACGGGCACGACCGGGCCGCAATCCAAAAAATGGCGTGTCCGTTGAGATCGCGGCACGACGGGTGGTCACTTTTACAGCGAGCCATTCGTTCAAGCAGATCTGCAATCCAGACCTTGCTGGCTGCAAGCCTGCTGCAAATGCCTGAAAAGTATCCACGCAAGGCTACGGCATAGCCTCATTGCGGTTTATGTGTTGCGTGGACTCTGCAGGCACTATAAAGTGGCATTATTCCATTTAATATTGAGAACACCATGGTAGAGAAAGCAGCTCGCAAGGGTCGTAATCCTGCCACGGGACAGGATTACGACATCCCGGCAAAGAAAGCCATCAAGTTCAAACCCGCCAAGGAATTGGCGGATAAAGTCAATCACTGAGGATTATGATTATGGAAGAAAGTAAAAAAACACGGGTGCGTCGCACAGCGGAACAGCGTCTGGCGGATTTGGAAAAGAAGCATGCAGAGATCGTGGAACGGCAGCGTGCAGCGATAGCGAAAATTGAGGAAGCAAAAAAACGACTGATGCAGAAGCCTTCTGCTTCCGTTCGCAAGGATCAGGTTGAACAGGGAAAACGCTTTGCACGTGCAGCCTATGCACTCGCCCCTGAATGGGATCAGCGTCACTTCATTGCCGCCATTGAACTGGCGTTAGCTGAAGATCCCGAAACTCTGCAGAATCAAGGTGCAAAGCTGCTGGAAGAACACGGTAAGGGGAAACGCGGACGGCGTCCTTCCAAAGTCTAGAAAGTCTAGGACCGTGGAGCTTTCACCGATCATTCCGCTGTTGGCTGGACTTGATCCGAAACAGCGGGAAATCTGCGTATCGGCGGGAGCCATGGTGAAAAGGCAGCAGTCAGCCGGGCGATGGGGCGGAAATTTGGTGGTGGCAACTATGGATCGTAATCAGGTGCTTTTGCTACCCACCCTGCCCATTGAGCAAAAGTCCATCAAGGCTATGGCCCTTGTTAAAATTATGGCAGCCCATCACCCGGACACCTGCGCCATGATCTATGAGGATCAGCATGGTGTGGCATGGTGTATCCGGCTGAGTGGCCCCGGACTGCCCGTTATCCAGGATGATCTGTTTCGGAATACGGCCCGGATGGCTGTGCTGGTTTGAGGACAAAAGAAAAAAAAGAAAAAAATATCTAACAATTTGAGGGTGACATGGTCAAGTCAGAATTGATTAAAAATCTGCACACAAAACTCAAGAAACAAAGCATTACTGGTTCCCTGGATCACGAGGTTATAGAAGAATCTGTGAATCATATCCTCGACACATTGGCGGATGCTCTGGCTGCAGGTGGGCGCGTGGAAATTCGCGGATTTGGTTCTTTTAGTTTGCACGATATACCCGCAAGGTTGGGACGCAATCCCAAGTCGGGCGAACGAGTTCATGTGCCGCCCAAAAAAGCGGTGCATTTCAAGCCAGGAGCCGATCTGCGCGATCAGGTGGATTGTTGATCTGATATAACGGAAGCGGCCTTGCTGGACGCCTGGGCAACCCAGAAGCATCGTCATGCTCTGCTGCAGCGACGTGAACGGCGCGGGGCACCCCCATTGCGACCATCGTCATCATCGAACAGGCAGCACAATGTGGTGCGCAGCGATTTGCAGGCGCTCTATGAACGTGGACGGCGGCAGCCACGGCGTCACTGTGCCGACACCAAGGACAATGTTACGCCGCAGGTCGTTTGAGCATTCACCTTAAACTCTGTCTAGCAATGATCACGTTCACAAATGAATCAGCGTTAGAAAACATAGATATGATGATACTGGCGTGGGTTGCGAAAGTAAGCGCGGCATGTTGCCGATTGACGGCCTGTCCAGCATACTGGCCCCCATAAGGGTATGCTGTGATCAGTAAATGGATTGCAGTCCTCCATAGAAAGGGAAACCGCATGGCCGCCGAACAAAGCCTCATCCTTATACTGACCATCAACGACTGCCCGGGCATGCGTGTGGTCCGTGTCATCGGGGCGGTCTACGGCACGGGTGTCCGATCCCGAAATATCGTCGGCAATTTCCTTGGTGGCGTCCGCGCCTTCTTTGGTGGGAAGCAGGCAGGCTATCTCAAAATGATTGCCCAGACCCGGGATGATGCCCTGGTACAACTGGCCGACCATGCCCGATCCCTCGGTGCGAATGCCGTTCTGGGGATGCGATTTGATTCTGGCGAGTTTGATACAGGCCAAGGGCAGGCCATGAATGAAGTGACAGCGTATGGGACGGCAGTTGTGGTGGATGTGCTGTGAGTGATAGCTTTAAGGAAAATCCACAGCGCCCTAATCTATAAAAAATTAAAACGCATGCGTATGGGCCAACAGCTTGGTACCAATCAGCGAGTTGTTTGCGTATCATTTATTCTGCGATGCGTCTCTCGGCAATAAAATGTCAATTTTATCGCCAAATAAGTTATAAAAATCTTTGGCTCTACCAAGAATTTTTTCCGACAAAGTTCCATCATTTATGGCAATCCACGGCGCTTCTGAATCCCACCAGTCATTGAAACCAGAGCCAAGTCCGTGATCAAGTGAATACCAGGGCCACCAGACGCTATTATGCTTGCCACCAGCAAATTGATCAGACATAAACTGGCTTATAGCAGGCCATATCGTCTTATCATCACATGTTTTCTCACCCTGCTGTTTTACCCCCCAAAGTAAACTATTAAACGAAGGTGAGCCAAATTCAAATCTTAAATATTTGTCTTGAGTTTCCAGTTTTTTTATACCAAAACCAGAATATCTTGCTGCACGCGCGATCGGCACCTCCTCCCAAACTAGAAAATACCCATTTTCTGCAAGGCGTCTTTGCAAACCCACTCTAAATGATTCCATGAGCATTTGCCTAAGCTTTGGTACTGACCTATAAATATGAAAAGCGGCAGAAATGCTATCTGTTGAGCTGCCAACCTCCTTTAAAACTTCCGCCTCTTCCGTCATGTCGGTTTCCTTGTTGATATTGGTGCGTATATGTTCTATTAGGTTTTCTATGAAAACGCGCACTGAAAGAGCTTTTGCCTTGGATGCGCAGATACTTAACCAATCATTTATGGCATTGAAGTCCAGTTCCACATAATTTTTTAATCTGTTAAAGCGGTCTCTATCACTTTTGCACATGCTGTCTTCACATGGCGGCGTGTTGCTTATGTAAATCAACAACCACTTTTTGCCACCAGAATTATTTTTTAGATATTCTGCATAGTCTGAAAGCTGGTTATTCTGGTCGCGTGCCCGAGGTTTGTTTTCTATGCCAATGACACCAATTGATGAATTTAGGTATATATCTATACGTTTTTTTTCATCGGTTTGTTTTTCTGTTTTCACTTTCCAATCATTGGCAGAGGATATCCACTGGTAATCCTCACCTAATTTCTTTGAAAATTCATCAAGAAAAATTTTATTTTGTCCATGAAGTCCATTTGGATCAAGAAGGTCAGCAAAAACACGAGATATGCCCATTTCATCAGAGCATAAGTAGTTAAATATATTGAAATCAGGGGCAAGCTGCGCGGAAAACATTTGCTTTGCGCGGCGTATTGAACCAACTTTTAATTTAATAGAATTTAGCAGTCTTGATGTTTCACCATCTTCTGAAATTGCCTGTTCTGATGTTCGGCGACTCTGCATGATATATACCTTGAAATTAGCTAATTTTGCTCATCCAGCAGACTAGCGGAACAGCCTACAGCTTGGTCACCCCACCAACCCCTCAGCCTGTTCAATAACCATATCCACCGCCCCTTCCTGCATATCAGGTGGATAACCATGTTTCCGTAAAACCCGCTTCACCATCCGTCGCAAATGCGCCCGGGCCTGTTCCCGGATGGACCAGTCGATGCGCGTGTTCTGGCGCACGGTATCGGCCACTTCCTTGGCAATCATTTTCAGGGCCTCGTCACCCATGGCCTGTACAGCGGAATCATTGGTCGCCAGGGCATCATAAAATGCCGCTTCGTCCTTGCTCAAACCCAGTTCTGCATGGCGTTGATCCAGCGCCTGTAATGCTTTCGCCAGCTCGATGAGTTCCTGCATCACCTCGACGGTATCCACCGAGCGGTTGTGGTATTTGCGCAGGGCTTCATCCAGCTTTTCCGAAAACGCCTTACTCTGAATCAGGTTGCCTTTGCCTTCCTTGCGCACCTTGTCCTGCAACAGGCGGCGCAGCATTTCCAGCGCCAGATTTTTTTCGGGCATGGCCTCGATCTGGTGGATGAATTCATCGGACAGCAGAGATATTTCGCTTTTGGGCAGGCCCGCCACCGCATACAGGTCCACCACACCTTCCGGGGCGATGGACTGGTCGATCAACTGGCGGATAGCGTATTCCTGCTCTTCCACCAGGGATTCCGCATCGCTGGCCTTGTCCAGGGTGGCGCGGACGCTCAGGAAGAAGATGATCTCGGTCCGGCAGCGTTCCACGATGTCGTCGCCCGCCGCCAGCGTAGTGGCCTTTCTGAGCCCCGATGTGGCATTGCGGAAACGGCGTTTGAGGCCGTCTTCCGTGAGTTCCTGGGACAGGATGAATTCGGTGGCCTTACGCAAGGTGGCCACCTTTTCTGACCCGTCCCCGGTCAGGTAATCCTGATAGTCGCACCCATGAAAAATGCTGCGGCAGATGTCGAGCTTTTCCAGCAGCACCTTGATGGCTTCCTGCACGGTTTCCGCCGGATTGCCCTTGCCACCGGATCGGGTGTACGTCGCAATGGCGTTTTTCAGGTCCTGGGCGATGCCGATGTAGTCCACCACCAGGCCGCCAGACTTATTGGTAAATACCCGATTGACGCGGGCGATGGCCTGCATGAGCGTGTGCCCACGCATGGGCTTGTCCACATAGAGGGTGTTGAGCGCCGGGGCGTCGAAACCGGTCAGCCACATGTCCCGCACGATGACGATCTCTAGCGGGTCTTCTGGGTCTTTCAGGCGGTCGGCGATGGCTTCATTGCCGGCCTTGCTGCGGATGTGCGGCTTCCATTCGATGGGGTCGCTGGCGGAACCGGTCATGACCACCTTGATCCGGCCTTGCGTGTCGTCGTCACCGCGCCAGTCGGGACGCAACTGGATGATGGCATCATAGAGTTCCACGGCGATGCGGCGGCTCATGGCGACGATCATGGCCTTGCCGGACAGGATGCTCTTGCGTTTTTCCCAATGGTCCAGCATATCGGCGGCAATCTGTTCCACCCGCTTGGGGGCGCCCACCAGGGCTTCCAGTTGCGCCCAGCGGGTTTTGAGGCGTTCCTTGTTTTCCTGCTCGTCGTCTTCGGTGATTTCCTCAAAGGTGCTGTCGATGAGGGGCCGCTGGTCTTCCGGCAGGTTGAGGCGCACCAGGCGGCTTTCATAATAAATCGGGACGGTGGCCCCATCCTCGACGGCACGCTGGATGTCGTAGATGTCGATGTAGTCCCCGAACACCACGCGGGTGTCCCGGTCATCCAGTTCCAGCGGGGTGCCGGTGAAGGCCACGAAGGTGGCGTTGGGCAAGGCCGCCCGCAGGTTGGCGGCGTAACCATCCAGAATCTCGTACTGGCTGCGCTGGGCCTCGTCCACCATGACGATGATGTTCCGGCGGTCGGACAGCACGGGATGGGCACCCAATGGGTTATCCCGGTCTTTCTGGAACTTCTGGATGGTGCTGAAGAGGACGCCACCGGAAGCCCTTTGCAGCAGATCCCGGATATCGCTGACGCTGTCGGCCTGTTGCGGGTCTTGCCGTAAAAGCTGGCTGCCCGCCGCAAAGGTATCGAACAACTGGGTGTCCAGGTTCGTGCGGTCGGTGAGCATGAGGATCGTGGGGTTTTCCAGCGCCGGGTGCTGAATAAGCATGCCCGCGAAGAAGAGCATGGTGAGGCTCTTGCCGGACCCCTGGGTATGCCAGACCACACCACCCCGGCGGTCGCCACCGATGCCGGCAGCGGCCAGCGTGGTCAGCAGGGCTTTATGGGCGGCGTGGAATTGATGATAGGCGGCGATCTTCTTGCTGAGTTTGCGGCCGTCGTCTTCAAAGGCGATGAAGTACCGCAGCATATCGAGAAAGCGTTTTGGCTCAAAGATACCGTGAATCAGAAAACGCAGGGGATCGTCGCCCCGGTCCATGAGTTCCTGCCCATCGATAGTCTTCCACGGCAGAAAGCGTTCGTAAGGGGCACCCAGGCAGCCCATAGCGGCTTTGAGGCCATCGCTGATGACCAGTACGGCGTTGTAGGCCATGAGGTTCGGAATGTCCGCCTGATAGGTCTGCAACTGGTTCCAGGCTTTGCGCACGGTAGCATTGGCATCGGCCATGTTTTTCAGTTCAAAGAGGCCCAGGGGCATGCCGTTGATAAAGACCACCAGGTCTGCCCGGCGGTTGATGCGGTCGTGGATGACGGTGTACTGGTTGACCACCAGAAAATCGTTCTTTTCGGGATGGTCGTAGTCGATGAGGCGGACGATGATGCCGCGTTCTTCACCGTCCACCTGATGCGCCACCCGCACGCCTTCCACCAGCATGCGCTGGATGAGGTTGTTTTGCGTGACGAGACCCCCGTGGGCGGCATCCCGCACCATGCGCAGGGCTTCGTCGCGGATGTCTTTGGGCACGGCGGGGTTGAGCGTGTGGATGGCGGTGCGCAGGCGTTCCAGCAGCAGGGTTTCTTCGTAGCTCTTGCGTTCGGGATGGTCGCTATCCGGGCCGATGTCGGGGCCATGCGCGTAGGCGTAGCCCAGTTCCCGGAACAGGGCGATGGCATGGTGCTCAATGGTGGATTCGTTGAAAGACTTATGCACCTGTCACGTCCCCCCAGGTAGGCCATGCAGCGGACTCAGTGATAGGTACATGAAGAACTATGGAATGACGGCTACTTTCTAATTCTGCCAATCCATTACGCGCGTTTGTCACGATATTTCCGGTGATATCGTTTGAAACGTTGCCGGGTAGCGCGCCAGCCAATAGTGCTGATGCTTCCAAGATTGTCTTTACGACATTTATAAGAGCATCCTTGTGCTTTTTTTGGTCAAATTGCACACCAATCTTTAACATGGACGCCAACAACTGAGCGTGCCGGATCGCGGCGACGGCCTTTCTGATATTGATAAAATTATCAAGTTTTCCACCGCCGATAATGTCCTGCTCATATCGGAAATAGGAATCTGTAGCGAGATCAAGGTTAATATTCACAGGGATAGATGTGTCTGTATTCATTTTCAATACCGCGATCTGCCCGGACAGATTCTCAAGATTCTCAAGCATCTCTATAAGAACGATCTGGCAGGACCTCTTGTATGCGATGTCTGCGGCCATATGCTGACCTTTCAAAACAAACTGTCCACTTATCCAGCCGCCACCAACGGCTGCGATGATCGTGGCCACAGCGGTAATAATAGTCTGGCTATCTGGAAAGCAGGTTGTTATGTGATTCATGCGGTAACCTTGGATGAGCCATCTATGTGTGGTTCTCTAATGGAACCACCAATAATAGAGGCTACGTCAGATACGCGGATTTCGCCGGATATGAGTTTTGGTAGAAGAGTGTCGCGGGTGTCGCCCAGTTTGTGTGTTTCCCACTTTGATCTTACAATAGCATCATAAAAAGGCTGATAAAACTTGTTGAAGGTATGAAGTAAATTATTTTCTGGTATCATGACAAAAAATAAATCTATGTCATTTTTTCCTATATGGATTACTGTGGTCGCAGTTTCTGTGGCCTCAACGTGAGCCAATAAATTCACAATACTATTGCGAACGAATAGTGATGAAAAGCTTTTCTTGGGTGCAAAAATACATACTCGTTGGTTTAACCAAGCCTCTGCGCCGCCCCAAAGATGAGCGCGGAATTCACCGTCCATGCCGACTACTATATCACCACGCTTTACTTTGTAGCCTTTCGGATGCGTTTCGGTAGTCCAAACCCCCGGAACTTCAGTGGTTAGGTCGCGAATACGGATGAGTGGTTCACCAACCTGCCGCGCATTGAACTCGGATGAGTTGAAAGGTGCACCATATATGACATCAGCAATCTGATATATTGAGTCTACCCGCCACCCCTCAGGAATCTCCCCCAATTCCGAGTCCACCAACCGATCAGGAAACAGGTCCAGAATCTCGGGCGTGAGCTTCAGCCGCTTGCAGATGCTTTCTCGGGATTCCCCGGCCATCTTTGCGCGTACCGGGTCGAAGTCCACGAACCACGATTTGAAGATAGCCTGCGCCATGGCTTCCAGGGTCTTCGCCGTCTTGCGGTTGTTCTCGATCATGTCGTCCAAAGTGCCCAGGATGTGGGCGATGCGGCGTTGTTCGGGTAGAGGTGGTATGGGAACTACCAGATTGCTAAGGGATTCTGTGGGCACCCTTTGACGGCCCGATGTCCCCGTCATTTGACTTATAGCGTAACCACTAACCCCTTCCGACTTGGTAAGGTAGTAAGCGTATGCAGAATCTGTGATGCCTTCGCGTCCACGAATCACAATAAACTCGGTTGATCCGTGGGCTTCATGCGCGAATTGGCCGCAATAGCGAGCAATTTTGCCATTTTCAAGACAAGGGGTTATTCGGGCAAGCAGAGTGTCACCGACGGCGAAACGTGCCCCACCACCAGCGAATTGTCGCCATTCCGCTGTCCAAGCACATCGAGAGGAGGGGTCCACTGAAGCCATATCCAGAAACGGGTATGGCTTACCTTTTTCGAGGTGAACGCGGGGGTTCACCATGACCGCTTCGGTATATATTAGCTGTTCCCAATTTTTCAGCATTTGTATCCTCTGTCAGCCCCTGATGCTGTGCTGTGACAACATTATTACCCGCCGAAATGTGCCTGCTTCATGTAACTACATATCCCGTCAAGCCCTGGGAATAAGGTGGCGTGATTTATCCCCATTAGGTGCAAATCATTGAGAGCCTTTTGGGTGTCCTGTCTGGATATGGAAAAGGCTGACAAGTAACGTTTATTGTATGTGCTCTCCTGAATTTCTATATATTTTTCAATATCATCAATCGTGGATATGCAGGATATTGACTGTTGTGGAATGCATCGTGGGTTATGCAGCGCAGGCGTATCAAAAAATGATACATGCAGAGTCATGTCTGATATGTGATTAAATTGTTGAAAATCGGCTGAGTAGCCCTTCCTATCAAATGCGAGTATCCGTACAGTATCGTCATCCTGGCTTGCGGCGTAAAAAAATGCAAAATACGCAGCAATATAGGGCGATAGTGTCCAATCTAGGATCGGCGTTGGATATCCGTGATGCTGCAACAACGTGAGAAGCGACAAGAATTTTTCATCACTATCTATGGATGCGAAATCCGGGTGGATAGCGCTTATGTATCTTTGCAGCAACGGAACGTTTTCTCTGAAGTAACGACCTATATTAGCTCTATTTGTTCTATGAAACGATGTTCGCAATCGATAGTGCGCCGGTTGCCCTCTAAAAACATATCTTCGATTAAAAAAATTGGTATTCACATGAGAATGAAAGTCGTCCCATGATAATGTATCTGTATGCCACGTTGATTCTTGACTTTGGTTGCACGTCAACCCCTCAGTTTGCCCCTCGGTGCCATCAGGCAGTCTCCAGTTGATGCGTAGGCCGTACTGATAGGTGACGAGCAGGTCTGCTTCATTGTAAGTCCTTTGGTCGCGATCTTTTCTTTTTAAGACTTTTTCAGTCCCTTCATACTCATCTATTTCCGTAACTTTAACCCACTTGTTATCTTTCACATCGTCGTTGCTGATGCTGAACGATACAGTATATAGTAATCCTATCCCTGAAAAAATGGTGGCATAGATTTCATATCTGGCTTCCTCTGTGGAATCAACATTTAGGCATATTAACGAAGATAGACCCTTCGATATATTCGTATATTTGCCAATATACTGTCCCGTCGGAATCATGGTAGTCATTGTTTATCCTAGCTCGTAACCCAACACCCGAAAATTCTTCAGCATCTCATCTTCCAGGCGCCGTCCTTCAGCCAACTGTGCGGACAGTTCTTTGGTCAGCCGATCCATCTTTTCCTCAAAGGGTTCCCCGTCGTCATCCTTGGCGGCAGCACCAACGTATCGCCCCGGCGTCAGGACATGGCCGTTCTTACGGATATCATCGATGCTGGCCGCCTTGCAGAAGCCCGGAACATCGGCATATTCCTCTGTACCATCGCCGCGCCAGTTGTGGTAGGTATCGGCGATCTTCTGGATGTCCTCGTCGGTCAATTCCCGATGGGTGCGGTCGGCCATGAAGCCCATGTTGCGGGCATCGATGAACAGCACCTCGCCGGTGCGTTCAAACAGTTCCTTGCCAGCCATGCCGCGTCCGTCATCCCGGTTCTTCGCCAGGAACCACAGGCACACGGGGATCTGGGTGCTGTAAAATAGCTGGCCGGGGAGGGCCACCATGCAGTCCACCATATCCGCTTCGATAAGGTTCTTGCGGATTTCGCCCTCACCACTGGTGTTGGATGACATGGAACCATTCGCCAGCACAAAACCGGCGATGCCGTAGGGTGCCAGGTGATGGACCATGTGCTGCATCCATGCAAAGTTGGCATTGCCCGTGGGCGGCACCCCGTATTGCCAGCGTTTGTCGTCCCGCAGCAGGTCGCCGCCCCAATCCGATATATTAAAGGGCGGATTGGCGAGGATGTAGTCCGCCCGCAGATCGGGATGCAGGTCTTTATGAAAGGTGTCCGCCGCTTCCGGCCCCAGGTCGGCCTCAATGCCGCGAATAGCCAGGTTCATGAGAGCGAGTTTCCAGGTGTTGGGATTGGATTCCTCACCATAGACGCTGATGTCGCCGACTTTGCCGCCATGGGCTTCGATGAACTTTTCCGACTGGACGAACATGCCTCCCGACCCGCAACAAGGGTCATAGATGCGGCCTTTGTATGGGGCCAGCATGGTGACCAACACCCGCACCACGGAAGCCGGGGTGTAGAACTCGCCACCCCGTTTGCCTTCCGCGCTGGCGAACATGCCCAGAAAATACTCATAGACACGACCCAGTGTGTCTCGTGCCTGGTGTTCAGCCGTCCCCAGGCCAATGGTGCCAATCAGGTCCACCAGTTCCCCCAGGCGGCGTTGATCCAGAGTAGGGCGGGCGTACCCCTTGGGCAGGATGCCTTTCAGCTTGGGGTTTTCCCTTTCGATCTCGGTCATGGCGTCATCAATGCGCTTGCCGATGTCCGTCTGTTTGGCGGCAGCCTGCACCACATGCCAGCGGGTGGATGCGGGCACCCAGAACACGCCTTCCGCCGTGTATTCGTCGCGGTCTTCGGGGTCGGCGCCATCGCCGCCTGCAAGGTCGCCCTCAGCCAGAATTTCGGCATGCCGTTGGGCAAAGCGGTCAGAGATGTATTTTAGGAAGATAAGGCCCAGCACGACATGCTTGTAGTCAGCAGCATCCAGATGCCCGCGCAGCTTGTCAGCGGTGGCCCAGAGTTTGGATTCGAGGCTTTGATTGCTGGTGTCTTCGGTCTTTTTCTTGGCTGGTACGCGCGACATGGTGATTTCCTGATCGTTTTTGATGTTATAGCATGGAAAGTGGCAAACGTCAGGTCGGCACCGGTTGTACACTCTCGGTAAGTACAGCAGCCGAATCGACGGCGTAACACCCACACATGGCGCACCTCTTGAATGAGATATCCGGGGCCGGACGGCGGTCTCGACCAGACTAAAGGGTTAGGTCTTAACTATGATGTCTCACAAATGTAGCAAAATTGTTAGCGACTGGATTTTCCTCAATCGTTATTTGGTCACCCTTTTCTTTTTTTCCACCGGGATAGAATTTCATGGCATGGGAATACAAGTAATCCAAGCCCATTTTGTCTACTTCCTTTAGTACGCGTGCCTCAGCCCTAATTATCATAGCATCAATTTGTCTAGCAGTAGTGTGCGCCATTTCTAAAAATGAATCTAACAATTTATCATCAAATAACTTGGGATAGACTACATCATAATATAACTCTATAATGTCTTTGTTTTCTTCATCTGGCATTAGCGCAACATAGGGGATTACGCCCTCAAATCTTCCCGTTTGGTGAGCTATAGACTTATGTCTTATCTCAATTATTTTGTTGTGCAGAGCAAGGTATTCAGGATGTCTCTGGTATACCTTTCTGCCTTCAAGTTTGATACGGCCCGCATCCGAATCAATATATAGCTTTGAATACCATACGACAGCAGAGTCGAATAAGGCCCGATTTATTAGATTATCCTCGTTCGGATCATCTTTGGTAGCCGCTAGGTCCTTTAAGAATTGAATTATCGTCAAGCACTTCAGTGCCTCGGTCTTAGCTAGATATAGCGCAGACGCTCTGCTTGCTACTTCTGCGATAGCATTATCACCATTTAGTATTACGAAGGGGCATGCCTCATCGGTCTCCGTGAAAGCTATCAAGATTGGCACAGGACGATCAGGCCAATCATGGTGCTTCCGTTTCACGATAGCCCTACGAAATATAAGTCTTGTCTTGGGAAGCTGAGGCTTGGATGATGTTCGTGGTTTTTCTGGTGGCATGAGCGTACCTCGTTGCAACGGTCCACATGAGACAGTCTGCTTGCTATACTAGGATATATCCTTGCCTCGATTCTAGCACATGGACCGTCTGTCCCCTTCAGCGACAATTTCCGCATGCCGCTGGGCAAAGCAATCCGAAATGTACTTCAGGAAAATGAGCCCCAGCACCACGTGCTTGTAATCGGCTGCGTCCATGTATCCGCACAGCTTGTCGGCAGTAGCCCAGAGCTTGGATTGCAGGCTCTGGCTGGTGGTGTCTTCGATTTTCTTCTTGGCTGGTCCGCGTGGCATGGTGTCCCCTTAGCTTTTGTGATGTTATATCACGAAAAGGCGGGTTGGAGAGAGAGAGAGAGGGGGACCGAGGCTGATCCGTGCGGTACAAATGTTCCATTTTCATTAAGAAATATCATATATCATTATTGGCAGTGATCAGCAAAATAATGATATTCATGTTTGTAGCTACGAGGGAATATGGCTAAAAAGAATATGACCATGCTCGAACCTTTTGAAAGGAATGGCATATGGTGGAGGCCTTGTCAAGATAATAAGGTTCCTGGAACATTGATATTTGATCCAAAAAATGGTGTTTCTGTCACATTGTTTCAGCCTATTGATGTAGAATTTGCAAAAAAAGATTTTAGTGCATCAAAACTAATACATGGAATCATTGACGGTGGATTAAAAATCAGCTTATTAGATTGTTATGAGGTTCTTGGTGACACAACCTTCTCAGAGCATGGTGTTTATTCTAGCAGTAAGATAGTTGCAAGGCAGTGTGTGGTTGGTGCACATTTATGCAATGATTCAAAATTCAACAACTTCCGGTTATCAATACATAATTATGCTCAGTTCATGTGTCGCACAGGGATTCGCCCCGCAACTGGTCATGATGCCGGATTCATATGGGATCGTGTCAATCCTGTAGAATTTGAGATTGATGGTGATAAAATAAGTCTTGGCATAGGGGCTCAGGCTCCATTTTCAATTTTCGAGTTATCAGCGAGCGTTAAAGAAAGTGCTACCATATCTATAATTACAAAAAGACCTGCCGGTGATCTGGATGAAGTAATTCTCGGTGTATCCCATTCCTTGAAAACCATGCTAGAATTTTCTCTCGGTTATCCAGTGCCGATAGTTCAATTTCAAGCTACTGCCACGGATGCCTGTGGACAAGATGAAAATATAGAAATGTTCTTTTCTCAATCTGGATATGCTACCAAAAAAATAGGGAATCCACACCATGATATGCTGTTTTCATTTTGTGGGCTGCCCGACGAAAACGTCCATTATTTTGTTAGGACATGGCATAATTTTTATAATAAAAACCGTTTCACGATTGATGTTGTAATAAACTCTGGTGTCAAAATCTCTGGTGATAAACGCCCTGAACAAAGTTTTTTCTTTCTGATAAGCTCCCTTGAAGCCTTGCAGAGAAACCGTGGTAAAACAAAGTTATCAATACCTGAGGATGAATTTAACAATATAAAGGGATTGATATTTGGCGTGCTACCAAAAAATGAAACTGGCAACCGCATGCGCAATCGTATTGGCGGCATGAATGAGCCTAGCTTGCGGCAGAGGTTGAGTGACGTTTTAGATGCGATGCCTCAGTGTCTTTCTGATCGTATAATCGACAGAAATATTATAGTCGATAATTTTATAAACACCAGAACCCTTCTTGCGCACCAGATAGATCGATCGGAAACGGATAACGATGTCCTACATATATGGCATCTAACAGAGGTTTTGTGGGGCATCACTGTGATTTACATGCTAGGACTATTGGGGTTTTCGAGCGACCAAATTGATGGTATTGTAAAAAATAAAATCAACATGTTAAATGCCCTTCATTGGATAGAAGAAGTGTCTAGTAATCCGTCTAATAATGCCTATTGATTGAATCTTTATCTGGTCAGATTCCCTGCTGCTTGCAGCGAAATCTATCAAATAGCGGCTACTAGAAGGTGTAGACCTCTACCAGTCCGGCAAGGGGAACGGTTAGCTGATGGCAAGGGTTTCGCTGGCGAATGCAAGTCTGAACAAGCCCAGAGACAAAGCGCTGGTCTGACGAACAGTGAGCGCCAATAATAATCGCCAACGGCAACCCTGCGACAAGCGAAGCGCGAAGCAGGATGGGGTCTCGGGGCTTGCCCTGAGCAGGTGGGATATTAAATGAAGGTCGGCGTAGCCGTGCCTTTGTTTACATATCCCCTACCCTGCCCAACAATTCACGAAGCGGCGACCACGATTTGCCCACCATACGTCCCCACCGTCCCATCATCGTGGCAATAGTGTAATGACCAGACCATATCTGTGGATAACGGGAGACTTCCATGGGCTGCCCATACCATATCCGTTCCGTCAGTGGCGCGATCGTCCCATAACTGGGCACATCCTGAGCGCAATGGGTAACCAGCGGACCATAACCGCGCCATAACCGGAGTGAAAAACCCGCATCAGGTCTGACTATTCCCAATACAAGGTGAAGCTATGAAACGGCAAGGAGAATACGATGACGCAGACAAGAAGCAGCCAGTGTGATCCGGCAGTTCTGGATGATCTGGCGCAGGATTTCCGCAAAATTGCCGGGAAGCGGCCTGACGGCATGGTGTCAAAAAAATCCATGACGTCGGCCATTATTCGTGAACTTGTAGCGGTGGCAAAATTTGGCGATCCGAGAATATGGTACGTGCGGGCCATTGTTGACCGGGGCTTTGACCGGAAGACGGCCTATAAAATCGTGAGGGAAGCCTACCGGCAAGCGGAAATCAGGTGGAAGGCGGAGATGTCTACAGGTCAGCCATACCCCGACAAAGACAATATTCCCAAAGCCCCTGCCGCGACATCTGGTGGTAGCGAGACTAAAACTGCGCCAGCGCAAGCAGCGAAGACAGAAAAGCCGTTGAATGGTGATGTCCGCGAATCTGACGGCTTTGTCTATGACAGCGGTTTGCGGGACTATCGGGACCCGGCAACGCTAATAAGCGGTTTTCGTTTTGTCCGGGAAGACATGGTTTGGGACGCCCGCGAGGGGAAAAAGGTTCTGATAAAGACCTTGCCAGATGGATACAAGCGAATCGAAGATGGCTGGGAGTGGGATGCCAGCATGTGCAGGTATCGGGACCCCAAAGGCGGTAACAATCCCTACGGACTGAATCTCGCGAAATAAAATAACCGCCATAACCGCCATCAGGTTCCGGCCTGCCGATAGAAGGATGAAGCGGTACCTTTTATCGGCAAGGAGCCTGACATGAAGCGGATGATTATTTTTTCACATGGAGACAAGGGCGGCGTGGGTAAATCGGTGGTGGCCGCGTTGCTGGTGGATATGGCCCTGCAGCGGTTCGGCAAGGCGAGCCTCATTGAGGGGGACACCACAACCCCGGATGTGTATGGTCGTTATAGCG
>JAAOMR010000401.1 GCA_018853935.1 Acidithiobacillus ferrivorans
GCTCCACGCTTCGTTTTGATGTAAAATACCGCAAGTTATCAAATCACAAGGACGATATGGACCAGCCTGACCTGAGTGCGATGGATCACGCCGCCAAGGATGATCTGATCCGATTTCTTCTCGCGGAAAACGCGGAATTGAAATCACGCATCACGGCACTCGAAGTCCGCCTGGCCAAAGACAGTCATAATTCCAGCAAGCCGCCTTCCTCAGATAGCCTGCGCAAACCCGCTCCTAAATCTCTGCGCCAGGCGGGGCAGCACCCCAAGGGTGGGCAGAAAGGCCACAAAGGCTCATCGCTCGAACGCGTCTCCGAACCGGATCATGTGGTCAACCATCCCTTGCCAGCAACCTGCGATGCCTGTGGCTGCACTCTGGACGATGCCCATATATCGGAAGCCCGTCAGGTCTTCGATATACCGCCGCAGCAGGTTGAAGTCACCGAACATCGCGCTCTGGAAGCACACTGCACCTGCGGCAAGGTGCACCGGAGCGACTTTCCAGAAGGCGTTACAGCCACCACGCAATATGGTCCGCGGGTACAAGCTATGGCAGTCTATCTCACCCAGCATCATATGTTGCCGATTCTGCGCACTACCCAGATCCTGCGCGATACTTGTGGTGTAGCCCTGTCGCCGGGCGCCGTGGTCAGAATGATCCGCACTGCGGCTGGAAATCTGATCCTCACCGTCGCGCACATTGCGGACGCCGTCCGGGACGCCCGTGTGGCCCATTTCGATGAGACCGGTATGCGGGTCGCGGGTAAGCTCCACTGGCTGCACACGGCCGCCACCCCCAACTTGACCTGGGTGGGTATACATACCCGCCGTGGTCAGGAAGCTTTTGATG
>JAAOMR010000402.1 GCA_018853935.1 Acidithiobacillus ferrivorans
ACGTGCAGCATCCACCAGACCGCAAAAACGCTGATAGCTATGGCGATCCAGCAGCTGATACTCCATCTGCTCGTCTGAAAGATTGTAAAGGCGCTTTAACACCAATATCCGCACCATGGTTTCCGTGGGATAAGGAGGGCGACCGCCCTGGGGACTCGCCGGACGAGGGGCCACACGATCGACCTCTGCCGCCAGGGCAGGAAAGTCGATGCAGGAAGCGATGCGCAGCAATGGATCACCCAACTGATCCAGTTTCTGCTGGTGGAAATCCGCTGCAAACAGGTCGGTTTTGATTGCGCTCTTTCGTGGT
>JAAOMR010000403.1 GCA_018853935.1 Acidithiobacillus ferrivorans
CGAAATACCAAAAGTTGACCCATCGTGACCACCTGAGCATAAAATGGCGGTGACCAGAATGTACGCTTTTCGGGGGTGCCCACGATCAGCGGAATCACTGCCCACGATCGCCGGAATGCGCAGGTAAGCTCTCTTTACTACTAAAATAACCATCCGCAAAACACCTAGAGAATAGCTCCGCGGCAACCCTCCCCCCTTTCCCACCACTAAGCCCATCAGCTATTATAAGCACGCTTCCGTGAGTGTTAAGTTGTTTCAACTCCCCAACATGGAAACAGACGTAGTCTTCATTAACTTCCTTATCACCCGTAAAGCTCGAAATCAAGACAGAGTAACTCTCTGGGCTCTCAGAACTGGGCACGAAAAAGTCTTCACAATAGCCATGTCTAGACTTTTTAGCGCTGGAATTTGCCATTTCTATGGTTTAATCACGATTAAATAGACACCCGATAAATAACACAGCTTAAAGTTCCTTCGAAAAATGTAGCGACCTTATATGAAATCCTGAATTCTGATAGAATCTATGAGCATTTATCCTCGCGAATCCTGAATCCAGATGGAGCTGTTTACAGGATAGGCGTTTAGCCTCTTCTTGTAACCACGTAATAAGGTGGCTTGCGTGTCCTCTATTACGACTCATTTCGTCAGTTATAAGATCATCAATATACAGCGCTTTCCCCCAAGAAAGTGTTTCTAATATCCTAAATCCTGCACAGGCGACTACCTTACCGTCTTTCTTTATACAAGCTATTTTATAGTTATCACTCTTCATTTGTCGCAAAATTTGTTCAGTAAAGGATTTTCGTGTGAGAGCTGGGCGCAATTGTCGGTACACCTCATAACATTCTTTTACCTCGTTCTCTGTTCCTGCGATAATTACGGTTGGCATATCAAACTTGACTAAGTAATTTGGATAATCCTTACACCTGATTTTGTTGCTCCACTTTGTAACCTCCAAGTTATTAATAGACATTCTCAATTCGGCCGCTTTTATCGTGTTTTCAATGAGCATTGTTACAGTCATTGGCCCCACTCCTCCAGGCACTGGAGTGATCCATGAGGCTTTATGTTTCACATTGTCAAAATCCACATCACCTGTTATTGATCCATCTGGCATCCTATTAATGCCTACGTCAATCACGACAACATCATTTTTCACCATATCAGCAGTTATTAATCCGGGCTTTCCTGCAGCAACAATGAGAATATCTGCCAGTCTTGTATAGAGTGATAAATCATTTGTTTTTATGTGGCATATGCTCACAGTGGCACCTTTCTGGAGCAACATCAATGCCATAGGTTTTCCCACAATGTTGCTAGCACCAACAATAACAACATTTTTACCTGAGACTTCAATTTTCGCGGTTTCCAGCAATAATTGGACGCCATAAGGGGTGCAAGGTGGAAATATCGTACCACCTACTACCAAACCCCCAACATTGTACAAATGGAATCCATCCACATCTTTACTTGCCGAGATGCAACCTATGATATTTCGCATGTTTACATGCTCAGGCAACGGAAGCTGAACTAAGATACCATCTATTTCATTGGAAGCATTTAGCTCTTCTATCAACTCAACCAACTCATGCTCTGATACGGTCTTTGGGAAAAGAAAAACTTTTGACATGACTCCGCACTCATCGCAGGCTTTCGATTTGTTTCTGACGTATACCTTTGACGCGGGGTCATTTCCGACTAATATAACGGCCAAACCTGGTGCACGGCCATTATTCTTTATGCGTAATGACCTTTCAAATAAACTTGCACGGATTTCTTTTGAAAGCGTGCGCCCATCAAGCATTCTGGCAGACATTTTGTGCTTCCTTTTTAATATCCAAGGAACCGAGTAATAATCGCTTGCCACGTTCCTATTTCATTCCCTTTCCTGGTATCCATTCGGTTCCGGCCAAAGGAATATTAGCCATTGCTGCCGCTTCTATGGTTAGCGCCACTAAGTCCTCCCTTTCGAGGTGATGGACATTATTTTTTCCGCATGCCCTGGCAATAGTCGTAAGCTCCATGTTCAAGGTTTTTAAGTAGTTCGTTAGACGTTTCGCCCCTATCTCCGGGCGAAGTCGCTGTTCGAGAAGCTCATCCTGAGTGGTGATGCCTACGGGACACTGGCCAGTATGGCAATGATGGCAGTAACCAGATTCTGTTCCAATCTTCAAATAATCCTGCGCTGCGGAAATATGCTGCCCGCCAGAATCTATCCAGCTCTCACTATTGCAGCCCAATGCCATAAGCACACCTTGACCAATTGATACCGCATCTGCCCCCATCGCTAAGGCCTTCGCAACGTCCGCCCCCGTTCTGATTCCCCCAGAGATGATTAACTGCACGGTCCCTTTCATATTCATGTCTTCGAGGGCATCCACTGCTTGTCGCAGAGCTGCAAGAGTTGGTATACCTATGTGCTCGATAAAGCAGGTTTGAGTTGCGGCAGTCCCCCCCTGCATGCCATCTACCACAATCACATCCGCGCCCGCGTGTACGGCAAGCTTTACGTCATGAAACGTGCGTGTGGCTCCGACTTTGACATAAATCGGCTTCTCCCAATCCGTGATTTCTCGCAATTCATGAATTTTGATGGTCAGGTCATCCGGTCCAGTCCAGTCAGGATGCCGCGAGGCGGAACGCTGGTCGACACCCGCCGGCAATGTTCTCATTTGTGCGACACGCGGGTTCACCTTTTGCCCCAGGAGCATGC
>JAAOMR010000404.1 GCA_018853935.1 Acidithiobacillus ferrivorans
GGGCAAGCTGCGGACGGTGCGTGTTATGGCAGAATCCTCACTGAAACAGTATACTCAAGTTCAAGGTAAGGTGTCGGTGCGTGTGATGCGTAGTGGTTGTTTGCCAAGGCACCATTTTATTTCGGTTGCAACGATGGGAGTTCGCCATGAATGCCAACACCAGTGCCACTCTACACAAAATATCTACACAAAGTACCTGCAAGGAACTCACTCACGAGGAACTTCTCGCAGATATGCGCGCTTTTAGGGACGAGGTGGCTCAGTCTCCTGAGAAAGCCCGTGCATTTCTGAAAAGCATAGGGGTCATGCGCGATAACGGAGAAATTCGTCATCTGATCCATGACTGATAAGCCTAACTGGTCACTCTATCAAAACCGCCCATCGTTTGCTCTTGGATTTCACGGAACGGATGAGCATGTGGCTGCTGGTGTTATATCAGGTGGCGTGCATCTCACGCGATCTGAAAATACCTATGACTGGTTGGGTAGCGGCATCTACTTCTGGGATAGTGACCCGCAAAGAGCACTGGAATGGGCACAACATGGCCATGCTCAAGGTGCAATCAATGATCCCGGCCTTGTTGGAGCTATC
>JAAOMR010000405.1 GCA_018853935.1 Acidithiobacillus ferrivorans
CGGCCCGATAGGGTTCATGAATGGCGGTCACCGCCGGTTCATGAAACACACCTTCAGGAAAGTACCCATCTTCTTTTAGAAGCTCCGCTACGGGTGTGGGCTGCATGGTGAGATTCAGTAGCTCCCCCTGATTCAGTATATTTATCAAGTTCACAGGACCAGCAATCGCCCTGGTACGGATACGAATGCCGTAGAGATTGCCCAGGTCATCCATGCCGGTCAGATAGGTTTTGCGGGTGCCGCTCTGATTTTGGTAGGCCAGTACACAAGTCGCCGACACACTCTGTACCGCCGCGTCATCGGGTCGAAGATGACCGCCGTTTGTATGGAGACCGACAGGAGAGGTGTGGTACGGTTGAGTGATCCACTGCGCCAGTCGCTCCAGATGCAGGGCTTCGGATTGCACGGCCTCTATCCCGGACTCACCGGAAAGCACATGCCGGATACCGTTGAACTGGCTCTCAGAGACAAAAGGACGCACAACATCCAGATGGTTTTGCATTTCTGGCGAGGGTTTCCCGTCTGACGGTATAGCGCGTACCGCTTCCGAACTGTCCACCACGGGTTGCGGAGGTTCCATTCTTTGCAGCATGGATTGCACCAGATCAGCAGCACCGAGCGTCATGTCATCGTCCATATCGAGAGATACGGGCGTCTCCCCATCACGCTGGGTGATCCGGTACCCCCAATGCACCATATTTCCCCCGGCAGAACGGCCATTCGGGAAAATCTTGAATCCCATGCTGTTTTCGGCGTCGGGGCGAGAAAAAGCTGCACTCGACCATTTCCAGCCGCCTTCCTGCAAAACCTGCGACACCTGTTCCGCCCGTAACTGGATCAGATGATCGAGCTGGTCCTGCAAAGACTTCTGGAGCGCGGGACTGTCGGTCACCGCATCCCATCCCCCGGCGCTTTCAATCGTTTCGATGGCGCTTTGGTACGATGGGCCACCCTGGGCCATTTCAGACAGTCCGGCTTTCTCAATACGGACCATTTCTGGCGCTGGCGCGGAAATCGTGCTGCGTACCATGCGTTCTACCGTGACGTCTCTCTGCGAGTATCCCTGATGGGCCAGTATGTCCAGTAGGGGTTGCGCTTCGTGGGTCAGGTCCACAATCCAGGTATCCGTACCCAAATCGGTAAGATTCAAGATTTTCAGCGTGGCCCGGTGCGTCATGGTCTGCAGGATCAGGCCGTATCCGGTGGCATCGTCATCCGAAAGGGCACATACAAACATCAGGTCGCCGTTGGCCGCGTTGCGCAATGCCATTTGCCCGGTGGCGTTCAGCCCATTCGCTTCGGCATCTTCCATGACCGTGATGGATGCGGTACCCGCCCAGCGGTTCAGCCGTTCCAGTTGAGCGCGAATGTTATCCGGCGATAGCATGACGGAGGTATTCCCGTCCGGGCCGTTGAGCAGGGTGGCAATGCGTTCTTTTTGGGTGTCACCCATGAATCGGGCTACGGCGGCAGGGATCAATGGGTGTGCTGCGGCATACCGCTGGTCAGCGGCGTGTATGGCAGCTTCAATATCTGCGCTAATACCATCATCCATAGTGACTATGGAAGCCGGGAAATGCATGCGCTGATAATCGGCATCCCTGCCGGGTGCAGCCCTGCTGGTAACACGCTCCATGGCGGCGTTGTAGTCCGTTGGAATGTTGTCCATGTCACCCTGATGCGTTACCTGCATGGTGATGCGCGCATCATTGCCTGTCGTCGGGTTCACGGATTCCACCATGCCGATATACATCCTGTTCGGCATCACCCTCATGTCTGCAGGTATCTGGTCCGCCGGCGGAGTACGTAGAACAATACGCTGGCCTTCCAGATCGGGGGTGGCCCATACGTTAGTGTGCGTAGGCCGGTCCAGTTGCATCATGACCGAATCGGTCCTGACGGCTTCCGGTTCCCTATCGAGATTCCGGTCAGCGGCGGATACCGGGACGGTAGCGGGCATTCGCGCCCGCAATTCCGCCATCGGCGCTTCCAGCGCATCCAGTGTTTCCCGCACGGCGCTTCGCAAATCGGGATAAGCCTGTTCGCCCCAGGCACTTTTTACCTGTATCGCGTCCGAA
>JAAOMR010000406.1 GCA_018853935.1 Acidithiobacillus ferrivorans
ACACTTGCCTACGCTGCAATCGGTAACCACGGAATGGTGGCTCATCCCTGCATTGTTTACCGCCGGGATGGGGGCCGGGTTTATCAACGTCCTGGCCGGTGCTGGATCCATGTTGACCCTGCCGA
Organism: Acidithiobacillus ferrivorans; assembly: GCA_018853935.1. Lineage (GTDB taxonomy): Bacteria > Pseudomonadota > Gammaproteobacteria > Acidithiobacillales > Acidithiobacillaceae > Acidithiobacillus > Acidithiobacillus ferrivorans. The sequence goes on from JAAOMR010000406.1 coordinate 126, forward strand.
TACTCATCTTCGTGGGCCTCGACCCCGTCACCGCAAATGGCACTAACCGCATTAGCATCCTTTTGGAAAACTTCACCGCCGCTCGCACCTTCTACCACCATAACTTGGTGGATTTGAAAAAGGGGGTGGAACTGGCTCTGTGGACCCTGCCAGGAGCCATACTTGGGGCTATTGCGGGTGTTCATATCGGCAATCTCTGGTTTCAGCGCATTCTGGTGATCGTATTGGCGTTCAGCACGGTCAGCCTGTTTTTTTCAACGAGGGCCACAGAAAAATCTGAACGTTCCGATGGCGTGGCGTCGCCATGGCTGTATCCCAGCATGCTGGGGCTGGGCTTTTACGGCGGCTTTATGCAGCTCGGTATCGGCTTCCTCTTCATCTTTGCCCTGCGCCATTTGCTCACCAAGAATCTAGCGCAAGTGAATGCTTACAAAACTCTTATTGTCGCGTTGTACACATTGCCTACTATCCTTATCTTCGCCTGGATGGGGCAAGTTCACTGGGGACTCGGCTTGATCATCGCCATAGGCGGCATGATAGGCGCACGGTTGGCTACGGGGCTTACGATGAGTCGGCGTGGAGAGCTGTGGGTCAAGGTGATGATGGCGATCATCATACTGCTGATGGCAGCCAAGCTCTGGGGTTAAGGTTGTCTTTTGGGAGCTACGCGGTCGCAGCAATAGTGCTAAGAAGCCAAGTTTTGGCTTACACCCCCCAAAGGCGACCCTCCACAGGCGGCAGCTTCTCCAACATTTTTTCTCCTTCTTATAGGCCAGAGGAAACCACCACACCAGTGCCAGCAGCGTGACCAGCAGCACCGGCGGGGTGATGAGCAGGCCCGTTTTCATGTACGGTGATGGCCATATGCAAGATGCGGGAGGCTCAGATCTTCCAACCCATAACTGACTGCCCTGCCTCGCAGTCTACAGACCTGCAGACTCCAAAAAGAACCAGACGAGCGCAACAGAAGTGCAACATGGAAAATATATTATAATTTATAATTGTTTTAACTGGGTATCCCCTTCATCCAAGGGCGTGTGGCTGGACGGAAACAATGGAGCGATATGGCCGGACCGATGTCAACAGCCTGTTTGACGAGGCGGTGAAAGAGCAATCCGCGAGCCTTTGAACGGCGGCGGTTGAAGCGAAACGTGAATTCGTCGAGGTAATAATCAAGATGTTGATGCTGGATGCCACACTGGAGCGTACCGAGCAGCCACCGTTTAAGCAACGCGGCTACGGTGTGAACGCGCGGCATGAGTTTGTGAGCCTGTTCCGGGCTGCTACTGATCACTGTAACCTGGTGCGGATAGCCAGCCTCTTCGAGGCCCTTATAGCCCCTCCAACCGTCGGTATGAATAGTCGTGCCCGGCTCAACCACATCCCGGACGAATTGCAGCAGACTTTCGACACCGCATACTTCGGCGGTATCGAAATCAGCATATGGACATGGTCCACCATCAGATGCCCTTCTTCTATCCGGCTTTCCTTATGCCGGGCCAAGGCCCGAAACACCTCCCCAAGATCATTCCGTAACTGACCATACAGCACCTTACGGCGGCACTTCGGAATAAATACTATGTGATATTTGCACTCCCACCTGCTGTGCCTTAGGCTCAATCCTTCGTCCATCGGTATCTCCTTCGTCGTGTGCTTGGCGGCTCACAACGTCGGTTCTCCGATGGACTCCACTATATGTCAAACATCTACTGTCACCCCGGCAGAGCCGGGGGATTTCCTATTTTTGGTTAAAACAGCACGTTACCGCGTTGTCACCGCTATCATCGCCAAATAATGAGGCGATATCCTACGGGGCCTTTTGCGCTTCAGTCTCCCTGGTCGCGCAGGGAGTGCGTTTATTACCCGAATTCGCCGATCCAAAAAAGCCAACAAGAAAAGAGGGGTTAGCTGCGGCATCGTGTGCCATGTACCATTTCACGGTATGGCTATCATCCAGGCCATCGGAACGCGAACACCCTGCAAGAGCGATTATTACGAACAACGCGATGAGGAGCTTATTCATGACGGCGTCCTTTTCAATTGTCATAGGTTCAGTCGCTCTCACTCTTGACCCAATTGCCATCACATGCAGTGACGGATGGTTTGACTGCTTCGTTACGGCTAACCATCAAAAGGAGTTCGGCGTATTTGGCCACAGTAGCGGGACCGTCCACCTCCCAGGTCGGATCTGGAATCCAATCTTCACCGCAGCACGACACCAAAGACGCTGTTAAAAGCTATAGGCCGCGCTGATTATTGCCAACAGACACCAAGTTCATCGTCCCGAAGTGGATAATCTTACATCTGGTTCGAATATTTTTACATGCGGCAAATTGTCGCACCCCCACCGTTTTGCAATGCCTCGTTAGGCGAGGGGGTGGTTGCATTGTCAGGTGCTCAGCGACAATTGATACCATTTTGTCTTGTGCCATCTGCCCAGCAGAGGTTGGAACAGCTGATTTTTCCGGGTTCATGGTAATGTTATGGGACGCTGGACTTGGCTCCCCGCAGGTTTTTGAGAGGGTACGCCAGCTATGTGCGTCAAGAGCAGCAATCAACGACCATAATTCCGCGATTATGTCCCGATCCCTCATAGGCCACGGGGACCATGAGGATGAGAAACGGAATGAAAAATTCGATTCCGTAGGCGGCGCCGGTTTGAGCATAGGTTATCACCCCATGCGGCATCGTTGTCCGCGATCATAACGAGAATTCCTGGCCCGATGAGGGTGAGAAAGAGCCAGAGCCGTTTCCAAAAGGAAGGGCTCTGAATCAATGCTTCCCGTAACTGGTGGACCCGCCAGCGGTCGGCCACCCGGTGGTGCTGATCCTGCTGGCGGCGAGTAAGACACCGACATTGGCGATCAAGTCATTTCGAGAGCACAGCCAACTGGAACTCATGTTTAGGTTGTGGCCACGGGATCGGTACAAAAGAAAAAAGCACACGAGATTAGCGATGAGTGCCAGCACACCGACGATTCCCATCGTTTCGATACCCGGCATGACGGGGTGAAACGCCTTGTAGGCTGCCGTGCCCAGCACACCAAGCCCAAGCATGAAGCCGCCCTTTACCAAGGCAGCAACTTGTCTGCCCGCGCAAAGAGGCTGAGCCCATACACCAAGGCATCGCCCAGCATGTCCGCCAGCAGCGAGATTGATGGGCGATTAGGCCGGCCGAGCCCTCCACGAAAAACATGACAGCATTGATGGCGAACACGATCCACAGCACACGTCCGTGACTGTCGCGCATGGCGTCTATCTCGCAGCTTTTGTCTTCACAGCAATTAGCCATTTGTGGTATCCCTTGAGTTTGCTGTACCTGGCGGTAGCGTAACCTCTGCACCGGCTGTTCGACGAATATATACCCGAATACCTCACCAAAATAGCTCTAAAAATCCGTGATAGTGATTTCGCCTTACTCCAATCAAGTGGCGACGCACGACGGCTGGCTGGATCCCCAGCAGCCTTTACCCGGTAACGGAGTGCCCGTCCAGTATGTTTTCACCCTCAAAAACCATGAGAAGCAAACCGCCAAGTGGTCAGCCGTTGGGTGACCATCTTCACAACGAAAAACTCCATCCTATCAGGTGAATCTCCTGATTTCAGCGAACGGGAACTGCTGTTTTTAGGATTAAGCATGCATTCATTCCTCACCTTTAACTTTTAGCAGCCAAAATAACGGGGGTTTTGCCTTCAGCGCCACGACCAATTTTCCGCCCGGTCGTCCCTCCCCTACAAAGGCATCGTCCCGTTACACCAAGCTATCCATCCGGTAGATGCTAGCGTTCCTGCCCGTCACAAAGGTCTGATGGCGCCAACGACCACATCAATAAGCGTTTATTGCCTGTATTCGTTTACCGATCTCGGCAACCTCCTGGGCATCCTTAACGACTTCCTCCCAGTGACCATCCTTGATCTGTACAATCATGGTGTACGTTAAATATTCTGCTTTATCTTTCAGTATTTTTGTCTCATACCTTGGATTGGTTGGCGCATGATCTTCGCGTGCATAGGCAGATAATGGCGCGCTCATAAGGATCGTCATCATAAAACCCCGCAGGGCAGCATGGCGAAGTCTGATTGCCATGATCCGTATTTCTTTGCATATCTCCTGGTGGGATGCTACCAGCGTCATGGTGAATCCTCCTGTATTGATTCAGATAAATTTAGTAGAGATCCAGTGGATGATATAACTCGATAATATCCCCGTGGTATTTCCCGAGGGGCCGACTTGGCCGGATTACAGGGTTACTCCGTATTTTTATTGTCCGACAGGCCTGCTTCTGGTAATGACGTACCCTCCGGCGGCATCTTTTGCGAAATTGAAATCCACCATTTCTCCGGCCTTGTAGCCGTTGAGCATAGCCGTGTTCTGGAGCAGGAAATTCATTGACATACTGGGCCAGCCAAGAGCCTTGACGGGACCCATGGCGACATTGACCGTGTTCGCATCAGGAGTGATGCCGTTGATTTTGCCCTGCCCCATGGAAGTCTGGGCCTTGGTTTCATGGCCCGATACGGTGCCCAGGTTGTCCGTGGCCGCATATGCCGGAAGCGTGACAGCCGCCGAACACGCCAGGATGAGGTTGAAATAAAAACGTTTCATGTTTGTCTAGCCGTTCCGCAAAGGTGTTGGTTTTTGGTGCCTTGATTCCCGCAAACCCACTCGTAGCTTGGTTCTCAAAGGATTTGCAATCGGCGGAGTTTTTTTTCTTCAATTAAAAAAGGCCGCAAACCCAATATTGGTGCGGCCTTCAGTCAAACCACCAACACCTTTGCGGAACGGCTAGCATGTTTGTCTCCTTGCTGTTGGTGAACTGTTCGTTTATGTCAGGGCGACGGGGTTTTTCCAAGGGATGGCGTCCAGCAACTAAACCACCTCCACCATGGGAGAATAGGCTGGGAGCGCCCCATCCGTGGTGAGAAGGCGTAATCTATCGGTGAGGCATTGGGCTACCAGCATTCTGTTGAATTGGTCCCGGTGAATAAGGGGGAGCCCCAACAACCGGAAAATATGGGCCGGGGCAAGGTCCAGCCGAACAAAGCCGGTTTCCACGGCCAAGGCGTTGACGTTTTCCGGCGCGAAATCGAACTCATC
>JAAOMR010000407.1 GCA_018853935.1 Acidithiobacillus ferrivorans
AAGAGGGGTGCATACCAACGCCTCACGCCACCATAGCCGCCATCTGGCCAGGGTACGTTTGGAAATGCCCAACAGGGAACGCAATTTGTCATGCTGGGCTTTCTTGGCCTTTCCAGGCTGCAGGTGTCACGGGTCGGCAATATGGCGCCAAAACGGGGTCGGCATAATGGCGCCACTTCAGGGGCGGCGTAATGGCGCCAGTCCCGGGTCGGCATAAAGGAGCCAACTCAGGGTCGGCGTAATGGCGCCACCTACATAGTGCCTCATTAGGGTCTTGAACTTCCCTTGATCGGTTACTCTCCCAGCTTTTGGGGGGTGACCATGAGTAATCGGAGGTTTGAGATGTTTACGATTCGCCAAATCCTGGTGCGGATGCGCCAGGGTGATAGGGACAGGGAGATCGCCCGTTCCGGACTCATGGGGCGCAAGAAGTTAGGCGTCTTACGTCATCAAGCAGCACTGCACGACTGGCTGGACCCAAAGCGACCTTTACCTGAGGACGGTGAGCTCGCCATTCTGCAGCAACATCGCCAGCAGACTGCCCCTAACCAGTGTGTTTCCACCCTCAAAGACCATGAGGAACAAATCGCCAGATGGGCAGCAGCAGGTATTCAGGGCACCACCATTCACGCCACACTGGTGCGCAATCATGGCTTCACTGGAAGCTACTCTGCCGTCAAACGTGTACTGCGACGCGTCGTTCCGGTACCACCACCTGAGTCGACCATGCGCCTGGTCTTCGCACCCGGCGAGGCCGCGCAGGTGGACTTCGGCGCGGGCCCCACCATGATCGATCCGGTGACCGGAGAGATCCGCAAGACTTGGTTCTTTGTCATGACTCTCTGCTGGTCCCGGCATCAGTATGCCGAGATTGTCTGGAATCAGACGACGATGACCTGGCTGGCCTGTCACCGCCATGCCTTCGCATGGTTTGGTGGTGTTCCAGGTCGAATAATTATCGATAACGCCAAGTGCGCCATCACTAAGGCCTGCATCAACGACCCCACGGTCCAGCGTTCTTATGCCGAATGCGCCGAAGGATACCTGTTCAAAATCGACGCATGTCCGCCTCATGACCCCGCAAAAAAAGGTATCGTGGAGTCTGGGGTTAAATATATAAAGAAAGGTTTCATGCCCTTACGCGATTTCCGTGACCGGGATGATGCCAATCGCCAGCTCCAGGAGTGGATCCGGGCAGAGGCGGGCAATCGAATTCACGGCACCACCAGACAAGCACCCCTCACCCAATTCATAGAGGTGGAGAAATCACTCTTGCAGCGTCTACCGGTAGCGCCTCCCGAGCTCTCCGAGTGGAAGCAACCCCAGGTACACCGGGATGGCCATGTCCAATATGCCTACTGCCTCTACTCGGTCCCCTTCCGTTTGGTTGGTCAACGGCTCTGGCTGCGGGCTACCGATACCACCATCCGGATTTACCAGGAACATGAATTAGTGGCCACCCATCCCCGGCTGTTCCAGCACGGCACAGCATCGACCGTAGCCGACCACCTGCAGCCAGAAGCACAGGCTTGGCAGAGTCAGGATATCCAGTGGTGCCTGCGGATGGCAGAGGCCATCGGTCCGTATTGCTACGGCGTCGTCCACCAGCTCTTTGCCGATCGCGTGCTGGTCAACCTCCGCACCGTACAGAACATCCTGCGGCTGCGGGACAAGCACAGCCCTCAGCGGCTGGAAGCGGCTTGTGAACGGGCGTTGCGCTTCAGCAATCCGCGTTATGGCGCGATCTCCCAGATCCTCAAGAAAGGTTTGGATCAGGAGCCGCTACCCCCCCTAACCACTGAATCTGGAAGCACCTATACCAACGGTGGCCGTTTCCTCCGCGATAGCACCAAGCTATTCCATTGAAAGGAGTTCTCATGCAAACCCAAGAGTTAAGCAATCATCTTCGCGCCCTGCGCCTATCCGGTATCCTGGATTCCCTGGAAGCTCGTAATCGCCAGGCGGTGGATGGCCAGATGGCCTACACCGAGTTCCTCGCCATGCTACTACAGGATGAAGTGGCTCGCCGGGACCAGCGTAAATTCGATACGCTCTTGCGTCAGGCCCACTTCCGTAATCACAAAACCCTGGAAGACTTCGCCTTTGACCGGTTACCGAACCTGAATCGCTCTCTGGTGCATGATCTGGCTACTGGTCGCTACCTGCAGGAGCAGGCACCTGTCCTGATTGTCGGGCCCTGTGGCACCGGCAAGAGCCATCTCGCCCAGGCGCTTGGGCATTGTGCCATCCGACAGGGGGTGGACGTCCTCTTTATCACCCAGGGTGATCTGGTGGGGTCTCTGCATGCAGCCCGGGCCACCGGTGGCTTTGACCGGCGCTTCCGCCAACTCGCCAAGGTAACCCTACTCATCATTGATGACTTCGGACTCAAGCCTATGCGCCCGCCCCATGATGAGGACTTCCACGATCTGATCGCCGAACGCTACGAGCGGGTTTCTACCATGCTGACCAGCAATCTCGACTTTCCCGAGTGGGGAGACGTCTTCCCGGCCAACCGCATGCTCGGGGTGGCCACGTTGGATCGGCTACGTCACGGCGCCTATCGACTGATCCTGGAAGGCGATAGTTTTCGCGCCCCCAGACCGCTCCCAGAATCCCCCAAAAACACCATTGCGAAAGGAGCCAAAAACACCCATTCTTAACACCGTTCGAGACCCCATTTCAGGGACTTTGAAATGGCGCCATTACGCCGCCCTTCGGTGGCGCCATATTGCCGGCCCGTGACAGCAGGACGGAGATAAGCAGCATACTGGTCATTGCGTATCGTCTTCTGCCAAAGAACCGTACCGAAGGCGGCGTCACGCGTTTTCGGCAGGTTTCACAGCAGAAGCTGTGCCGATGTACCGAGAT
>JAAOMR010000408.1 GCA_018853935.1 Acidithiobacillus ferrivorans
AGCGGATCTTTGGCTGCGGCTTCTTCTTCGATCATACCGCCAAGGTGAACCAACCGACCTACCCGTGGGCGCAGAACATCGTCATGCTCGGCCTGCTCAAACCCATCAAGGGTCGCTGGTCCTGCCTGCCGCTGGCCAGTCGCTTCTACCATCGGCAGAAGGACATCGATGCCGGGAAGATTAACGCCCGCAGTCACGGCCAGGTGGCGACCTTTCAGTCAAAGATGGCGCAGGCGGCGGAGATGATCC
>JAAOMR010000409.1 GCA_018853935.1 Acidithiobacillus ferrivorans
TGATCACGTCCAGGCGCGCTTCCGCCATGCCCTGCAGGTGCGGGTAGGCCAGGCCCTGCACTTGTCCGGCGACTTGCCCAGAACTGATCTCCGCGCTTGGGTTCGGGCCAATGTTCTCGACCGCGCCCAAACGAAGCTGGGGGAAGATGGTGTGGTTGCCGCTCTGGCTACGGTAGTTGAACTTCTTGCCGATGAGCACTGCCGGTTCAGCATAAAACTGGCCGCTAGTCTGCCCGCTGACATTCACGTCCAGCGGTCCGCCGCCGTGGGTGGCATAGCCGTTCGTCCAAGACTGGTCATAGCCCAGACTCAAGCGCGGGCTGATGATGATGCCGTCATCCAGTGTCTTCCAGTAGCTTGCGCGGATCTCTGTGCCCATAAACGAACCCCCGAAATGCGCCGTTTGCGGCAAGCCCAAAGCCGTGCTCATCAGCGTGTTACTGCTCATGCCACCACCGATGGTACCGGTGAGTTTCCAGGTGCGGGAAGCCGTGGGGTAGTACGTTCCGTACAGCCACAGGCCATAGTCAGACGCGCGGGTGAAGTCGCTTGATCCGGTGCCCAGACCGGCCTGGCCTGCGCTGAAAG
>JAAOMR010000041.1 GCA_018853935.1 Acidithiobacillus ferrivorans
AGACAATATTTTGTTCAAGGTAGCGCTGATAGCACCGATTGCAATGGAAGAAGGTCTGCGTTTCGCGGTGCGCGAAGGTGGACGTACCGTTGGCGCTGGCGTGGTCTCAAAGGTGGTCGAGTAAGTTTCATGTTGTCAGTGTTGAACGGCGGCATTGTCCGCCGTTTGCCGTCTGCAGGGCAGTAGCTCAATTGGTAGAGCAGCGGTCTCCAAAACCGCAGGTTGGGGGTTCGAGCCCCTCCTGCCCTGCCATTATTAAAAAGGTGTGGTGTTCATGTCGGAAAAAGTGAAGCTCTATTTTGCGGCAGGATTGGCTGCCCTCGGGGTGTTCGCCTATTTCCTCATTCCCATCCACCTCGGTACGTATTACCCTGGTACTGCGCTCATTCTGGCTTTGTTGATTGCCGCAGGTCTTTTCGCTTCCAGTAACCATGGCAAAGCACTTCTGATCTTTTTTCGGGAGGCTTACGTCGAGTTGCTGAAGGTGGTCTGGCCGACGCGTCCCGAGGTCTTACGTAGTACAGCCATCATTATTGGTTTGATTGCTATTATCGCGATCTTCCTGTGGCTGGTGGATTTGGCACTCCTTGGGGTGGTGCGGCTGCTACTCGGAGGAGTCGCGTAAATGTCTATGCGTTGGTATGTGGTTCATGCGTTCTCGGGCTTCGAGAGAAAGGTGCAGGCAGAGATCCGCGAGCGTGCCAATCGGGAGGGGCTTGCCGATAAATTTGGCGAGATCCTCGTTCCTATTGAGGAAGTGGTAGAAATGCGAAATGGTCAAAAGACCAACTCGCAACGGATGTTCTACCCTGGCTATGTCCTGGTCCAGATGGAAATGGACGACGTCAGCTGGCACCTTGTCAAAAGTACGCCGCGGGTCACCGGTTTTGTTGGTGGCTCTGTGGGGCGCCCACACCCGCTGAGCGATGCGGAGACCGACGCCATCATGGACCGCATCAAGGAAGGCGTTGAAAAACCGCGTCCGAAATTCAGCTTTGATGCCGGTGAGCAGGTGCGTGTTGTAGATGGCCCGTTCAAGGATTTCAATGGTGTCGTTGAAGAAGTGAACTTCGAAAAAAGCAAACTGCGGGTTTCGGTGACCATCTTTGGTCGCTCTACACCGGTGGAATTGGATTTTGGTCAGGTCGAAAAGGCCTGATTGTTTTCAACAGAGGGAGCCTAACGGCGTTTGCACCTCGCAGGAGTTAAGTAAATGGCAAAGAAAATAACCGGATATATTAAGCTGCAGGTGAAGGCCACGCAAGCTAATCCAAGCCCGCCTATTGGTCCGGCCTTGGGGCAGCGCGGATTAAACATCATGGAGTTCTGTAAGGCGTTTAATGCCCAGACACAGGGTATTGAACCTGGGTTGCCATTGCCGGTGGTTATCACCGTTTTCGCGGATAAAAGTTTCACTTTTGAAGTGAAGACGCCACCGGCAGCCGTATTGCTGATGAAGGCGGCCGGGCTGAAGAAGGGCAGTGGTCGCCCCAATACGGTAAAAGTAGGTCATGTGACCGAAGCTCAGGTCGAAGAAATCGCTAAAACAAAAATGCCTGATCTCAACACGCAGGATATTGAATCAGCAAAGCGTAGCGTGCGTGGTACCGCCCGTAGTATGGGCCTGACGGTGGAGGGCTGAAACATGGCGACGAAATCTAAGCGTATACTTGCTATCAAGGCAATGGTGGATCGGAACAACCGTTACGCGATTGAGGAAGCCCTCGAACTTGTTAAGAAAATGGCCACGACAAAATTCGATGAGTCGGTAGATGTGGCGGTGGGTTTGGGTATCGATCCGCGTAAATCGGATCAGGTGGTACGTGGCGCGGTAGTGCTTCCCAATGGTACCGGGAAGCACATGCGGGTGGCAGTCTTCGCGACCGCTGATAAAGCGACCGAAGCGCGTGAAGCGGGTGCCGACATCGTCGGTATGGAAGATCTTGCGGAGCAGGTGAAGGCCGGTCATATGGACTTTGATGTGGTGATTGCTACACCGGATGCTATGCGTGTGGTGGGCACACTGGGCCCAGTACTGGGCCCCCGTGGTTTGATGCCGAACCCTAAAGTGGGGACGGTGACTGCAGATATACGTACGGCCGTAATCAATGCCAAGGGTGGGCAGGTGCGTTATCGTGCCGACAAGGGTGGTATTGTGCATAGCACAATCGGCAAGTCTTCCTTCGAGGTGAAGGCATTGCATGAAAATCTGTTGGTGCTGATCGATAGTCTGCGTAAAGCCAAGCCGGCCACCAGTAAAGGTATATATATCCGTAAAGTGAGTATCTCCCCGACCATGGGTCCTGGTGTCGCCGTGGATCTCGGCGGCCTCGGTTAAAGATTTCCGTCTCTGGGCGGGAAGGTCGGCGTAAGCCGGCGTACGAAGACCGCAGGGGGCGCAAGCCTTAATGATTTTCCCTGCGTAGGCGACGGCGTGCCAAACCTTTTGGCCGCCTCGGTTTAGATAGGAGGTGACATTCACGTGAGTCTTAAACTCGCAGAAAAGGAACAAGTCGTCACCGCTTTGCAAGCCAAACTCATTGGGGCGCAAGCCACAGTGGTGGCAGAGTATCGCGGTTTGACGGTGGCACAAATGACCGCTTTCCGGGCAGAAGCACAAAAACAGTCGGTGCACGTGCAGGTTGTGAAGAACACGCTGTTGAAGCGTGCCCTCGCGGGAACATCCTTCGCGGTGATGGACCACTTATTAAAGGGTCCTTTGGTGTTTGCGGCGGCGGAAGACCCCGTTGCCCTCGCTAAGCTCTTCACCGACCACGCAAAGCGTTTCGACAAACTGGTTATTACTGGTGGTGTGCTTAGTGGTAAGCAAATCGATGCGGCGGCAATAGCGCAGTTGAGCAAAATGCCCTCGCGCGAAGAGTTGCTGGCCAGGTTGCTCGGCACCATGCTGGCACCGGTTTCCAGCTTTGTCCGCACCCTTAACGAGGTCCCGAGCCGTTTTGTTCGGACCTTGGCGGCAGTCCGCGATCAACGCGCTGCCTAATTCACTATTGAACTGAAGGAGTTGGTAAAATGGCATTGTCCAAAGTAGAAATTTTAGACGCTATTGCTGGTATGACCGTACTGGAGTTGTCTGAACTCATCAAAGAAATGGAAGAAAAGTTTGGCGTGTCGGCGGCGGCTGTCGCAGTTGCGGCACCTGCCGGTGGCGCAGCAGGCGGCGAAGGTGCGGCGGCTGTAGAAGAACAGACCGAATTTGATGTTATCCTTACCGCTGCTGGTGCCAACAAGGTCAACACCATTAAGGTGGTGCGGGCCATTACTGGTCTTGGCCTGAAGGAAGCAAAAGACCTGGTCGACGGTGCGCCGAAGCCGGTGAAGGAAGCCGTATCCAAGGCTGAAGCCGAAAGCGTCAAAGCGCAACTCGTCGAGGCCGGTGCCGAGGCGGAGATCAAATAGCCTGTAGTAAATAGGGTAAACTTATCGGCTGGCGGCGTAAAGCGCTGCCAGCCCCCCATTGTTTGCGGAAAGCAGCTTTAACCGCTTGCCCCTGAACCATGCAGTCGTCGCGCGGAGCATCCATGGCCTACTCTTTTACTGAAAAGAAACGGATTCGTAAAGACTTTGGCAAAAGCCAGAGCATTCTTGCTGTGCCATATCTGCTGGCTACGCAGATGGATTCCTACCGGGAGTTTCTCCAGGAGTCTGTGCCCCCGGCAGCGCGAAAAGCAACGGGTTTAGAAGCTGTTTTCCGCTCGATTTTTCCGATGGAGAGCTATTCTGGCAACGCTACGCTGGATTATGTTTCCTACCGTCTCGAAAAACCGGTGTTCGATGTGGTTGAGTGCCGTCAGCGTGGACTGACGTACTGTGCCGGGCTGCGTGTGCGCCTGCGCCTGGCGGTGATGGAAAAAGATGACGCCACAGGAGCCAAGCGCGTTAAGGACGTGAAGGAGCAGGATGTCTACATGGGCGAACTGCCGCTGATGACTGAGCACGGTTCTTTCGTGATCAACGGGACCGAGCGTATTATCGTTTCGCAGTTGCATCGTTCGCCGGGCGTTTTCTTCGATCATGATCGTGGTAAGACCCATTCTTCGGGAAAGCTTCTTTTTAACGCGCGTATCATCCCTTACCGGGGTTCGTGGTTAGACTTCGAATTCGACCCCAAGGATCACGTCTATGCGCGTATCGATCGTCGTCGTAAATTGCCGGCAACGACCCTTCTGCGCGCGCTAAGCTACAGCACTCAAGACATTCTTGAGATGTTTTTTGATACAGAGACTTTCCGTATCATTGACGGTGAGCTGCGATATGTTTTAATCCCCCAGCGCTTGCAGGGTGAAATGGCGACCTTTGATATCGCCAATCCGCACACCGGTGAAGTATTGGTGCAGACGGGCAAACGAATTACTGTCCGTCAAACAAAGGCGCTCGCCGAGGTTACAGGCATGCACGAGATCCCCGTGCCTGATGCCTTCCTTCTGGGTAAAGTCGTCGCCAGAGATGTCGTGCACCCAGAAACCGGCGAAGTGCTCGTGCAGGCGAATGAGCCAGTCAGTGCTGAGGTCCTGGATGTTCTGCGTCAGGGGCCATCGCTCACGCTACATACCCTATATATCAATGAGTTGGATCGCGGGCCTTACATTTCTGAAACGTTGCGTGTCGATACGTCGCGGGATGCCCACGAGGCGCAGATGGAAATCTATCGTCTGATGCGTCCGGGTGAACCACCGACGAAGGACGCGGCCCAGAACCTTTTTCAGGGGCTCTTCTTCAGCCCGGATCGCTATGATCTGTCTGCTGTAGGCCGCATGAAATTCAATCGCAGGGTGGGTCGCGACGAGATTACTGGTCCTGGCGTACTCAATAACGAGGATATTGTCGCGGTGCTCAAAGTGCTGCTTGCCCTGCGCAATGGCGTCGGCGAGATTGATGATATCGACCATCTTGGTAACCGGCGAGTGCGCTCAGTCGGTGAGTTGATGGAGAACCAGTTCCGCCTCGGTCTGGTACGTGTCGAGAGAGCCGTGAAGGATCGTCTCGCGCTCGCCGAGAGCGAGGGCCTCACCCCTCAGGATCTCATCAACGCCAAGCCCATTGCGGCAGTGGTCAATGAGTTCTTCGGCTCCAGCCAGCTCTCCCAGTTTATGGATCAGACTAATCCGCTTTCGGAGGTCACCCATAAACGCCGGGTTTCCGCACTGGGGCCGGGCGGCTTGACCCGTGAGCGGGCGGGCTTCGAGGTGCGTGACGTATATCCGACACATTATGGCCGTATCTGCCCGATTGAAACGCCAGAAGGCCCGAATATTGGTTTGATCAATAGTTTATCCTGCTATGCACGCACTAATTCCTATGGGTTTCTCGAAACGCCTTATCGGCGCGTTGTCGATTGCCGTGCGACCGATGAGATCGAATATCTGTCGGCTATTGAAGAGGGTAATTATACAATTGCCCAAGCGAACTCCGCGGTGGACGAAAATGGTGTGCTGACCGACGAGCTCGTCTCTTGCCGACACAAGAATGAATTCACCCTGGCGAACCCCGATCAAGTTCAATTCATGGATGTTTCGCCGCGGCAAATTGTCTCGGTAGCGGCCAGTATGATTCCCTTCCTGGAGCATGATGACGCTAACCGAGCCTTAATGGGTTCTAATATGCAACGTCAGGCGGTGCCGACGGTGCGCTCTGACGCGCCGATGGTGGGCACGGGCATGGAGCGGGTAGTCGCCATTGATTCTGGTGCGGCGGTTGTCGCGCGGCGTGGTGGTGTGGTGGATATCGTCGATGGCGCCCGTATCGTCATTCGCGTCAGTGATGAAGAAACCCTGCCGGAAGAGCCCGGTGTAGATATCTACAACCTCGTGAAGTACGCACGTTCGAACCAAAACACGACACTGAATCAGCGCCCCGTGGTCAAGGTGGGTGATATGGTCAGTTGCGGTGATGTGCTAGCCGATGGGCCGAGTACGGAGATGGGTGAACTGGCGCTTGGCCAAAATATTCTAGTGGCCTTTATGCCCTGGAACGGCTACAACTTTGAGGACTCCATTTTGATCTCGGAACGGGTGGTGGCTGAAGACCGCTACACCACCATTCATATCGAGGAGTTCTCGGTCTTTGCGCGTGACACCAAACTGGGACCAGAGGACATTACCCGGGATATTCCCAACGTCGCAGAGGGCGCCTTGCGCCACCTCGATGAGTCCGGCATCGTGGTTATCGGTGCGGAATTGGCGCCTGGTGACATTCTCGTCGGCAAGGTCACGCCCAAGGGTGAGACCCAGTTGACGCCGGAAGAGAAACTCCTACGGGCGATCTTCGGTGAAAAGGCCTCCGACGTGAAAGATAACTCCATGCGGATGCCTGCCGGTATGTATGGCACGGTGATCGACGTGCAGGTCTTTACCCGCGACGGTATTGAGAAGGATACCCGCGCCAAGTCCATTGAGGAGCATGAGCTCGCACGGATTCGTAAGGATCTGAACGATCAGTATCGTATCGTTGAGGAAGACAGTTATCAGCGTATTGAGCGGCAGCTTACTGGTAAGGTTGCCGAGGGTGGACCCAACGGTCTTGCGGCCGGAAACAAGGTGACAAAGGCTTATCTGAAGGATTTGCCGCGCAGTAAATGGTTTGAGATCCGTTTGCGTACGGAAGAGAGCAACGAGTCTCTGGAGCAAATCCGTGCCCAGCTCGAGGATCAGCGCCAACGTCTCGACGCCGTACTCGAAGAAAAGCGGCGCAAACTGACGCAAGGGGATGATCTGAGTCCAGGTGTCCTGAAGATGGTTAAAGTGCATGTGGCCATCAAAAGACACCTGCAGCCCGGCGATAAGATGGCCGGACGCCATGGTAACAAAGGTGTGGTCTCGAAGATCGTTCCCGTAGAAGATATGCCTTATCTTGCCGACGGTACGCCGGTAGATATTGTGCTCAATCCGCTGGGCGTGCCGTCACGAATGAACGTGGGACAGATTCTCGAAACCCATCTGGGGTGGGCGGCTAAGGGTCTGGGTAAGAAAATCGGCGGGATGCTGGATAGCGAGGTTGCTATGACAGAAATGCGCGCCTTTCTCGCGGAGATTTATAATCGTTCTGGCAAAAAAGAGGATCTCGACAGTCTGACTGATCAGGAAATACGCGAGCTCGCCACGAATCTTCGCGGTGGTGTGCCCATGGCGACTCCTGTCTTTGATGGCGCCTCTGAAGATGAGATCCGCGATATGCTGGAGTTGGCCGATTTGCCGCGCAGCGGTCAGGTCACACTGTATGATGGGCGAACCGGTGATGCCTTTGACCGCCCGGTAACGGTGGGCTATCTCTACATGCTCAAGCTCCATCACCTGGTGGATGACAAGATGCATGCCCGTTCCACCGGACCTTACAGTCTGGTCACCCAGCAACCCTTAGGTGGCAAGGCCCAGTTTGGTGGCCAGCGCTTTGGTGAAATGGAGGTGTGGGCGTTGGAGGCCTATGGTGCGGCTTACACCCTGCAGGAAATGCTCACCGTGAAGTCGGACGACGTAAGCGGGCGCAGCAAAATGTATGAGTCCATCGTCAAGGGTGATTTCCGCATGGATGCCGGAATGCCGGAGTCTTTCAATGTGCTGTTGAAAGAACTGCGCTCTTTGGGTATCGATATTGAATTGGAACAATCCAAATAAATTTCCGCCCGCGGCGGGCAAGGATGAATGCCTTGAAAGACTTGTTAAAGCTCTTCAAACAAAACGATCAGCAAGAAGAATTCGATGCGATTCGGATCGGTATCGCGTCTCCTGATAAGGTACGGTCATGGTCCTTTGGCGAAGTAAAAAAGCCGGAAACGATCAATTACCGGACCTTCAAGCCGGAGCGCGAGGGGCTGTTCTGTGCCAAAATTTTTGGGCCGATCAAAGACTACGAGTGCCTCTGTGGTAAGTACAAGCGTCTTAAGCACCGCGGCGTAGTCTGTGAAAAGTGTGGCGTTGAGGTGACTCAGGCGCGAGTCCGGCGTGAGCGGATGGGACACATTGAACTTGCCAGCCCCGTCGCGCATATCTGGTTTCTCAAATCTCTGCCGAGTCGCATGGGCATGATTCTCGATATGCCCCTGCGCGATATCGAACGGGTCCTTTATTTTGAGGCGTATGTGGTGGTTGATCCGGGTGTAACTGCCCTTGAGCGCGGGAACATCCTCACCGAAGACCAGTACTTGGACGCTTTAGAAGAGCACGGTGACGAATTTACGGCCAAAATGGGTGCCGAAGGTATCCGCGACTTGTTGCGCGGTATTCCCCTGACGCAAGAAATTGAACGGATCCGCAATGAGCTGCGGGAGAGCAACTCCGATACAAAGACGAAAAAGCTCAGCAAGCGCCTCAAGATTCTGGAAGGCTTTGAGCAGTCCGGCAATCGTCCTGAGTGGATGATCTTGGAAGTGCTCCCCGTGTTGCCACCGGATCTGCGCCCGCTGGTACCTCTGGATGGCGGGCGCTTCGCGACCTCCGATCTCAACGATCTCTATCGGCGCGTTATTAACCGCAACAATCGATTGAAGCGCCTGCTAGAACTGAAGGCTCCAGACATCATTGTCCGTAACGAAAAACGTATGTTGCAGGAAGCAGTGGATGCGCTTCTGGATAACGGACGTCGCGGGCGCGCCATTTCCGGTCCCAACAAGCGTCCGCTCAAATCACTGGCGGACATGATCAAAGGTAAGCAGGGTCGTTTTCGCCAGAACCTGCTCGGCAAACGGGTGGATTATTCCGGCCGCTCCGTTATCGTCGTCGGACCTGAGCTGCGTTTGCATCAGTGCGGGTTGCCGAAGAAAATGGCCCTGGAGCTATTCAAGCCCTTCATCTTTAACAAGTTGGAGGAGCGTGGCCTGGCGACCACCATCAAGGCCGCCAAGCGCCTGGTTGAGCAGGAAAAGCCGGAGGTCTGGGATATCCTTGAAGAGGTGATCCGCGAGCATCCGGTGATGCTCAACCGTGCACCCACCTTGCACCGTCTTGGTATACAGGCTTTTGAGCCGATACTGATCGAAGGTAAGGCTATTCAATTGCACCCGCTGGTGTGTGCTGCGTATAACGCCGATTTCGATGGCGATCAGATGGCAGTGCATGTCCCGCTTTCGCTGGAGGCACAGCTGGAAGCGCGGACATTGATGATGTCCACCAACAATATTCTGAGCCCGGCCAACGGGGAACCGGTGATTGTGCCGTCTCAGGACATTGTACTTGGACTTTACTACGTCAGTCAGGAACGTGCAGACGCGAAGGGTACTGGTGGTATTTTCGCGGATACGGCGGAAGTGCGGCGTGCTTACGAAACCGGCAATCTGGGGTTGCACGCTCGAATCATCGTCCGCTTTCGCGGGGAACGTATGGATACCACGGCAGGACGTGCCCTGCTTGGGGATATTCTTCCCGAAGGCCTCCCCTTTAGTGTGATCAACCGGGTGCTGAAGAAAAAGGTGATCGGTGAGCTGATCAATATCTGTTACCGCCGCTTGGGTGTTAAAGACACCGTCATTTTTGCCGACCAGTTGATGTATACAGGCTTTCGCATGGCCACCCGTGCGGGCATTTCCTTCGGTGCGGGAGACATGGTGACCCCCCCGGAAAAGGAGGGCATTCTGGCGCGCTCCGAGGATGAGGTTAAAGCCATTCAGGACCAATATACCTCGGGTCTGGTGACCGAGGGCGAACGCTATAACAAGGTCGTCGATATCTGGTCGCGCGCTACTGATGAAGTCGCCAAGGCCATGATGGATCGGGTCAGCAAAGATACGGTGTACTTGCCCGATGGCAGCTCGGTCCAGCAGGATTCGTTCAACTCTATATTTATGATGGCCGATTCCGGGGCGCGTGGTTCGGCGGCCCAGATCCGTCAGCTTGCCGGCATGCGTGGCCTGATGGCAAAGCCTGACGGCTCAATTATTGAAACCCCCATCACCGCGAACTTCCGTGAAGGTCTCAACGTTCTGCAGTACTTTATCTCCACCCACGGTGCCCGTAAGGGTCTTGCCGATACCGCGCTAAAAACGGCGAACTCCGGATATTTAACGCGGCGTCTGGTGGATGTGACTCAGGATCTGGTCGTGGTTGAGACCGATTGCGGTTCGGAGGAAGGTCTGCCCATGACCTCTCTCGTGGAGGGTGGTGAGGTCATCGAACCACTGCGCGACCGCGTATTGGGTCGTGTAGTGGCGGAAGATGTGGTTCATCCCAACACCGGTGAAGTCGTCATTGCCCGCAATACCCTGCTCATGGAACAGCACCTGGGTCAATTGGACGAGTTGGGTGTTGATGCCCTGAAGGTGCGTTCACCGCTAACCTGTCGTTCACGGCATGGTGTCTGTGCGCTGTGTTACGGACGTGATCTGGCGCGCGGCCATCTGGTCAATGCGGGCGAAGCGGTCGGCGTTATTGCTGCCCAGTCCATTGGTGAACCAGGTACCCAGCTGACTATGCGCACCTTTCACATCGGTGGTGCAGCCAGTCGTTCTGCGGCACAGAGCAGCATCGATATTAAGCAGGGCGGGGTGTTCCGTTACCAGCCCAACCTTCGGCTGGTCACCCACTCCAGTGGGCGCCATGTGGTCGTCGGACGGAATGGTGAGGTGACGGTCACCGATGAGCAGGGGCGTGAAAAGGAGCGTTACAAAGTACCTTACGGCGCGACCATCCTGGTGGATGACAATGCATCGGTTACTGCAGGCCGGCGGGTGGCAGAATGGGATCCGCATACGCGGCCTATTGTCAGCGAAGTCGGCGGTAAAATTTCTTTGAAAGATGCGGTGGAAGGCGCGAGCGTGGCCATTCAAACCGACGAAATCACGGGGCTGTCGACGCTTGTCGTCATCGATGCTAAACAACGCCCACCGCAGGGCCGCGATTTGCGGCCGGTGATCAGTTTGCTGGATGAGCATGGCCAGGATCTGAAATTGCCGGGCACCGATTTGCCGGCACGTTATTTCCTGCCGGCAAAGGCGATTATCGCGGTGCATGAAGGCATGGAAATTCATCCTGGTGACATTCTGGCACGTTTGCCGGTGGGTACCACCAAGACGCGCGACATTACCGGTGGTTTGCCCCGAGTGGCTGAACTCTTTGAGGCACGACGTCCCAAGGACTTCGCTGTTATCGCGGAGCACGAGGGCATCATTGGCTTCGGCAAAGACACCAAGGGTAAGCAGCGACTGATCATCACCGACGAGAATGGGGACCAGCACGAGTATCTTATTCCTAAAGGTCGCCACGTGACGGTCTACGAAGGCGAGCGGGTCAGTCCCGGTGAGCAGCTCGTAGAGGGGCAGCCGGTTCCACATGATATTTTGCGCGTATTAGGTGTGCAGGCTTTGGCCAATTACATCGTCGATGAAGTGCAGGATGTATACCGTCTGCAGGGCGTGCGTATCAATGATAAGCATATCGAGGTAATTCTGCGCCAAATGCTGCGCAGGGTCGAGGTGACATTTAGCGGGGATAGCACCTTTATTCCCGGCGACCAGGTAGACCGGGCGCGGGTTGAAGATGAAAATATCAAGCTGGAAGCTGCCGGCAAAGAACTGGCGCGCTTTACCCCGATGCTGTTGGGCATCACCAAGGCAAGCCTGTCCACGGAATCCTTCATCTCGGCGGCGAGTTTCCAGGAAACCACCCGCGTACTCACCGAGGCCGCAGTATCAGGCAAGGTGGACGACTTGCGAGGTCTGAAGGAAAACGTCATTGTCGGACGTCTAATACCCGCAGGGACGGGTCTCGCTTATCATGAGCATCGTCGGCGACTGAGTCGCGGGGAGCCTGTCCATTCCGTGGAGAAGGCGGTGCGGAGTGATCTCTCCGTAGCGGTAACCGAAACCCAGTAATTGGTTGTGTGACGAAGACTTGCCTTGACAGTCAAGGCAAGTCTAACTAGAATGCGCCCTCTCATCGATGAGGGCTGGCTGCCATCATCGTACTCTGGAGATTGTAAATGCCCACATTAAATCAGCTCGTGCGTAAGCCACGTAAGCGACCTGTCGCCAAAAGCAAGGTACCTGCCTTGGACGCTAACCCGCAGAAGCGGGGGGTGTGTACCCGTGTCTACACGACAACCCCTAAAAAGCCTAACTCAGCGTTGCGTAAGGTCGCCCGTGTGCGTCTCACGAATGGTTTTGAGGTCAGTAGTTATATTCCGGGTGAGGGGCACAACCTGCAAGAGCACTCAGTGGTGCTGATCCGCGGTGGTCGTGTGAAAGATCTTCCTGGTGTGCGCTATCACATTGTGCGGGGCACCTTGGATACTGCGGGCGTTAAAAACCGTAAGCAGTCACGTTCCAAGTATGGCGCCAAGCGTCCCAAGTAAGCATTGATTGAAGGAGTTGTTGCGCCATGCCAAGACGTCGTGAAGTCCCCAAGCGGATTGTCCTGCCGGACCCCAAGTACAAAGAAGAAGTAATTGCCAAGTTTGCCAACGTGATTATGCGCGACGGCAAGAAGAGCACGGCCGAAAAAATCGTTTATGGTGCCCTGGAAATGGTGGCAGAGCGCAGCAAAAGCGATGCCCTCGAAATTTTTCGTAAGGCGATTGATAACGTGCGGCCTGTAGTGGAAGTGAAAAGCCGCCGCGTGGGTGGTGCCACCTATCAGGTGCCCGTAGAAATCCGCTCGGATCGGCGGATGGCCCTGGCCATGCGCTGGCTACGTGACTCGGCGCGCAAGCGTAACGAGAAATCCATGGGTAATCGCCTGGCGGCGGAGATTCTCGAAGCGGCCGAAAATCGCGGTAATGCGGTTCGCAAGCGCGAGGAAACCCATCGTATGGCTGAAGCCAATAAGGCCTTTGCACATTTCCGCTGGTAACTGGTTGCACCTTACGCACAAGGACTGAAACGTGGCTCGCACAACCCCCATCGAACGTTATCGCAATATCGGCATCATGGCGCATATTGATGCCGGCAAAACGACTACCACTGAACGCATTTTATTCTACACCGGTGTCTCTCATAAGATTGGCGAAGTGCATGAAGGTACTGCGGTCATGGACTGGATGGCTCAAGAGCAGGAGCGCGGCATCACCATTACTTCCGCGGCGACCACCTGTTTCTGGAAGGGGATGGACGGATCGCGCGCAGAGCATCGCATCAATATTATTGATACGCCAGGCCATGTTGATTTCACCATTGAAGTGGAGCGCTCACTGCGTGTGCTCGACGGCGCCATGGCGGTGTTTTGCGCGGTAGGTGGTGTGCAACCTCAGTCTGAGACCGTGTGGCGGCAGGCGAACAAATATAAGGTTCCCCGTATTGCGTTCGTGAATAAGATGGATCGCCAGGGCGCGAACTTCAAGCGGGTTGTTGAGCAGATTGCAAGCAAGCTGCGTGGTAATCCGATCCCGATCCAGTTGCCCATTGGTGAAGAGGATCACTTCAGCGGTGTCATCGATCTGATGAAGATGAAGTCCATCAACTGGGATGATGCGCTGCAGGGCACCCGCTTTACGGAAGAAGAGATTCCTGCCGCATTGCAAGATGATGCCGAAGCGGCGCGTCACTTCATGATAGAGGCGATAGCTGATGCCGATGAAGTCGTGATGATAAAATATCTCGAAGGCGAGGAAATCAGCATCAAAGAATTGCAGGCGGCGTTGCGCAGAGCGACGATTGCCGGCGCTGTGGTGCCGGTGTTGTGCGGCAGCGCATTTAAGAACAAGGGAGTGCAGGCAGCGTTGGATGCGGTGCTGGACTACCTGCCGTCGCCAGTCGATATTAAGCCGGTGGAAGGCACGCATCCTGATAGCGGGGCGGAAATCGTCCGCTCTGCAGATGATAGCGAGCCTTTCTCGGCTTTGGCGTTCAAAATTGCGACGGATCCCTTTGTCGGACAGCTCACTTTCTTCCGGGTTTATTCGGGGGTGCTCACTGCTGGTTCCACGGTGCTCAATCCAGGCCGCGATCAGAAAGAACGTATTGGTCGCGTGCTGCAGATGCACGCCAACGAGCGCCACGAAATCAAGGAAGTGTTCGCGGGAGATATTGCCGCCGCTGTCGGGCTGAAAACCGCCTACACCGGAGATACACTCTGTGACTTAAGTAAGCCGATTGCTTTGGAGCAGATGGAATTCCCCGAGCCAGTGATTCATGTTGCGGTCGAGCCAAAAACCAAGGCGGATCAGGAAAAGATGGGTGTTGCCCTAGGTAAGCTTGCTCAGGAAGATCCGTCGTTCCGGGTGCGTACCGATCAAGAATCCGGACAGACCATCATTTCTGGTATGGGCGAGTTGCACCTGGAGATCATCGTCGACCGCATGAAGCGCGAGTTCGGCGTTGAAGCGACTGTCGGTGCTCCGCAGGTGGCGTACCGTGAGACGATTCGCAAAATGGTTGAGTCAGAAGGCAAGTTTGTCCGCCAGTCAGGTGGACGCGGTCAATACGGACACGTTTGGTTGCGTCTTGAGCCGCTTGAACCAGGAAGCGGTTTTATCTTTGAGAATGGGGTGGTCGGCGGTACCGTACCCAAAGAGTTTATCAACCCGACCGAAAAGGGTATTGAAGAAGCGCTGGAAAATGGTATCATTGCGGGCTTCCCTGTGGTGGACATTAAAGTCACCCTTTTTGACGGTTCTTATCATGATGTCGACTCTTCCGAGGCGGCATTTAAAATCGCAGGATCGATGGGTTTCAAAGCGGGCGCGGCGAAGGCCAACCCGGTATTGCTGGAACCCATTTTTGCCGTAGAGGTGGTAACTCCGGAAGAATATATGGGTGACATCATCGGCGACATCAATAGCCGTCGCGGTATGATGCAAGGTATGGAAGATGAGGCGGGTGCAAAGATGATCCGCTGCGAAGTGCCTCTGGCGGAAATGTTTGGGTATGCGACGACCGTGCGTTCACTTTCTCAGGGCCGGGCTACCTATACCATGCAGTTTGAGAAGTACATGGAAGTCCCCGGTCATGTGGCCGAGGCCATTGTCAAGAAAAGTCAGCGCTAGTCGTAACGGGAGAGTTCAAGATGTCCAAAGGGAAATTTGAGCGGACGAAGCCGCATGTGAACGTGGGAACGATTGGTCACGTGGACCATGGAAAGACCACATTAACGGCGGCGCTGACGAAGGTGTTGTCGGCGAAGTTTGGC
>JAAOMR010000410.1 GCA_018853935.1 Acidithiobacillus ferrivorans
AGATTCCAGATTTTTCTGATACTGTTGCTGCGACCGGGTCACGTCTCGAAAATACCGGATACTCAACACCCGGCCTGGATGCTCGAACAACGTACCCATCATTTGCGACAGGTATTGAGCCAATACCATGAGACCATCGGCATCCAGGATGGATTTCGCGCCATCCAGCCAAAAATAGGAGGCCAGCCCTCCCCCTTCCAGCACCACGGCTTCACGGATTTCTTCCACCGGACGCACAATACTGCGCAATCCGGTTTCCGATTTCGTATCCAGTTCATCCTCTACCTGCTGAGACAGCACATTCCAGCGATGGATACCGTGCAACTGTATGGATTGAGCCAGCATGATTCTTATCCCTTTTTGCGGTTTCGACTGTTCAAAAAATCGGGTTCTGCAGACGGCGGGTAGGGGTTGCACCCTGCAAGGGCTGCCCCCTGCAAGGGCTGCACACTGCAAGGGCTGCACACTGCAAGGACGGCCACCTGCAAGGTGTGGATGTCTGCCGATCAGGGAATGGTTACACTTCCACTAGTCGATCCCGCCGAAACACTGGTAGGGGCTGTTGTCATGTTCTCAATCGTCTTTTGTGCCGATCCCGTTACCCACGGAATACCCGCGAGAACGGAACCGCCGATGATCGGCCAGGCGATATGCCTCATGCCGATCTGCTTTCCCTGCTGTTCCAATTCACCTTTCTTGTGCGCGTGCCAGCCACCATAGGTAATGGCAGAGAGTCCCAAACCCGTGGCTCCCAGCGTGATCATGCCGGGGATATAGCTTTCCAGCCCATAGACGCTTTTGGCGTCCGTAACCAATCCCGTTACCGCCCACGCCGGGGATGTACACAAGGCTGTCAGCCCCACGACCTTGGCCAGACCCCACAGAATCTGTTTGTTGCGATGACTCAGTTTCATGTCTCTGTCTCCTGATGGAAAATTAAGGAACCGGTTCCTCAAACCCCTTGGTGCCGCAGACTTTTTGCCTCTTTTTGCCTCCCTGACGGGTGCAGGTTTCTGCCGTCTGCAAGACCTGCCGTCTGCAAGACCTTAAAATGGCAGTTGGGTTCCGGCAAGGGTGGCTATCGCCATCGCCATACCCGCAATGTCGATCAGCCCCAAGCCTCCCAACAGGTGCATCCAGGCCTTGTCGTGATGCTCATTGTTTCGAGGATTGCCCGTATTCAGGCGGTACATCATGCGCATTCCGCTGACGAACCAGATGATCCCCAACATTTGCAGGAAGTGCATGATGTCCACGATGGCGGTTGCTGTGTTCTGACCGCCCGGTCCCGTATAGGCCAGCGGCGAGGGACTGGCCGATCCGGTGAACGTCAGCAGACTGGAACCCATGAAATAGGCCAGACCACACATCACGGACCCGATGACAATGGACCACGCGATACTGCCCATCGTGAGTTTCGGGTCCTCGACCGACAGCATCCCGTAACGCCACATCCGGTAGCCACCCATCGTCACCATGTACAGGCCCATGATCGTGGCCGCCAGGAAAACCAACCCGATCACCGGATTGATGATGGTACTGGCATTTTCGATCATGGAGATCGGTGAGAGTGGTGTGTTTAATAACGGCATGATAATTCTCCTGTTTCCATCTTGCAGATGGCAAAACCTTTCCGTTGCGGGTTTTGCTACCCGCAAGAC
Source organism: Acidithiobacillus ferrivorans (assembly GCA_018853935.1). Lineage (GTDB taxonomy): Bacteria > Pseudomonadota > Gammaproteobacteria > Acidithiobacillales > Acidithiobacillaceae > Acidithiobacillus > Acidithiobacillus ferrivorans. The sequence continues at coordinate 1,662 of JAAOMR010000410.1, forward strand.
TTGCTAGTTGCAAGCCTCCGACTGCAAGGCCTGCCCACACATGGTGCCGCAGGGTTTGTCACTGATAGAATGGGACTTGCAGCCCGCAGAGCTTGTATACAAGCATGGGACTATCAGGGAGAATCGTTCTTCGATAAAACCAGCGAACCCATTAATTTTGGGGTGGCCTATAGCGCATTGCTGGCTTTAATCATATTGACGGAACATTATTTACTGCACACCAAGTTTCTCATAATGATTGTGATAACCTGGACCGCTTTGGCTGTCAGGTTATTGGCTATCGGATTGCGCTTCATACGGAATCGCATGTTATATTCGATCAGTATGACTTTATCGCTTGCTGCTTTTGAAGTTGGCGTGCTAATTATTGCTCACCCGATTACTCGTTGCTTAATACATAGACTAACAGGATGAAAACAAGATCGCCATATATCTGAAATATAACAACACTTATTGTACCAGCCCCGACAGACCCCAAAACCGAAGGATAAAGCCTTGGACCGATTTTATCCACGAGACAGGAACTGAACCACCAGGAAAAGGCATAAAGCCATGCATAAAAATATATCCTGTAATAAGGTCGATGAACTAATCGCATAATTTTTTCGGATCGTCTATGTATCGTGAGGAACAATACGGCAGGCAGAACCAGCGTCGTTGCCAATAGTATCAACGTGGTTTCCCATAATTGCCGGCTAAAACTGATTACGTGAATCATCATTTTTGTACTCCTCCTTTTAAACCGTCCAGAATCATGGTGCCGCAAATTCCGCCGTCTGCAGGACTGTCACCCGCAAGCCCTGTAGGCTGCAAGCCTTACAGCCTGCCAGTGACCAAAAGCCAGACCATGATCCCCGCAGGATAGCGGGAGTGGCCTGGGCAGCCAGTCCTGGATATTCTGTAGATTCTGACCCAGCAAAAAATAATCGCCCGCATACGGCATTGACCG
>JAAOMR010000411.1 GCA_018853935.1 Acidithiobacillus ferrivorans
AGTGCAGCCAGCCCCTGTCGGCGCCCGGTGCCAGTGCCTCCAGAAAAGGCGTTACCTGAGTTATGGCATCCTGGCTACCACCGACCATCAGGGCATATCCCTCTTGCAGACCCCAGACACCGCCAGAAACGCCAGCGTCTATGTAGTGTACCCCCGCCGCCTCCACTTTTTGGGATTGAGCGACGGAATCCTCATAAAAGGCATTGGCACCGTTGATCAGTATGTCACCCCTGCTCAACAAGGGAAGAATGGAGTCGATATGACTCTGGGTGGCCTCTCCGGCGGGAAGCATGAGCCAGATGACCCGGGGGCTGGGCAATGCCTGAACGAGCGCTTCCAGACTTTCTGCAGCATGCATGCCTGTTTCTTGAGCCAGATCAGTGGCTTTTTCGGTATGGCGATTGTAAACGGTGACTTCCAGATCCTTGCTGTGCAGACGCCGCGCCATATTGGCACCCATCCGACCTAAACCGACTATCCCGATGTTTTTGTTGCTCATTACTTGCTCCTTTGCGTACACGCCTGACCGAAAATGTTAACACCAGTGTAGACGAGGACGTATCTCAGCCTTAATGTCGCCGCTTTACTGTAACGAGGGAACATATCATGCAACTTGTCATAGCACTTTTCGCTTCTGCTACCCGCCTGCTTATGCTCGATACGGGTGAATTGGGCAAAGAGGTTCTCATCGCGGCACACATGTAGGCATTTCCAGGCGCTATAACAATAGCCGCGCTCACCCAGCTTCACGTAACCGCTTCAGTCGTCGGTAATGATGGTGGATCCTGGCGTAACACTGCGCTCGATGAATCCGCCCAGCGATTGGGCGCAGCGATCTGGCAGCCTGTCGGATTATTCGTGTAACTCATTTAGCGTACCGGCAAGACGGACGCGTCCTGCGTAGCGTCCGGTCCTACGCTTGTTGCGACTCCCTTGCTGCTTGCGCTGACGGCGCCAGCCACGAGCACCATGTCGTGAACGCCGCGCTCTTTTCCGCACGCTCGTGCCTGAGCAATGGCGTTATCCTCGGGATCCTCGCGATATCCCCAGCCATCGAGGATCAGGAGTAACATCGGACGTGGTTTATGGGTGATCAGTTTCCTCTGCATGGCGAACATACCCCATTAGTGGAAAGCATTAGAACAGATCAGGAGAATCCTGTCATGGGGTCATGACCAGAGGTTTCAGATGCCAGATATCCGTATTGTACTGGGCGATGGTCCGGTCACTGGAAAAAACGCCGCTGGCCGCCGTATTGAGGATGCTGAGACGCAGCCATTCGGTCTGATCATGCCAGAGTTCGGCTGCTTCTCGTTGCTTCAGCTTGTAGCTGGCAAAGTCGGCGAGCACCATCCACGGGTCCTGGGGATGGGTGATAGCGTGGACAATGGGGTCGAAAATGCCCGGTTCGAACGCGTTGAAATAGCCACTCTGTATGAGATCCATGACCCGTTGCAGGTCACGGTCCGCCTGTAGGTAGATTTGCGGGTTATAATGTCCGCGCAGTTGACTGACCTCCTGGGCATTCAATCCGAAGAGGAAAAAATGTTCGGGACCTACCGCGTCGCGGATTTCGATGTTGGCGCCATCCAGAGTGCCAATGGTCAGTGCCCCGTTCATCATGAACTTCATGTTGCCGGTTCCGGAGGCCTCCTTGCCCGCCGTGGAGATTTGCTCGGAGAGGTCTGTCGCCGTGCAAATCTTCTCCATGAGAGAGACCCGGTAATCGGGTAGAAAGCTCACGCGCAACAAACCCTCGGTATCGGGATCGTGATTGATGACATGGGCAATGTTGTTGATGAACTTGATGGTGCGCTTAGCCATAAAATAGCCGGGTGCGGCCTTGCCCGCGAAAAGGACATTGCGGGGGGTCACCTCGGCCGCTTCGCCGCGCTTGATGCGATCATACAAGTGGATGACATGCAGGGCGTTGAGCAGTTGCCGTTTGTACTCGTGGATGCGTTTTACCTGCACGTCCACCAAGGCACCGGAGATAAAAGTGACGCCGGTATGCTGATGCACGAGTGCCGCCAGCCGTTCCTTGTTATCGCGACGTACCTCTGCCCAGCGCTTGCGGAACTCCGCATCATCCGCTGCCGCTGCCAGGTCTCGTAAGCGCTCCAGGTCGTACTTCCAGTCGGGGCCGATGCGCTCGGTGATAAGGTCACGCAGCCCTGGGTTGGCCCATTGCAGCCAGCGTCTCGGTGTCACCCCGTTGGTTTTGTTGTTAAACTTTTTTGGCCAGAGATGGTGAAAATCGGCGAAAAGCTCCTCGCAGAGGAGTTGGGTGTGCAGTGCCGCGACCCCATTGACCGAAAAGCTGCCCACCACGGCGAGGTGCGCCATCCGCACCATCTGCTCGCCGCCTTCTTCGATAATGGACAGTCGCCGCAGCAAGCCGGTGTCACCCGGTGCGCGCCGCGCCACCTCTTGCAGAAAACGTCCATTGATTTCCAGGATGATTTCCAGCAGGCGTGGCAGGAGCTGGCGGAATAAACGCACCGACCACCGCTCTAGTGCTTCGGGCAATAACGTGTGGTTGGTATAGGCCATAGTGTGGCTGGTAATGTCCCATGCGTCTTGCCAGCTCAGGTCATGCTCATCCATCAGCAGGCGCATCAGTTCCGGCACGGCGCAACTGGGATGGGTATCGTTGAGCTGGAAGCAGTGATGTTTGGCAAAATCGCGGAAATTTTCGCCGTGCACAGCAACCCAGTCGGCGACCACATCCTGAAGACTGGCGGAGGCCAGAAAATACTGTTGGCGTAAGCGCAATTCTTTGCCGTTTTCGCTGCTATCGTTGGGATAGAGCACCATACTGATGTGTTCTGCGCTATTTTTTGCCGCAACTGCCTCTGGGTACGCGCCAGCGTTGAATTCGCCGAGATCGAAAATATCGGTGGCTGCTGCACGCCACAGGCGCAGGGTGTTGACCATGTCGTTACGATAGCCGGGGATGGGGATATCGTAAGGCACGGCGAGGACATCGTGGGTGTCGACCCAGCGCTGACGCATTTTCCCATGGGCATCGTAATAGGTATCGCTACGCCCAAAAAAATGG
>JAAOMR010000412.1 GCA_018853935.1 Acidithiobacillus ferrivorans
CCGACGCAGAAGAACAGGCCATGTTCGCCGAGATGAAAGCGTCCATGGAGGATTTTTTCAACCTAAACCCTGAAGCTGCGGGTGATGGAAAAGGGTCTTCAGAAAACCCAAAGGCATGGACGGAAAAGGAAACGCCACAAACGCAGTCACAGCGAGAAAGCCAACGTACCAGACCCAAAACGGCCCGGCAAAAGGCGCAAGAAGCACGTCAGGCAGAACAGGCTGGGCAGATCCGCCAGTCCTTGCAGGGCATCTATCGGCGCCTGGTCAGTGCCGTGCATCCTGACCGCGAGGGAGATCCGGTCATACGTGCCCAGAAAACGGCACTGATGCAACGGATCAATCAGGCCTATGGGGAAAATGACCTCTTGCAACTGCTGGCTCTCCAGCACGAGTTGGGCCTGATGGACGCGCAAGCGGTCCATAAGCTGGGCGATGCGCATTTGAAAAAGTATAACCAGGCTCTCAAGGAACATCTGGCCACTTTAAAAGGTAAAATGCAGGCACTTCAGCAGCATCTGGCCGGCAGTCTCGGGATACCCCTTTTTGCCATACACTCACCGCATGGTCTGTCGCGGGATATTCAGGAAACCATTCAGGCAACCCGACAGGCTATTAGCGGGTTACGACAGGAGATGAAACGACTTTCGCAACCCGTCTACCTCAAACGCTGGATAAAGACTGCACGACGCGAATTGGTTTCGGAAGATTACATCGACGATGATTTTTTCTGATGCGAGGGCCACAGCCACTAAAAATAGCGACCGTATAGTTGGGTGAATGGGCGGAATGCAGCTGCCGACCAACAGACTTCAACGGCGGCAGGGCAGC
>JAAOMR010000413.1 GCA_018853935.1 Acidithiobacillus ferrivorans
CGGTAGTCATGGCCCATCGTTTATTGTGATCATTTTAATGGCTCCGTATCGATCCTCTTGAAAATTAGATTGAAAGAAAGTTATGGTCGGTCTTCGGTTCAGAGAGAAGGTGGTGCATAACGGTGTTACATTTGGCACAGGACGCAAAATGGCAGGTCACAGTGACAGCCATGGATCTGCAACTGGCGGAAGAAAGAAAGTCGAAAGGGTGCCCTTATTGTGGTGGCAAGCTGCATAGTGCCCGCTTTCCTCGGCTGCTACGCGGAGAGCCTGGGAACACCCCCATCTCGGTACATCGGCACAGCTTCTGCTGTGAAACCTGCCGAAAACGCGTGACGCCGCCTTCGGTACGGTTCTTTGGCAGAAGACGATACGCAATGACCAGTATGCTGCTTATCTCCGTCCTGC
>JAAOMR010000414.1 GCA_018853935.1 Acidithiobacillus ferrivorans
TGAGTGTGGTCAGCCAAATTGATGGTCCTCTGGTCAACTTATTTGAGGGTCCGCCAGGCGAGTGCTGTTCTACAGCTTCTCATTACCATTCATATAGCTTGCCACTTTCCAACACCTCGTGTGCTGGGCGCCAAATGCGCTAAATTTTGCGCCCCCCTCAAGGGGCCTGACCATGGCTACGCTCATGCCCATCTGGTTTGGATAGCGCTTGATACTTACGATTGATGGATAATTTGGGACCTCCTCAATATCCTGCAAAAACGGTGTCATTCTCTGCGGGAAATCTACGGCCCTCTTTTTTCGAGAAAAATCGAGGCGCAGATAGAGGCGACAGGAACACCAGCGCGTAGAGCAATTGCTGCGTACAGTCTCCGACAAACCGCTCTATCAGCCCGCCAGGCAGATCTTGCCGGGGAATCGGTGGAAGCATGCTGGCCCCCTCGGCCCGCCAAAGAGGGGTGCATACCAACGCCTCACGCCACCATAGCCGCCATCTGGCCAGGGTACGTTTGGAAATGCCCAACAGGGAACGCAATTTGTCATGCTGGGCTTTCTTGGCCTTTCCAGGCTGCAGG
>JAAOMR010000415.1 GCA_018853935.1 Acidithiobacillus ferrivorans
GATTATAACCACCGATAACCACCCGTCAATGCGTTCCGCCATAACTTGCGGAATCAGCCACCAGAGCCTTGACCGTCACCTCCCCTATTCTTTCCAATCACCCGTCACCACCAGTCGTCGCAAAACCCTTGTAAGATGCAACCCCTTGCAGGGAGCAAACCCGCATCAGGTCCGCCCCGTCCGAATACACCATAGTAATCACCCTATGGAGACCGACATGGCGACCACAAAGACTGAAATAATCGAAGCGCTGTTGCAGCGCATGGACGATGCCGTGGCGAACGGCACGAGCCTTCCCTGGCAAAAGCCTTGGGAACCGAAGTTCGGCGACCTGTCCGCGCCACAGAACCCCACTACGGAAAGAATCTATAGTTCGCCCACCATCCTGAAAAAACCCGCATCAGGTCCATTTCAGCCGGATATCTCATAGTAACCACCCTATGGAGACCGACATGGCGACCACAAAGAATGAAATGCTCGACGCACTGTTGCAGCGTATGGACGCAGCGCTGGAAAAAAACGAGAAACTTCCCTGGCACAAGCCCTGGGAACCGAAGTTCGGCGACCTGTCCGCGCCACATAACCCCACCACGGAAAGACTCTACAGTCCACTCAACGGACTGATTCTGTCCACGGCGGCCCTGGAGCGCGGCTACGAGGATCCCC
>JAAOMR010000416.1 GCA_018853935.1 Acidithiobacillus ferrivorans
GGGGTTCCTCAATTCCCGTTCTGGGATTGATTTCATTTTTGATGATGGGTGAAAAGATCCGCGCAGCGGCGTGTTCGCCCTTACGCACGCTCCAACCCTGTTCCTTGGCCTGGTTGAATCCCATCCAGCGGGGATCCTCGTAGCCGCGCTCCAGGGCCGCCGTGGACAGAATCAGTCCGTTGAGTGGACTGTAGAGTCTTTCCGTGGTGGGGTTATGTGGCGCGGACAGGTCGCCGAACTTCGGTTCCCAGGG
>JAAOMR010000417.1 GCA_018853935.1 Acidithiobacillus ferrivorans
CCTTCGTCGCCTTTCGGGAGGACTAGCAGCCCAGCATGGGTCTGCATCAATCGCTGTACAAAAAAGCCGGGGGAGCGCAGGAACGCCCTCCTGGCAATATAGAGCGGGTTATCACTATCGGAAAACGATCCGGGCAGGATGAAGGACCGAGGGGGAAATGTAATCCCATGCTGCCGGATCGTTATCCAATGGATACCTTAGCGCAAAATAACAAGACAAATCTATACCCATATATTGTTTATACGACCC
>JAAOMR010000418.1 GCA_018853935.1 Acidithiobacillus ferrivorans
GTGCTTCCGCATTCAATACCGCAGTCAGCTTTACCACCAATACCAACTGGCAGGATTACTCCGGCGGCTCCACAATGAGTTACCTCTCGCAGATGCTGGGCCTGACCGTGCAGAATTTCCTCTCCGCAGCGACGGGTATCACCATCGTCCTGCCCATCATTCGCGCCATCGTCCGGCACAAAACAAAGGATCTCGGAAATTTCTGGGTCGACATGACGCGCACCGTGCTGTACGTGTTGCTCCCCTTGT
>JAAOMR010000419.1 GCA_018853935.1 Acidithiobacillus ferrivorans
GCAGCGACGGGTATCACCATCGTCCTGCCCATCATTCGCGCCATCGTCCGGCACAAAACAAAGGATCTCGGAAATTTCTGGGTCGACATGACGCGCACCGTGCTGTACGTGTTGCTCCCCTTGTCCGTGCTCTTTGCGCTGATCCTCATGGAACAGGGCGTGGTGCAAACCCTCACGGCGGAGGTGCGCGCCGATCTCATCGCGCCCTTTGTCTCGGGCGGCAAGACCATCCTTCACCAAATGATTCATGTGGGGCCTGTGGCCTCTCAGGAAGCCATCATGATGCTGGGTAA
>JAAOMR010000042.1 GCA_018853935.1 Acidithiobacillus ferrivorans
ACCGCCAGATACGCCGTAAAGCCTTGGGCCGCGAACGGCGCCAGCGCCGCCCCGGATACGTCACCAATACCGAGGCGGGCTTTTTACGGCGTGTCATTTACGCGCATCCGCCGGTTCCAGGAAGCGCTGCTGATAGCGCGGGGTGATCAGGCCAGCTTCGCACCAGACGAAGAAATCTGCACAATGAAATTGCGGATCCCAGAAAGGCTCGCCGCCGATGCGCACTCCAGCCCTTAAATAGCCCTTGAGCAAGCCTGGCAGGGTGGCAGGGTCCACCTGCGCTCGCGCATCAAAATTGGGAACGGCGCGCAAAGGGAAGACCCGCTGTTCCTGCGGCGTCAGGTATGTATGGAGACTCTGGTACAGGGCGCCCAGGGCCGGGCCATCGGTGCTGTGTACACTTGCGCAGCCCATGAGATAATCAATTTTCCACATCGACATGGTCTCGGCCAGCCCCGACCAGAGCAGCGCAATCACCGCGCCCTGACGGTAGTCAGGATGTACGCAGGATCGCCCCAACTCCATAATCCGCACATTCAACGCCAGCAGACGTGAAAGATCAAACTCTGTCTCAGCATAATAGCGGCCCACCCGAGCAACCTTCTCAGGAAGGAAGAGGCGGTAGGTCCCAACCACTTCCTGACTGACCTCATCTTCGACAATCAGGTGCTCACAAAAAGGGTCGTACTCATCCTGATCCAGGCCGGGACGACCACTCAACTGGGCATCATATTCGGCACTGAATACGTCGTAGCGCAGTCGTTGCGCCGCATCGACTTCGTCCTGGTGACGCGCCAGATAGAGACGCAACGAGCGCTCTTTCTTGGCGGCGACACGACTGGTACTGCCGTGAGATTGGGTGCTGAGCATAACGGGGCTCTCCGTGCAAAAACGATAACGAAATCTTGCTTATTATGACTCATAAATATGACAATAGTGCGGCATTTTCATGAACTTTTCGTGACAATGATACGCCGACTCCCACAGACATGGTAACTTTTCTTCCGAAGAATAATCGTGCTGGCCTTACCACAAGAGCCCTCACCACCAGTAACCATCGTCAATGCGGACATTTTATATCATGAACCAGGCAATACCAGCCCCGATCAAAAATCGCGGTAGTTTTGCTGTGGATCGCGGCGGCCTCTTGCACCGCATGCCCTCAATAGTTACTGTATGCCTTTGCTTTAGTGCATTCTGTTAGAGGTGAAAGTTCTGCCATGTCCGCCGCCCCCGAGGAAGTCGATAGCAGCCCCTATTGCTGCTGTTCGGCCGCCACTTTCCAGGAAATTCTTGAGCGCCAGCGCGCCAAGCCCCTGCCCTTTATGGAGCTTTTGATGGTTCATGCTGGCTGCGGCAGTGGCTGCGGCAGTTGCATCGACGATCTGGAAGCTTATTTGCGCAGTCACGACGCCTACATAGAGGATTGAGTCCTTCCTGCACCTTTCATCCGCCCTGGTGGTCGCGGGGGGGAGATTTTCAGACGATCTGGGCGCCCTTTTTCGCTCGCTCGGCTCCGGTCGATTTTCGCCGGGAAATCTGGAAAACGCCTGATGGCGACCGGGTCGCTGTAGACTGGGTGGATGCACCAGCCGATGCGCCCGTGGTTATTCTCTTTCATGGCTTGGCGAGCAGTTCGCGGGGACATTATGCCCGCTCCCTCGCGGCGGAACTGCGGCGGCGGGGTTGGGCGGGCTGTTTTATCAATTTCCGCGGCTGCGGGGGAATAAACAACTTACTGCCCCGCGGCTACCACGCGGGTGACAGTGCCGAGATTCGCTGGATGCTGGAGCGCGCTACGGCACTGTTCCCGCGTCGCCCACGTTACGCCGTCGGCGTTTCCCTGGGCGGTAACGCCCTGCTCAAATATCTGGGCGAGGCCGGAGACGCGGCGCGCAAAAATCTGGAACGTGCGGCTGCCGTCTGCGCCCCCATTGATCTGGTCGCGACAGCAGAGTATCTGCAATCCAGCCATCTTCGCTTCTACAATCAGTATTTTCTCCAGAAAATGAAGACTTCTGTCCGTCGTTACGAGGCCAGGTATCCGGATCTGGCGGACTGGCCGCGGGTCTTTTCGGCAAAAAGCGTGTATGATTTCGATGAATATTTTACGGCACCAGTGCATGGTTTCTCAGGCGCCCTTCACCTCTGGAAGGAGGGCTCCGCAGCGCCGTTGTTGTCACGTATCAATGTGCCCACACTGCTTCTGAACAGCGCAGATGATCCCATTGTACCCGTCAACAGCCTGCGTAATGTTCAGACAAGCCCGGCCGTAACCCGTTGCATCACCGAGCAAGGCGGTCATGTTGGCTTTATAGATGGCACCTTTCCCGGTCATCTGCGCTGGTTGCCAAACACGCTGCTGGATTATTTTGAGAGGAAGAGCACCCCATGACAGACCATCTGCAGCCGCGTCTCCGCATTCTGCTGGCAGAAGCCATCGCCGTTGGCCCCGGCAAGGCCGAACTGCTCCGCCATATTCGCGAAAAAGGCTCCATCTCCGCAGCGGCGCGCGCGATGAATATGAGTTACCGGCGCGCATGGTTGCTGGTGGATACCATGAATCACTGCTTTCTGGCGCCGCTAGTCGGCACCGCCACAGGTGGCAGCCATGGCGGCGGCGCCCATCTGACCGAGATGGGTGAAGAAATCTTGAAACGCTATGAGGCGATGGAAAGCAAGGCGAATGCGGCCCTCGCTCCCGATATCGCCGAATTCCGCAAACTCATGCAACTCCACACACCAGAAGAAAACGCTTCGTGAAAACCCTGCTCCGCGAAGTGCTGTGCAGCCGGGTCTACGATGTGGCCCGGGAAACGCCGCTGGAAACGGCGCCCAAACTGAGCGCACGCCTGCAGCGTGAAGTGCTGTTCAAACGCGAAGACCTGCAGCCGGTGTTCAGCTTCAAACTGCGCGGCGCCTACAACAAGATCGCCCAGCTTTCGGACGCCGAAAAAGCACGCGGTGTCATCACCGCCAGCGCCGGCAATCATGCGCAAGGCGTTGCCTACGCTGCCCAGAAACTAGGTATCCGTGCGGTGATCGTCATGCCCGGCACCACCCCGGAAATCAAGGTCAATGCGGTACGGGCACGGGGTGCGGAGGTCATTCTTCATGGTGACAGCTACTCCGACGCACAGGCGCATTGCGACGCACTGATCGCCGAGTCGGGCATGGTCTTCATTCCACCCTTTGACGATCCGCTGGTCATTGCCGGCCAGGGGACCATTGGCGCAGAGATACTCCGTCAGCGGGGCGCCGGCCTGGAGGCGATTTTTGTTCCGGTGGGCGGCGGCGGCCTTATTGCCGGGGTGGCGGCTTACCTGAAATCCATCGTGCCGGAGATTCGCATCATTGGCGTAGAACCCTTTGAGGCCGACGCCATGTATCAGTCATTGCAAACGGGAATGCGGGTGACGCTGCCCCAGGTCGGCATTTTCGCCGACGGCGTGGCGGTGCGCCAAGTGGGAGAACACACCTTTGCCCTCTGTCAGAAATATGTGGACGAGATCGTGCGGGTGACCAATGATGAGATCTGTGCGGCCATCAAGGATGTGTTTGACGAAACCCGTTCCGTCATGGAGCCAGCCGGCGCGCTGGCCCTGGCGGGCCTCAAACGGATGGCGGCAAGCGACCCCGGCCAGGGCGGGGCCTGGGTCGCCATCCTCTCCGGCGCCAACATGAACTTCGATCGCCTGCGCTTTATTGCCGAGCGGGCGGAACTGGGCGAGGCCCGCGAGGCGCTGTTTGCGGTCACGATTCCGGAGCGACCGGGAGCCTTTCGCGCCTTCTGCGCGGCCATTGGTCAGCGGGTCGTCACCGAATTCAATTATCGCCTGCACCGCCGGGATCGGGCACATATTTTTGTCGGTGTGGCTATCCGTGACCGGGAAGACGCCCATGCGTTGCTGGAAAGCTTGCGGACGACAGGCCACGAGGCGCTGGATTTAAGTGATGATGAAATGGCCAAGCTGCACATCCGCCATATGGTGGGTGGGCATGCGGCGGCGGCGCAGAATGAGCGGATTTATCGCTTTGAGTTTCCCGAACGTCCGGGCGCGCTGATGGAATTTCTTGACCAGTTGGGCGGGCACTGGAATATCAGTCTCTTCCATTATCGCAACAATGGCGTTGACCTGGGCCGGGTGCTGGCGGGTTTTGAAGTGCCGGATACCGAGATGGCGCAGTTTGAATCACTGCTCGCCCGACTCGATTACCCGCATGTGGCGGAAAGCGCCAACCCCGCCTACCAGTTTTTTCTGGATCAGGGTCAGCGCTGACCCTGTACGCCACCGCTTGCGGCCCCCCTGCTGAAGAGCCGGTCAGAATCGCTCCGGGCGATAGGGTGCGGGGTCAGTAAACGGCGTTTCACCCACCATCATTTCAGCCAGCAGGCGCCCGGTGGTGGGTCCCAGGGTCAGCCCTTGATGACAATGGCCAAAGGCATACCAGACCCCGGGATGCCCCGGCGCCCGGCCAATGATCGGCAGCATATCCGGCGTGCAGGGACGCACCCCCATCCAGGGATCGGCGTCCAGCCGTCTGCCCAGGGCAGGCAATAACCGCCGCGCCTGCGCCTCCGCCCGGGTGAGCGGAATAGCGGAAGGCGGGGCATCCCGGTGCGCAAACTCCGCCCCGGTCGTCAGGCGAATACCGCGCTGCATAGGCACCAGCATATAACCCTGATCGGCATCGAGCACCGGGTGACAGAGTGCTGTGGCCTCCGGTTGGGCGTAGTGCATGTGATAGCCCCTTTTTACAAAAAGCGGCGGGTGGTAGCCCAAAGGCCGGGTCACATCCGGCGACCAGGCGCCCAAAGCCACCACCACCTCGGCGGCATCCACCGGTCCATGCACCGTAGCGATGCGCCATCCCGTCGAACGGCGCTCCACACCCTGCACGGCGCTGGTGCGGAACTCACCGCCCAGCCGGGTAAAATAGTTCAGATACGCGCGCGTGAGTGCATGGGGATCGACGACAGCCAGGGGCTGTGTCCAGTGGATGCCACCGGCCAGCCCGGGGCGCAGACTGCACTCCATCGCCGCCACCCCCGCGCTATCAAGTGCGTCGTAGGCCACCGCAAAATTCCCCGCTTTAAATGCCGCCTCTTTCAGGGCATGATCCAGGGACTCGGACTTTTCATGCACCTGCAACCAGCCACCGGGACGGAGCAGATCAATCGCCCCCGCCGCTCCGGCCAGAGCCAGGTGGTCATCCAGACAGTGGGTAATCAGTGCGGCATAATGCCGGGCAATCATCCGATGACGATCTTCCTGGGAGTTATACCAGTACTGCATGAAGGGAATGGCCAGACGCGGCAGCATCGTCCCTCGGTAGTAGGCCTCGGTCGACTGATTGCGGGCATAGCTGAGCAGCGTCGCCAGGGCACGGGGGAAGGGGTGCGGCATAACTGCCTCGCGCTGAATCAGGCCGGCATTGCCAAAGGACGTTCCCTCTCCGGGGCCCTGTTGATCCAGGAGCATGGTGGAACGACCCCGTAGCTGCAACTGCAAGGCAATGGAGACCCCAACGATGCCCGCCCCCAGAACCACCACTTCGCCATGCGCTGCCATAAGCACTCCAGAAACAGTTTATGAACCCCATTCCGAGCGCCATTTTTTGTCGGCTATAGACATAACCGCCAGTATGGGTCACTAACATGACGTTTCTATGGGTTGCCTTTGATATTGCAGTGGCCTGCCGGCAGGGTCAAGTGAACATGATTTGCGCTCGAAACGCTGGTCGTCCAGCACCCGGAACTTGTCGAACGCCTACTCCGCATGTGCTTTGGCGAGTTCCGCGGTCACTTGGCCCGCCCCCTGCAGAATTGCGCGGTCATTCAGCGTCAGAAAGCCCTCCAGCTTGGTGATCCAGTCCTGCATCGTCATTGCGATGCGCCGCGCCGCCTGGCCTTCGGCAAAGATGAGGTATTGCTCGGCCAGGTTGTTGAGGGCGCGCAGTTCCTCCTCGCTCAGATAGTTTTTGGCGACACCCACGTCGGATTTACGGATACGTGCGCCTTCCCAAGTCGTCAGGCCCATGTTCGGCAATCGGCTATCCGCACGGCTGGTAATCAACTCGGCGGCGGTCTGGCCGTGGATGGCGTAATGCACCTTGTTTTGCACCGTGGCGAAAAACTGCTGAGTGAGCGGATGGCGCGCGTCGTAATCCACACTCGTGACGTAAATATCGGTGATTTTCTGATAAAAGCGCCGCTCACTGGTGCGGATGTCTTGCAGGCGGCGGGTCAGTTCGTCGAAATAGTCTCGGCCCTTACCGGGGTTCTTTAAACGCGCGTCGTCCAGCACGAAGCCCTTGACGATATACCCCTTGAGCTTGTCGCTGGCCCATTGGCGAAAACGTACACCCACCGGGCTGCGCACGCGAAAGCCGAGGGCGAGGATCATGTCGAGGTTGTAGTGTGCCACCACATACTGTTTGCCGTCTGCGGCAGTTGTTCGGAAAAGCCGAACAACTGCGTGCTCATTTAGCTCCCCATCCTCAAAAATGTGCTTGATGTGCTCGCTGATGGTGCCCTTGGCCTTGCCGAATAATTCCGTCAACTGTTTCTGATTGAGCCACAGGGTTTCCGCCTCCAGCATCACGTCAATGCGGGTGGAGCCGTCTTCGCTTTGGTAGATTAGGAATTGTTGGGGTTCGGTCATATCTTCAATGCTGTCCTCGTTCTTAACTGGGTTCTGCCCATCGCCAGTAGGTTTAGCGATGCTGTATATGAATGTATCAGTGATTCAAAAATCTATGACTAGAGGTCGCCTCGATTAAATAAGCAGCCGGTAGTCATAGGGCGCGGACCCGAATCCGCTGAGATACGTTCCCACCTTCGCTATTGCGCTCGCAGAATCGAGCGTAGCTGGCAAGCGCGAGTAGTAATCGAACGTGTTCCAGTTCATTTTCGACAAACCAAGAATTTCGGTTGCCACCTGAACAATATCTGATTGGCCGAGGTACCGGCGGATAAGCAGAGGCGCCGGGATGCGGCGCTTTCCCTGGTAATATTTGAAATTCGGATTCTGCGCACTTGGTGCAGATCCGTGGACCCACAGAAGTGCTGTATTCGAATTCTGAACAACAACGGCGCCGCGTGGGATTGGGAACTTGTCTATCACTGGTTTCCCGTCAACAAGCTTTGACGCAAGGTAGCGCAGTGACTCTTCTATATTGATCTCAATTAACTCAATATTGGCAACACCGTCCAATCCTTGCAGTAACCCTCGTTGTTCCTCATCTGTGAATGGCGTACGCTTATGCACGACCACTCGCTTTGGTAGGTGCATCTTTGCGTCATAGAAGAGTTGCCGAATAGTCTCGCCCGTTCTTCGGGCATCATCTTCCGACATGAAGGGATTTCTGCCTCTAATGATGGGATTCTCGATGCGCCCCAGCCGAAATTGCAGGCCCTCGCCGCGTGCGCTGTATAAGTGACTACATCCGAGTAAAACATGGTTCCCACGAGTAGCAGCCATGTCGATGCTGTACCCTATTCCAACAAATGCAGTCTCGTCATCAAGGCAGTCCAGACGCCAAGGCGTACGAAGGGCCTTGGCGTAAAGGGCTAGAGAAAGCCACCATCGGACCCGACAAGGCTGTGGAGTCACGGTTGTCTCTTCCCGAATAAACTGGGTGCTTTGACCTTGTCTCGCCGCATATGCCTTTACGTAATCATGAAGATTGAATTGTTCCATATCGGCATCAATAACCTTGTATGGCGACCACCGCATCGGAACAAAGATAGCCACGACAGACGCTGGTCGTAGACCGCGAATTGCATCTAGGGCTCGACAAATCCTTTGTGCAAGCTGCTTTGCAGCTGACAACGCATCCCCCGATACCACATCATCTAGTTCGATCCACAAAGCCTCACCTGGTTTTGGGTAAGCCAATGGCAGCCCAAACGCAGCTGAAAATCCGGGGAAGTCCTGAAGGTAGTCTTGCTCAGACTTATTTGGTTGCGACCGCTCCTGAAACTGGGCCAGGAAAAGTTTGAGCTTGGCTGAATATGCCAGAGGACAGATTGCAGCGATATCAATTGCAGGAGAAAGCCCGGAGCTGGTGAGTTGATAGTCCCAAGGTCTGTTCTCAACCAATCCCTTTAGTGGGTTAGCGTTCTTCACCTCGTTCTTACCGTTGGATGCGCAAAATATCAAGCTGGCGTCTGAAACCACGAGTCCGCTTTGCCTTGCATGCCGTTGCATTACATCCGAAAGCGGGCTTCGCCCTTTCTGAGCAAGCCCGGCATAAACAGGCGCCCGCGTGATTCGAAATTTTCCTCCCCCTGGTTCCTGGATGTCAATTCCCGATATCTTATCCGTCCAGTGTTTCAGGTCACTATCAAAGATATCGTTGTGTTGATACCCATAGATGGTATTACGCAGCACCTTGCTTGAGTCACGATCTGCAAGCTGGCCGCTCGGCAACTTGGCAACGACCTCAGGCATCAGCACCACATGCGGCCTACCAGCTAAGGAAATCAACCGAAAGGACAGGGCACGATGCATGCGGTATTTTATGCCGTCCAGGGCTTGGTTTTTGTATGAAGATGTTTCCCATACTCGTCGGCTACCATCAGTTTCCACATGCAACTGCTTGGCGAGGCTCTGAATTAAAGCCCGCCGTAGAAGCGATTGAATTCGTCCGTCTCTAGTGATGTCCTCTTCTGACAGCGCCACCGCAACCGGGATCCCACGAAGCGCAGTGCCGAATGATTTCTGTATCTGCTGGGAATCGGACAGCGCCAGTGCTCCTTCCTTCATGCTGACAATAACGCCATCTGTTGCGGACATATGCTCATCAAGCCATGCGCGGCGGTTTACATCATTAGGTACTGCTAGGTCGAACTTGAGGGCCTGTCCAGGGCAGACCAAAGGGTAGGCATTGCTTTTGACGAGTGATGTTGCAGGAATCTGGGGTACTGAGAACGCCGCCGGGGATATTGCTGTTTCTGCAACAACCGCAAGAAGTCTCTTCGCATCGGCAAGGGGTTCGCCTTCCAACTGCCTAAGGGCCATCCGGGACATGAGGTCATCAAACCCTTCTGACGGGACGTAAAATGCGCCTCTGCCTGCCGCAACTGCGCTGGCCAACAATAGCTCAACAGGCATGGCCAAATCCTCGCCAAAACCACACCAAAACAGGCGAGACGGACCTGATTTAGCATAGGCCTGTTGCAGCATGGCCATAAGAGAAGTGTCACGGCCGCTGTAGCCGATAACGACGAGGTCGTAGTCATGTAGCTCGCGAAGGAACTCTGTGATCAATCCGGCCTCTTGGCGCTTTAGTTCTTCAGTGGTGTTTTTCAGTTCATCGTAGCGATAGTCACCGTGCAGCGAGACGACGCGGAGCTCTCCACTCGCATGCTGCCGCGTTGCCCGATGAACAGTGTCGATACCGACTTCGATGCATACAATGTCAGCCGCCGAGCAAGCACGCCCGACTAGACCGTCGAAGTTGGTAGTCCAAACTGACTGGACAAGACCAACCTTGGCCAACAAAGGAATCAGACGATAACCGGTATGTGGTTTTGCCTGGGTAACATAGGACTGAAAGAAGCTGCGTCGATCTTGTCCGGTCGGGTAACACTCCTTAGCGTAGAAAGAATATTCTTCAGGACCATCTGCGGCTGGATAGCGCCCTCGCTGATCTAGCCAACGTTGGATACGCTGCCGAGTACCTGGTAATGACAGCTCGCCAACTGACTCTCTAAGTGTCGGGTTATTCGTTACAAAGATGTCCTGCTTCCATTCCCAGATGCAGCGCTGGGCGGTCGGCATGCCAGAGGAGATGGATGCTCCTGCACCGAGTAACAAGCACACGGGACGCCCGCGGTTTACCGCGAGAGATCGAACAAAAGCATCGACTGATAACCGCAAAGCATTTCCGGCACCCGTGATATTTTTATGGGCCATAGTTTTTTCAACCGTGTGCATTTTTCTATATCCTTAGCCCACCCTAAACACCTTCATCACCTCATCCCCCAGATGATTGATGACCTTCACCGCGATCCGCCCTGTCGCGGGCTTGTCAAATGGCCGGGAGGTGTCGCTGTTCAGCGTTGCCCAGGCTTCTGCGTCGATCTCCGCTTTCAGGTTGGTTTTCAGCGATTTATAGGGGTCGTTGGCGCCGAGGAAGTAGGCTTGGCGGACGAAGAAGCTTTCTTCGTTGTAGTCGGTGTCGATGAACCAGCAGGCGATGCCGTCGGGGCCGTCGCTGTGGACTTCGCCGCTGTTGGGGTGGAAGACGTCGACGCCGTTGACTTTGACGCGGATCTGGCCGCCTTCGGCGTCGAGGATGTCGATGTCGGGTTCGCCGAAGATGACGAAGAGATTGCCTTTGCCGGTGTTCTTGAGGTCGTTGGCCATGTGCAGGTCGGCGTTCATGCGCGCCTTGAGGACGGGGACGCGGCCGAGTTTGTCGAATTCGCTGGCGTGGGCGTCGTAGTTGAAGGCACAGGCGATGAGCACGTCGAATCCGGCGTCGGCGGCCTCTCGGGCTGCGGCGACTAGATCGGGACGGGAGACGGTGCCGAATTCGGGGCCGATGAAAATGGCGGCGCGGCGCTCGGTGCCGCCCCCATCCGGTCCGGCGGGTTCCAGATAGCGGCCGTCGGCGCAGACCAGATCGCCCGGCCAGGGGGTCAGGGCGGTGAAGTTGATCTTGCCGTCCTTGTGAACCTGCTGCACTCCTGCGGTTTTGAGGTTTTCGAGAATGATCTGGGTGAAGTCGCGTTCCTCGCCGTAGACAGAGCCCTGATCGCCGATTTTACTGGCATTGGGGTCGATGATTTCGTCGTTTTCATCTACGCCCAGTACACGGTGGGGGGAGAGGCTTTCGACGGTGAAGGGACCGGCGACACGGACCTTTTTCTTGTCCTCATAGGGCTTGTCGTAGAGATACTCGAAGTCGGCCTTGGCGGCAATGGAGGCATCTATGGCTTGTTGGCGGGCGATGCGGGCCTGCCAGAACCCGGCGAGGGGCGCATGGGTGCTGGCGGGCCAGTCGGCGGGGGCGTCGCGGGGGACTTCCCAGTCGAACAGGGCGCTGACGCTGACGGTTTCGCCGCCGGGCAAGGTGGTGCTGCAATCTTCCGGCGCGTCAAAATGCAGGAGTTGGCCCTGCCTTCCGCCGCTGGGGACCTTGTAGGGCGTTTTATGGCCTTTTAGTGCCGCGTGCAGATCTGCCAAAGCGCCGCTGACGGCGGGCTGCCACTGCCCCCAGATGATGTCGATCTCGGCGTTGTTGGCGATGGACTTGAGGGTGATGTGGGGCACCCGCTCACAGACGAAGCCGTGGCGGAGGTTGCCATAAGTGGGCTTGCCAGAGGGGAAGCTGCGGGTGACTTCCGCCTCCTTCTGCTGTCCTTCCGGGCTGTCGGCGAGGAGATAGTAGGGGTAGCGGGCGCCCATAATACGGGCGCGGGCCAGTGCCAGGGCGACGCGGGAGGTGTCGAGGGTGATCCAGCGGCGGCCCCATTGTTCGGCGACATAGGCGGTGGTGCCGGAACCGCAGGTGGGGTCGAGGACTAGGTCGCCGGGGTCGGTGGCCATCAACAGACAGCGCTGTATAGCCTTTGTGCCTGTCTGAACCACATACTGCTTGTCCGCTGGTGGCGCAGTGTCAAGCCAGATGTTGTGAATTGGCGAAACTGGGTAGTCATCCAGCAGCAATCTATAGCGTATGGTTCCGCCACCGGCGTAAGGTTCAATACGATCTGCTTGATCCAGCCGTTTCATTCCGTGAATCGGCGATTTCCATGAACGCCCCGCCGGAGGGTCAAATTTTCGGCCACGAAATGGAAACGTATAAACGCCTGTCGCAAAGGAACCTGTCGGATATAAAGCTGCTAACTGGTATAGGCGAGTACCCTTAGGATATAGAGCACGGTCACTAATTTCCCGCGACGTGAGTTTTCGGTATGAACCATCCACAAAAAGAATTTGGTTCCAGTGGCTATCTCCCTGAGTGTCAGTCTCTCCGAATAACTTTCGGTACTTCAAGGCGTTTACATTGCGTGCATACCAAAGGATCGTGTCGCATACACCTTCAAGAAAGCGCCCCCCCAGTGTCATGTTTTTAGTTCTGTAGGAGATTGTTTCGACAAAGTTCTTATCCCCAAACACCTCATCCATCACCGCCCTTACCCGGTGGACATTCTCATCCCCGATCTGCACAAAGATTGACCCCGACTCGGTCAACAAATCCCGCGCCACGGTGAGCCGGTCGCGCAGGTAAGTCAGGTAGGAGTGAATCCCGTCCCTCCAGGTGTCGCGGAAGGCCTTGACCTGTTCCGGCTCGCGGGTGATGTGCTCGGTGTTGCCGTCCTTGACGTCGCGGCTGGTGGTGGACCACTGGAAATTGCTGTTGAATTTGATGCCATAGGGCGGATCGAAATAAATGCACTGCACTTGACCACGCAGGCCCTCGCGCTCAGCCAGGCTGGCCATGACCTGCAGGCTGTCGCCGAGGATCATGCGGTTCGCCCAGTGGGCGTCGTGCTGGTAGAACTCGGTCTTGGCGTTGGCGTCGGGCAGGCCGTTGAAGTCGGCGAAGAGGTCGATCTGCTGGCCGTCCTCCTGCCCCGCCGCGCCCGGTGCCGGGTTCCGTGCCTGAAAGCGCCGGAGGTCGTCGATGAGGACTTTGGGGTGGACCTTTTCCTGAATGTAGAGGGGCGGCGCCTGCACCACGAGGCTGGACCAGTCCTGTCGGTCCTTGCCGCGCCAAATGAGCTGGGGGTCGAGATCGGGGTTGCGGCTGCGCTTTTCGTCCTCCAGCCCGGCGGCCTGCCGGGGGTACTCCACCCGCACCGGCTTTTGCTCGTCCTGCCGCATCACCGCCTGATATTCGGCGGTGGGGATGTTCTTGCGCGTCGCCTCGTCGTGGGTGAGGGTTTCGATGCTGAGAGGGATCGTCTTTTTATAAGCCATGGAATAAGTGCCGTTTAGGGTCAGGAATCAAGAGCATCGGGGTTCTTCAGTGATTTTTTCTCTTCAGCGCTCAAACGGCGCTCGACTTTTTTCACATCTTCAGCAGGCGGCAGAACTTCCGGGCGGATGCCACGTTCCAACAATGTCTTGCGCACGGCCTCATTATTGGTGATGTGTTCGCTGGAAATAGCGCGCTCGCTGTTCAATTGATGTTCGCGGGCGTTGAAGATCGTGATTTCGGCAGCAAAGTCCTTGGCTTTGAGAATGATGGTTGGGGCAAAATCAGCCAGCGGTCTGTTGTCAGGTATCTGCCATTGCGCTTTCATGGCCTGAGTGGATTTGCCGAACAGTGCATGGTCACCTTTGCTGCGGATGAGAGCAAAATCCTGATTACCGCCAGTCTGTTCAAAAATCACGTGGGAAAGTTCTTTTTCAGTCAGTATGAGCTTTTTCCGCGCCGTGACCCGCTCTGCATCAAGCAGGCGTTGCTCAATCAACTCAGCACGCCGCGTCTGTACGGCAAAATAGGTCTGGGCAAAGGCAATCTCATGTTTCTTCGGGTCACCATTTTGTGCGATGAGATAGCAGGCGAAGCGGGTGAGCATAAGGTCATCGACTTCGCGCTGGCTACCAGAACCCAGATCGACCATTTTCCCGACATCGGCAAAATGGTCCGCCACCGCATGACCGGAGACCTCGCAGGCAGTCTTAGCCTTGGTGACCACGTTCAGAAAGTTGTCCCACTTGCTATAGCCCAGCAGATGCTGGAGATCGCGTGCAAGCCAAAACTCTACCCCACTCTCGGTACGCTGTGCGTGCGCCTCAAAGTGGGTAGTCAATGCGTGGACCTGTTCAGACTTCATCGGAGTAACTCCTCTTTGACCATGCTCCAATCTTTAAACCGATCGGCACCTTGGCGCAGCGCCTTTTCCCGTTGGGCCAAGATGTTTCCGTGCCAAGCGGAAGGGGAAGCATCCGCTGGTTGCTGACAACGACTATCCCAAAGAGACTTTATCGTCTGGATTCTTTCACGAGAGGGATGTGTTATAGAAACCTGCGACTTGGCGCCGATGTTAGAGCGACGTGCATCGTCCATCAGGCACATGCGCGCACCGATTCCATTAACCGATTAAATGCCACCTGTATCTCCCAGACATCCGTAAACTCGGCGAAGGCCCAGCGGCCGTGGCTACCGAGGTTGTTCACGCCGGGCACCCAGTAGGTGTCCATGGTGGCTTTTTTGTCCTTGGCGTCTTCGCCACGATAACCCTTGATTTCGACGATGAGATTCAGCAGGTCCTCATCGCCATGGCCGTCGTCCACCCGCACGATGAAGTCGGGACGGTAGATGCGAGATTCAGAGCCGTAGCGGTAAGGCACTTCAAAGCCGAGGTTATGATTTTTCACATAGGCGCGCACGCGGGGGTGGGCCTCCACCACACGGCAGAACTCCCCTTCCCAGTCGCTATCGAGAATGACCCAATTAAGGTGGCACTTGGGCGGCGGGCCGCTGGTGTCCCAGCGTTCGGTCTTGGAGGTGTTGAAGTTGACGTGGGTAGTGCTGCCACTCGGGTTATAGGGGTCCAGGACGACGTGAATATGGCGCTGTGCCGCTTCGGAATGGTCCGTGAGCATGGCGCGATTGATAGCGGTGATGATGCGGCTGGCGGCCATGTCGGCCAGCATCTTGTATTTGAGTTGCGCCGGGTAGGTGCCGCCCTTGCAGGTCAAATAACCATCGAGCCATTGCCGAGCAATGCGCTTGAGCTGGCCGAAGAGGTAGAGTTTCGGCGCACCGTCGTTGTCGCGGAACTCGTTGAGCAGCAGGTAGGAGGTCAGTTCGTAGACTACCTGCAAGGGGCGCACGTCGCCGATATGGACAAGGTTGAGGTCCACCGTCTCGCCGATGATGCCGGAGTTGCGGGTCTCGGTGGCGCCGACCAAATCGGGCGTGAGCTCCAGGACCGAGTCGGCATCGAAGCGCGCCGCGAGCGGCGTTTCCGGTAACTCGACGCGGTAACCCTGCACCCGTGGAAAGCGGATTTCCAGGGCATCGCGCTCGGGTCGCACGGCTTTGACGTGAATGGTTTCGCGGGGTGGTTGCGGTGGCGCCACCACCGGCTTGGCGGTGAAATCGAAGGGAATGCCCAGCACATCGGCATACTCGACGTTGAACAGCCCTTCCTCATTCAGATCGTAGGACTGGCGCCGCAAAGCGCGGCCGATGACCTGTTCGCAGAGCAACTGGGTGCCGAAGGCGCGCACCCCCAGCACATGGGTGACGGTGTTAGCATCCCAGCCCTCGGTCAGCATGGATACGGAAACCACGCAGCGGACGGAATCGCCCAGCCGGCCCGGCTTGCCGACGGTGTTCATCGCCTCGCGCAACAGCTCCTGATCGCTGATGTTCTGACCCGATTGCAGATCGCCGCTGCGCTCCACCATCTCGCGACGAAAACGCTCGATCTCATCAGCCGCCATGACGCGGAATTTGTCATCCAGCGCATCACCGGATTCCAGTTGTTCGCTGTCGATGAGCAGGGTACGCGGGCGGCCCAGCGCGTTGCCATACTCGTCATAATTGCGAAACAGCGGCAGGCGTCCGTCCACCAACTTAGTGGAGCCGTCTTGCTGGACTTGCAGAAAACCAGCGATATAGTCATAAACCAGCTTGGATGTCGCAGTATTATTGCAGACGATGATGAAGCAGGGCGGTACGGCAATGTTCGCCCCCTCCCAGAGCTTGAAGGTCTTGTCGTAATGACCATATAGCGCATCCAGAGCGGTTTGCAGAGGTGTCGGCATAGACAGTGGGTCTATGGGATTGCCTTTGCCGCGCCCAGGCTTGGGCATCTGGCCGCGGATATGTTCCCAGAGGTTGCGGAACATGGGCATCTCGCCGCCGGGGATATTGTCCGCCACCGGCACTCGCGGCAGCTTGACGATGCCGCATTCGATGGCGTCCATCAGCGAGAAGTCACTCATGGTCCAGGGGAAGAGTGTACCCTCGACATAGCCCGAGCCGCTCAGGAAGAAGGGCGTGGCGGAGAGATCAAACACCCGCGCCAGCCCGAGCTTACGCTGCACCGCTTCCAGCCCCGATATCCACAGGCGGGCGGCGGCGCTGTTCTCTTCGGCCTCCTTTTTCTCGTCGCCTTTGAGATCGTCGTCCGTCGCACCGGGTTTCTCGCGGTAGCAGTGGTGGGCCTCGTCATTGATGGCGATAACGTTTTTCAGACCCATGAGTTCGGGCATAACGCGCTGGAGCATCTGGCCTTCCGTCTCCAGCGTGTTCAGCGCCTCACCGCCCTGCCCCTGGAGCAGGCGGCGACCGCCCTTGGAGAGTTCCAGCCGCTCGCGCAGCTTGAAGGCATGGTAGTTGGTGATAACGATGCGGGCGCGTTCCAGATCAGCCAGCATATCGCCGGGCACCAGTTCGCGGCTGGCGTAGTAGCTGTCGGGATCGTTGGGTTGCAGCACGCGCAGACGATCTTTGATCGTGATGCCGGGCGCTACGATCAAAAAGCCCCGCGTGAATTTCTTGCTGTTGGGGTGCCGCACTGCGTTGACGGTCTGCCAGGCAATGAGCATGGCCATCACCGTGGTCTTGCCCGCTCCGGTGGCCAGCTTAAGCGCCAGACGCAGCAGGTCCGGGTTGGCATCGTGACTAGCGTTACGCAGGTGATCGATGTAGGTCTGCGCTGATTTCCCCATCTGCGGCGCGACTTCAGTCAGCCAGATGGCGGTTTCCACCGCTTCGATCTGGCAGAAGAAGGGGCGAATACTGCTGAAAGCGTGGTGCCGCCAGTGTTGCAGCAGCCGTGCCGTCTCCGGGGTTACCCGCCAGTCTGCGGGGTTGGGGATGCCGCGCCACTGGTCTACTTCGGCACGCACACCGTTGATGAGCGCGGTGATGTTGTACTGCTGTTCCTCAGTCGAGAGCCCCTGCCCTTGGTCGAGCACCAGCGCTGCCTGCCGACCGGCCCCTTTTTGCTTGCGTGGCCGGGGAATGGGGCTGATGAATTCCGCCTTGCGGCGATTGTCGATGATGCGCTGGGTCGGCTGTCCCTGTTCATCCAGTTCCCAATGACGCTGGGGATACCCATAAGGGGAATTGAGGATGGGTTTTTGAAAGAAAGGGTTTTGCATGGTTATTTATGGTCTGCGGCGGCCAAGCTTTGTCCTCTTTATAGCCTATAAAGGGCCTGCTGGCGACCTGGAGACGGCCGGATAGCGTCATGAGCAGTGTGGATGTCCCTCAAGCCCGGTTGGACCAGATGCTGCAATTATCTTCCCTATGGTATGGCGCATTTGCAGCGCAAAATGAGGCAAGGCAACTCAGGGGGAAAGGGAATACTGCAGTAACCATTTGTTTAATATGGCGGAGAGGGTGGGATTCGAACCCACGTGGGGTTTTACCCCCCATCCGATTTCGAGTCGGCGCCGTTATGGCCACTTCGGTACCTCTCCGTGCGGGCATACAGTAATCTTTCCCGACACCAACGGCAAGTGCGCCGCGCCGGCAAACGCCGTACAGCGCTACAAGGTGGCGCCGTCGTTACGATCCTTGGCACTGATAAACTGGCGTTTGAGGACGTGCTCCCGCTTGAGTCCCAGCCACAGGGCAATCGGGCTCGCGACGAATATTGAGGAATAAGTACCCACCACCACACCGATAAGCAGTGCCGTGGCAAAGCCGTGAATTACCGGTCCGCCGAAGAGGAAGAGCGACAAGGCGACCATGAAGGTGATGAAACTGGTAATCACCGTGCGTGACAGGGTCTCATTGATAGCGACGTTGAAAATCTGCGCCACATCGCCGCTACGGGATGCCCGCAGATCCTCGCGCATACGGTCGAAAACCACCACCGTATCGTTGAGCGAATAGCCCATGATGACCAGCAAAGCCGCGATCACGGTCAGGGAGAACTCTTCCTGACTGATGGCGAAAAAGCCCACCACCAGGATCGGGTCGTGAAGCATGGCGAGCACACCCCCCACAGCAAAGCGCCACTCGAAGCGAAACCCCACATAAATCAGGATGCCCAGGGTCACGATGATGAGCGCCATGATCCCCTTATTGCGCAATTCCTTGCCCACCTCCGGACCAACATATTCCGTGCGGCGCAACTGCACGTCCGGATACTTTACCTGATCTTTCTGAAAGACCTGCAAAATCTTGTTACCCACCGCGCTGCTCTCACCGGGTACGCTGCGCAAACGAATCAGCAGATCACGATCCCCACCGAAGGTCTGCACCACCGCATCATGAAATCCAGCCTGTGCGAGCGTCCCGCGTACGGCACCCAAATCCGGCGTCTTGCTGAAGGCCAGCTCCACCAGCGTACCACCGGTAAAATCGATACTGTAATTAAGTCCGCGCACCAGAAAGACGGCGACGGAAGCAATAATCAGCAGCGCGGACACGCCCAGAAAAATCCAGCGTCTGGACATGAAATCAACATGGGTACGGGTTCTAAAGAGTTCCATCGCGGCCTCAGATATATAACTTTTGCACGCGCCGCTTACCGAGGGCGAGTTCGATGATGCCACGACTCATCATAGTCGCGGTAAACATGGAGGTGATCACTCCGATAGTCAGCACCAACGCGAAGCCCTTGATGGCTCCGGTGCCAAACTGGAAGAGCACCAGCGCGGCGATAAGTACCGTGACATTGGAGTCCACAATGGTGGCAAAGGCCTTTTTAAAGCCGGCGTCGATAGCCGCACGAGTACTCATGCCGTGCCGTAATTCCTCGCGGATGCGCTCGAATACCAGCACGTTGGCATCCACCGCCAGGCCGATCTTCAGTACGATACCGGCAATACCCGGCAGCGTCAGGGTGCCGCCCATTATCGAGAGCACCGCCAGAATGGCCAGAACATTCACCAGAATGGCGAGGTCGGCAATCAGGCCGAAAGCCCGGTAATAAAGCGTCATGAAGAGCACGACGAAGAGCATGCCGAAGACCACTGCCATCACCCCGTCGTGGATGGAGTCCTGGCCCAGAGTCGGGCCAACGGTGCGCTCTTCCGAAATATGGACAGGCGCGGGCAAAGCGCCGGCCCGCAATTCAATCGCGGCATTGCTGGCGTCTTTCAAACCGGAGAATCCGGTAATCTGGGCCCGGCCACCCGTAATGGCTTCACGTATCACCGGCGCGGTCACCACCTTGTTATCCAGCAGGATAGCCATGCGCTTGCCCACATTTTTGCTAGTCAGATCACCGAAGATACGGGTTCCCGCATTGTTGAAACTGACATTAACAATGGACTGGCCGCTACTGTTGTCTACCCCCGCGCTGGCATTGCTGAGATAGCGGCCCGTGAGCACCGTATCCGTGTAAAGCACGTAAGGCGCACCATGAACGCCGTAAAACAGGGCGGTACCGGGGGGCAGGTCACCTTTGAGCGCCGCCGCCATGTTGGCCTGATCATCCACCATCTTGAATTCGAGTTGGGCAGTGGAACCGATAATGGATTTGGCCCGCTGGGTGTCCTGCACACCCGGCAATTGCACGGCGATATGCGCAGCACCCTGACGCTGGATGACCGGCTCGGAAACGCCCAGTTCATCAATACGATTGCGAATAACGACAATGGCCTGTTGCAGCGCATCGTCCTTCATTTTCCGGGCGGCATCGGGGGTGATACTTACGTTTAACACCGCATTAGGCTGCAGGGTGATGGCATAATCGGGATAATGCCCGGCAATAGCCTTTTGCGCCTGCGCCGCGACGGCGGTGTTTCCCATCTCGATGGCAAGACTTTGCGGTCCAGTTATATTGACCGCCAGATATTGCAGATTCTGGTGGCGGAGGAAGGTACGCAAGCTGCCGCTGTCCTGCTCCAGCGCATGTTTGATAACGGCACCGGTGTCGACACGCAGCAGGAGGTACACACCGCCGCGCAGATCAAGACCCAGATTGACGGGTTTGCCGCCGAGGCTGCTTAACCAGTCCGGCTCGGCAGACATCTGCGAAAGAATGACCTGGGCATTGGTTGGGAGTTTACTTTGCAGTAATGTTTCAGCCAGACCCTGGGCATTAGTATTTGGGAAAAAGAAGGTGCTGCCCGTCCCATCCGAGCTGACGCGGGTGACCGGAACTTTGGCCGCTTGCAGCCAGCCCTGCATCGTGGCCACCGGCGGCAGGAGGGTCCCCGCCGGCGCGCGCACCTCTACGGCAGAGTGCCAGCCATAGAAGTTAGGCAGTGCGTAAAACAGGGAAGGCAATACAACTGCAAGGATAATCAGGTACTTCCACCATGGATAACGGGTCATGAACAGGCCTTTACAGTTTTTTCAGTGTCCCTTTGGGCAACAATAACGTCACTGAAGACCGTTGCACCTTTACAACAACCCCCTCGGCGACCTCCAGCTGCAAATATTCCTCACCCGTCTGCATAATCCGCCCGGTCAGACCACCCTGAGTGACCACCTCGTCGCCCTTGGAGATTGCCGCAATGAGCTGGCGTTGAGCTTTCGCCTTTTTCATCTGCGGACGGATCAGCAGAAAATAGAAAACGCCGAAAATGATAGCCAGCGGGACGATCTGCATAAAAATGGCATCTGGACCGCCGCCCGCCGCGGTTCCGGCATAAGCATTGGCGATAGGCGAAAAATTCATAATGTACTCCAGATCAGGTCCGCGGGCCGCCATTGTAGCCTTTAGGCATCCACTAGGGAACCAGCGCGACGGCGGCGATAGAAATCATCGGTAAAAGCACCCACGCGACCGGCAGCAATAGCATCTCGCAGCCCCGCCATCAGCTCCTGATAGTAGTGCAGATTATGCAGCGTGTTCAGGCGTGCACCGAGGATTTCATGACTGCGCTGCAAGTGGCGCAGATAGGCCCTGCTATAGTTCTGACAGGTGTAGCAGGCACATTGCGGGTCCGGCGGCAGGGCATCTTTCTCATAACGGGCGTTGCGCAGCTTGAGAATGCCATCACGGGTAAAAAGCCAGCCATTGCGGGCATTGCGGGTCGGCATGACACAATCGAACATATCCACACCGCGACACACGCCCTCCACCAGATCCTCGGGCGTCCCGACGCCCATAAGGTAACGCGGCCGATCTGCAGGCATCTGCGGCATGAGTTCCTCCAGCACCTGCATCATCTCCGCCTTGCTCTCCCCTACCGAAAGTCCGCCGATAGCAAGACCGGGGAAATCCAGTTGCTGCAATCCCGCCAAGGAACGCTGCCGTAAATCTCCATACATGCCGCCCTGGACGATGCCAAAGAGCTGACCCGGTCCGGCGTATGCGGCCCGGGAGCGCGCCGCCCAGCGCAAAGAAAGCTCCATGCTGACACGGGCTTCTGCATAGGTGGCAGGATGGGGCGTACATTCATCGAAGACCATAGCGATGTCCGAACCCAGCGCCGCCTGAATCTGCATGGACTCTTCCGGCCCCAGAAAGACCTTGTGGCCATCGGTGGGCGCACGGAACTGCACCCCTGCCTCCGTCAGCTTGCGCAGCGCGCCCAGACTGAACACCTGAAAACCGCCCGAATCGGTGAGGATGGGCCGATCCCAGTGCATCATCTTATGCAGTCCGCCGACCGCGCTGATGACCTCCAGGCCGGGACGCAGAAAGAGATGAAAGGTGTTGCCGAGGATAATTTCGGCCCCCAGGGTCTTCAGTTCCTCGGGAGACATGGCCTTGACGGTGCCATAAGTACCCACCGGCATAAAGGCAGGCGTCTGAATATTACCGCGGGGCAGGCGCAGAACGCCGCGCCGGGCTGCGCCATCACGGGCCAGCAACTGATAAATACTCATCGCTGTCCGACCTGGGGGGAAATCAACATCGCATCTCCATAACTGAAAAACCGATAACCCTCTGCCACCGCGTGGCGATAGGCAGCGAGCATGCACTCCATGCCGGCAAAGGCACAGACCAGCATGAGCAGGGTGGATTCCGGGAGGTGAAAATTGGTCAACAGCCCGTCAATCACCTGAAAGGTCTTGCCGGGATAGATGAACAGGCGGGTCTCCCCGGTGTAAGGGCGCAGCGTCCCATCCTGCGCCGCTGTCTCCAATGCGCGGCAGGCCGTGGTACCCACGGCAATCACCCGCTTGCCCCGCGCCTTCGCAGCGGCAACGGCGGCCACCGTCGTCGCACTGACCTCCATGGTTTCGGCATGCATGGGGTGCTCGGTAATGTCGTCGCTGCGCACCGGGAGGAAAGTCCCGGCACCGACGTGCAAGGTCACGAAAGTCCGCTCGACGCCGCGCGCCGCGAGCGCGTCCAGTAGCTGCGCATCGAAATGCAACCCGGCGGTGGGTGCGGCCACCGCACCGGGATGGGCCGCATAGATGGTCTGATAGCGCTCCCGATCACTGGCCTCCGGCGCGCGCCTGATGTAGGGCGGCAAAGGCATACTCCCTTCGGCTTCGAGAATGGGTAACCACTGGGCGTCCGCAGACAGGCTCAGACGGACCTCCATGCCATCCTTTTCCTCTACCGTGGCAACGGCACCGCCCGGCAAATGAAGGCGCATACCCGGCCGCAACGCCTTGGAAGATTTCGCCAGAAACCAACCTTCCCGGGCATCGACCAGTCGGTCGAGCAGCAGTTCGACCGCGCCACCCGTCGCTTTGCGGGCCGGCAAACGTGCGGGAAGCACCCGGGTATCGTTGAGTACCAGCAGGTCTCCGGGCTGGAGAAGGTCGGGCAGATCGCATATCCGCGCATCTTGCCAGGTGCCCTGGCGGCCATCAACGATGAGCATGCGCGCGGCACTGCGTTCCGCGAGAGGTGCCTGGGCGATCAGCGCGTCAGGCAATTCATAATAAAAATCACTTTTCTGCATGGGGCGTGTCAGGAAAACCAGTCGGATTCAGGTTGGTCGGGGTGCGGGATCACTTGCACCAGTGTGATGCGTGGACCTTTTTTACGCAAGACCACCACGTCGAAGCTGGGAAAAGTGATCCGCTCGCCCTCTTCCGGGACCCTTTCGAGTTGATGCATGACCAGACCGCCGATGGTATCCGCAGTCTCCTCGTCGATGTCGATGTGCAGGCTGCGCTCCAGGGAATACAGCGAGAGGCTGCCAGAACCTACCCAACTGCCGTCAAGGCGCCGCCGCCACTCCTGACGCTGGTGGCGGAACTCGTCGGGGATAACTCCAAGCAGGCTTTCCAGCACATGATCCAAGGTGACAAAGCCGGTGATGGTACCCAAGTCATCCACCACCAGCGCGAAATGCGGGTGCCCGGAGCGAAAATGCGTCAGTAGATCCATGGCCGGCAATGCCTTGCCTACGGAGGGTAGCGGGCGCAGGAGTTGCTTCAGGTCACCCAGGTCTGAGTGCCTTGACAGTGCCGCAAAAGCGTCCTTGACGTGGAGCAACCCGGCGACATGCTGGCGATCTCCATCGCACACCGGATAGCGGGTAAAGCGATGGCGCATCATCACCTGACGGATTTCCTCGGGGCTATCTTCCAGCATCAGACAGACCATCTCGGCGGCAGGACGCATCAAGTCGCCCGCCGTCAGCTCCGTAAAATCCAGGGTGCGATCGAGGATGTCTCCAGTGCGTTGACCGAGGGTGCCTTGCGCCTGACTGAGGGCCAGGATCATCGCCAGTTCATCGCGGGAATGCGGTGCATCACCGGCATGCTGATCCACCCCTAGCGCAAAGAGGCGCAACACGATGCGGGTCGCGCCATTGAGCACCCAGATCGCCGGGTACATCAGCCAGTAGAAGGCATAGAGGGGTGCGCCGGTCCACAGTGACACCGCCTCCACCTTACGGATCGCCAGAGATTTGGGCACCAGTTCCCCAATCACAATGACGACAAAGGAGATCAGGGCAAAGCCGACGGCGAAAGAAACGGACTTCAATAACGTGTGATCGGTCATCCCAAAAACTCTGAACAGCGGTTGGAGCAAACGCGCGACGGTGGGTTCACCCACCCAACCGATACCCAGCGACGCAATAGTAATACCGAGTTGTGTGGCAGAGAGGTAAGCATCCAGCCGCCGATGCATCCGCATCAGAATGCGCCCGCGCAACCCATGCTCCTGGGCCAGGGTACGGGCATGGGTACTGCGTAATCGCACCAGCGCAAATTCTGCCGCAACAAAAAAACCATTCAGCAGAATCAGCAGGGCTGCCAGCAGCAGCCCGTTGATCTCATGCACGGGAGAGCACTCCCGCCCGCGCGTGGCGGGGGTGTCGTTCAGTCATCACTGGTGATGAGTTGCTCCAGCCCGGCAAAGCTCTGTACCACATCGTTGGTCTGTATGGGTACCCCCAGTTGTCGCGCTATCTGACTGATGGAAAAAACACCGCGAATCTCTTCTCCGCGGAGTGTTTCCTCGCGCACCAGGGCGTGCTGACGCCCTGCCTTGCGCAGGGTGAGGACGACATCTCCCACGGTAGAGCGCTGCACTTCAGCGAAGTCGAGTACATCAATCTGCCCCAGCGGCACCATGATGTCCTGCACCTTGATGGAGTCCCGCACGACGTGGTTTTCGGCAGCCAGTTTGACGGGCTTTTCACCCATGAGGTCACGGGCAGTGGCCAGGCCGACCAGCGTACCGAAGTCATCCAGCACAAAAAGCATACGGACACCCGCATGAATCATGCGTTGCAGGGCCTGATCAATAGTGCTTTCCGGCTTCATCGTCACCGCGGGCACCCGACTGAGGTCGGTCATACTTTTGATCGCCATGTCACTGGGCGTCACTGTCAACGGTATCCCGTTATCAAACACGCAGATACGCGTGTCCGGCTGGAGTCCATAACGTTGTAATGCACGGAATCTTGTCATTTCATTATCTCCGTAGTTGAAAAAATGGCGGACAGACGCACTGCTGTCCAAGCACCGCGCAAATCAGGGGGCGGCAAGAGCGGCAAAGCCGCGCTCCAGATCATCGCGCAGGTCGTCAGTATGCTCCAGACCGACACTGATCCGCAGCAATCCATCGCCAAGCCCCGCCGCCGCTCGTACTTCAGGACTGACCCGACTGTGGGTCGTGCTGGCCGGGTGGGTAATGGTGGTCTTGGCATCCCCGAGATTGGCCGTCAGGGAGATCAGGCGCAGGGCATCCACAAAGGCCCACGCCGCTGCCTGGCCGCCACGCACGTCAAAGGCCAGAATGGCGCCCGGCAGGCGTTGCTGGCGCGCCGCCAAGGCTTGCTGGGGATGACTCTTGAGACCCGGATAATAGACCCGTACCACCTCCGGCCGTGCCTCCAGCCATTCGGCAATCTCCTGGGCATTGGCGCAATGACGCTCCATACGCAACCCGAGAGTCTCCAGACCTTTGAGCTGCACCCAGGCGTTGAAAGGACTGAGACTCGGACCCGCCGTACGCACGAAATTGCGTGGCCCGCTATTGAGCAGTTCGGCACTGCCGCAAACCGCCCCGCCCAGGGTTCTCCCCTGCCCGTCCAGATATTTGGTGGCGGAGTGAACAACCAGATCGGCACCAAACTTGAGAGGCTGCTGCAAGGCCGGGGTACAGAAACAGTTGTCCACCACCAGCCAGGCATCATGCGCGTGGGCCAGATCCGCCAAGGCCTGTATGTCGCCGATCTCAGTGAGCGGATTAGACGGCGTTTCGAGGAAGAGCATCCGAGTATTGGGACGCAATGCGGCACGCCAGGCCGCCACATCCGCCAACGGCACAAAGCTCGTCTCCACCCCGAAGCGGCCGAGAATATTACTGAGCAGTTGCACCGTCGTACCAAAAATAGAGCGGGAGGCGACGATATGATCGCCCGCCTTGAGCATCCCCATGAAAACGGTCAGGCAGGCGGCCATGCCAGAGGCCGTGGCGACACAAGCTTCCGTACCCTCCAGCGCGGCGAGCCGCTCTTCAAAAGTACGTACAGTAGGATTGGTGAAGCGCGCATAGATATTCCCCGGCGCCCTTCCCGCAAAACGCTCCGCGGCCTCTTCTGCCGAGTTAAAAACAAAGCTGGAGGTCGGGAAGATGGCCTCGCTGTGCTCCTGCTCCTGGGTGCGGTGGATGCCGGCCCGGATGGCGAGGGTTTCCGGGCGTAGCTGCCTCGCCCAGTCAGGATTGGAATCTTTGGGCTTCATCGCAACTCCTTGATCAGATGCAATTGCCGCGAGCCATGTCCTTCCGGCGTCGGCAAGGGATAGTCATCACTGAAACAGGCATCGCAAAAACCCTGCTCACGCCCGCCCACCGCCTCATACAGCGCTTCCAGACTGATGTAATCCAGACTGTCGGCACCAATGATTTTGCGCACCTCTTCTATACTGTGCTGAGCGGCAATGAGCTGGGAGCGATCCGGGGTATCAATGCCATAATAACAGGGCCCGGTGGTAGGCGGCGCGCTGACCACAAAATGCACCTCGCGCGCACCGGCAGCCCGGACCAGACTGACGATTTTCGCGCTGGTCGTACCGCGCACAATAGAATCATCCACCAGGATCACCCGCTTGCCGCGCAGGATGTTGGGCTGGGCATTGAGCTTGACCTTCACCCCGAAATCGCGCCCACGCTGTGCCGGTTGAATGAAAGTGCGTCCCACATAGTGGTTACGGATTAAACCCAGCTCGAACGGCAAACCGGAAGCCTCCGCGTAACCCATAGCCGCAGCGACCCCAGAATCAGGAACGGGCACCACCAGGTCCGCCTCCCGCGGGTGCTGGCGTGCCAAGGCCTGGCCAATACGTTTACGCGCTGAATACACGTGAACCCCATCCAGGACGCTATCCGGACGAGCGAAATAAATATATTCAAAAATACACATGCGCCGACCGACAGGGGCGAAAGGCTTACGACTCTCGATACCCTCTTTGGAAATAATGATCAGCTCGCCCGGCTCGACATCGCGGACGAATTCCGCCCCCATGAGGTCAAGAGCGCAAGTCTCAGAGGCCAGCACAAAGCCACCCGAGTCAATCAGTCTTCCCAGTACCAGTGGCCGAAAGCCCATGGGATCCCGCGCCCCAATCAGTCGGCTCTCCGTCAGACAGACCAGCGAATAAGCGCCGGAAACCTGCCGCAGTGCTGCCGCCAGGCGAGTGCCCGTGTCATCACCCGGCACCCGCGCCAGCAGATGGACGACAACCTCGGTATCCATATCCGTGTGGAATATAGCCCCTTCCCGCTCCAAACGGGTGCGGAGTTCAGCCGCATTGACCAGGTTACCATTATGACCGACGGCAAAGGCGCCATGACGATAATTGATAAATACCGGCTGGGTATTCCGCAGTACGGAACCCCCTGCAGTGGAATAGCGCACATGACCGATCGCCTGATCACCGGGCAGTTTGCTGATCTGCTCCAAGCCGAAGACATCGGCTACCCGCCCCATACCGCGCTGCACATAAAGCTTGCCCTGATCGCCAGAAACGATACCCGCCGACTCCTGCCCCCGGTGCTGCAGGGCATAGAGGCCGAGATAAGTCAGATTGGCGGCTTCCGGATGACCGAATACGCCAATGACCCCGCATTCATCATGAAAATGGTCATCATCTACGGCATGCTGCATCACATTGTCATTTTGCAATTTTTTGCGACTCCAGATAAGACACGGCAGGTGCCGTCAACAATTGCGACCAGTGTTTCACCGGTTCCTGTGCCAACCAGGAACTCTCCCACCAAGGAGACTGGGACAAGGCCGAGGACTGCACCAAGGTGACCACAATGGCAATCAACACGAGCCCCCGCAAGAAACCAAAGAACGTCCCCAAAAAGCGATCCGTCGCCCCGAAACCAATACCATATAATAGCTTACGGACCAGAAAAGCGCACAGAGTACCAACGATCAAACAAGCAAAAAAGAGGATAAAAGAAGCTAGCGGCACCTTCCAGCCTGCGGGGATCTGCGACGACAACTGAGGCGCCAGCCAAGTTCCGCCCCAATTCCACGCCACATAAAATCCGCCAACCCATGCTACCAGTGAAAAAAACTCGCGCACCATTCCGCGAAAAAGCCCCCAGAGCGCGGACAGCAGCACCAGACCAACGGTAGCGGCATCTACCCAGAACATCATGCCGGATCACTCTGCAACCACGCCATGGGCAACTGCTTGACGAGGTGAAAAGAGCCGAAGCAGAGCAGAATATCGCCGCCCGCCAGAGTCGTTCTTGCCGCCGCCAGGGCCTGTTCCATGCCGACACCTGCGGATACCGTTGTCGCATTCATTCCCTCAAGCACAGCGCCGAGTTGCGTCGTCGCAGCCGCCCGTGGGGTACCGGTGATCTCCAGCACCTGCCAGACATCCACCCAGTGCAACAGTGGCGCGAGCGTCCCGGCCATATCTTTGTCAGCAAGCATGCCAACAATGGCGTGACAACGCGCGGCGCCTTTTCGCGCCGCCAGCAATGCCGCCAGCTGCCGCGCCGCCTGGGGGTTATGGGCGACATCCACCAGCAGATCAGGACCGTCCTTCCCCCAGGGCTGGCGCCACTGGCAGCGTCCCGGCAACTCCGGCGCCCGCGTCCATGCGGAGATGGCTGAATCGGGCACCGGCAGCTTTGCCTCCAACAAAGACAGCGCCGCTACCGCCAATGCCAGATTGGCCCATTGTGACGGTGCAGCCCACAAGGGTGCAGGCACCTGTTTCTCTTGCCCGAATCCCGACCATTTCCCGCGCAGAGGATCAATATGAAAATCCCGCCCCAACTGCCGCAGGGGCACGTCAGCGCGTACCGCCGCTGCCAATACCGAAGCGCAGGGGTCTTCCGCATCCCCATAGAGGGCCGGCACCTTACGCCGGAAGATACCGGCCTTTTCCCGACCGATGGATGCGCGATCGGACCCCAGCCAGTCCTGATGATCCAGGTCCACGGTGGTGACGATACTACAATCAGGGGTAAAGGCATTGACCGCATCCAGACGTCCCCCCAGGCCGACCTCCAGAATCGCCACATCGACCCCGGTGGCTAACATCATCCGCACCGCAGCGAGGGTCGCAATCTCAAAATAGGTAAGCGGAATCTGGCGTGCTGTGTCGGCTATTTCTGTAAGTTGCCGGCGCCAGAGGGATTCAGATGCAGGCCGACCATCCAGCCGCAAACGTTCAGTAAACTGCCAGAGGTGCGGGCTGGTATAAGCGCCAACGCGATAGCCCGCCTGCCGATAGAAGGCCTCCAGATAAGCCACCGTGGAGCCCTTGCCATTGGTGCCCCCTACCAAAATCACCGGCATGGGCAAACGCGCAGGAATCTTCAGCGCCGCTAAAGCGGCCAGCATCCGCTCCAGACCCATGACAATTTGCTCGGGTGGCCCGGCAAGTTCAGCGACCCGATCACTGAGGGTATCTGGGAAAGACACCACCGGCTACACCTGCCCCCGTGTCCGGCTGTTAATACGCACTCTCAGCATGCGTCAGCATCCTCAGCATCTCGCTCACCACCGTGCGCATCTGGCGACGATCGACAATCTGGTCAATGGCGCCGTGCTCCAGCAAATACTCCGAGCGCTGAAAACCCTCCGGCAGCTTTTCGCGGATGGTCTGCTCGATCACCCGCGGTCCGGCGAAGCCGATCAGCGCCTTGGGCTCCGCAATCAGAATATCCCCCAAGGTCGCCAAACTGGCAGAAACACCGCCCATAGTCGGGTCGGTGAGCACCGAGATGAAAGGCACCCCCGCCTTGGCCAGGCGCTCCACGGCGGCAGAAGTCTTGGCCATCTGCATCAGGGAAAAAAGTCCTTCCTGCATCCGTGCCCCACCGCTGGCACTAAAGCAGACCAGAGGACAACGTTCCGTCAGCGCCGTCTCCGCCGCCTTGGCGAAGCGGGCACCCACCACCGAGCCCATACTCCCGCCCATGAACTCGAAGGCAAAGGCTGCGGCCACCACCGAGCGCCCTTTGAGGCGGCCACGCATCACCACCAGGGCATCGTTCTCTCCGGACTTGGCCTGAGCTTCCTGCAGCCGATCCTTATAGCGCTTCTGGTCCTTGAAGCGCAGGGGATCCACCGGGACGTATTCCTTCGCGATCTCCAGGCGAGGCTCCGCATCGAGGAAGCAATCCAGGCGCTGCCGGGCACTGATCCGCTGATGGTGTCCGCAGTGGGGGCAGACGAAAAGGTTCTCTTCTAACTCCGTCCGGTAGAGCACCACCTGACAGGTGGGGCACTTGGACCACAGGCCCTCGGGTACGGTACGCTTATTCTCGGTTGCGCTGGGGGTCGCTATGGGCGCTTTTTTTATTTTGGGCGGCAGCACCCGATCGAACCAACTCATACGCCTCTCCTTTCCGTTGTCCGCACGGCCTGGGCCAGCGGCTCGATAAAGCGGGTGGCCGCCGCAATGGCTTCCTGATCCGTCGCACACTCCGCCAGTTGCTCGACCAACGCACTGCCGACCACCACCGCGTCGGCGCCGGTCGCCACCCGCGCCACCGTCGCCGCATCGCGAATGCCAAAACCGATGGCGACGGGCAGGCCCAGTTGCCGACGCAGATCCTGTACCCGTTGCAGAACTTCCGCCCAGTCCGCCTGGGCCGCGCCGGTAATGCCACGCAGGGAGACATAATACACAAAACCGCTGCCCATACTGCGGACGGTCGCCACGCGTTCCGGGCCACTGGTGGGCGCCAGCAGGAAAATGGGATCAATACCCTGCTGGCGGAGGACGGCGGCTTCGCCGCGCCCCTCTTCCGGGGTCAGATCCACCAGGATGACTCCGTCCACCCCCGCCGTCGCAGCGGCCTCGGCGAACAGGGTTACACCCATGGCTTCCACCGGATTCAGATATCCCATGAGGATGACGGGCGTGTGGCTGTTGGTCATGCGGAATTCGCGCACCCACTCCAGTACCATGCGCAGTTTCACCCCCCGCGCCAACGCCCGCTCGCTGGCGCGCTGGATGCTGGGACCGTCGGCCATGGGGTCGGAAAAGGGCATTCCCAGTTCGATGGCATCGGCCCCGGCAGCGACCAGCGCGTGCATCAGGGGCACAGTCGCGCTCAGCGAGGGGTCACCCGCCGTCATAAAAGGAATGAGGGCGGCACGACCCGCATCCTGGAGTTGAACAAACAGTCCGCCCAGACGACTCATAAATGAATCCCCTCGAGAGCGGCGACGGTATGAATATCCTTATCCCCTCGCCCGGACAGGCTGACGATAATGCTTTGATCAGAGCGCATGGTCGGCGCCAGACGGAAGGCATGGGCCAGTGCATGGGCGGTTTCCAGTGCCGGAATGATGCCCTCCGTGCGGCACAGACAATGAAAAGCGGCCAGCGCTTCTGCATCGGTAGCGGCCACATATTCTGCCCGCCCGCTATCCTTCAGATAGGCATGCTCGGGCCCCACCCCCGGATAATCCAGCCCCGCCGAGATGGAGTGTGTCGGCAGAATCTGACCGTCTTCATCTTCCATCAGGTAGGTCCGGTTACCATGCAGCACCCCTGGACGTCCGGCGGTCAGAGGTGCTGCATGCTGTCCAGTGCTGAGCCCCAGTCCGCCCGCTTCGACCCCGATCATCCGCACCGCCGTATCCTCAATAAAGGGATAAAACAGCCCGATGGCGTTACTCCCCCCCCCCACGCAGGCGATCAGACAATCGGGGA
>JAAOMR010000420.1 GCA_018853935.1 Acidithiobacillus ferrivorans
AGTTGTTCGATTAGGGCCGTATCACTGAGCTTGGATTCATCACCCTCACCCCAGACCATGCCGCGATCCCGCGCCCGCTTCCACCGCATCCGTTCCGCACTGGTCGTTGCCATAAAATCCCCCCCGCAATCGTCACTGTGACAACAGCATAAGGCGGCACCATCTCTCCGTCAAACGACGCAGCGTGACGCCATCACGCAGAAGCCACCGCAAAGGCCTCAAATCTGCTCTACAGCGCACGCAAAGGATTATGGCAAGGAAAAATCTATCTCAAGGCATCAAAAATCGATTCTGGGCCATTTCTCGATGCCCTTTCCCTGTTGAATAAGGGGACCCCTCAGAATTCGGAAAAAATCGTACGCTTAGGCCGTAGAGCATACGTTAGTGCGACGAAGGCCCATCAGAATGCAGATTCCTGTTGCCGATCGTTTTCATTATGCAATTAGATT
>JAAOMR010000421.1 GCA_018853935.1 Acidithiobacillus ferrivorans
CGCAGATTGCGTGGCTTTAATGACCGTTTCCAGGTCCTTTCTACTCGACTGAATCATACTAATGATCCTCCAGACCGTTAAGACGTATTTTATTCTACCGCCTGCAATTGCGGTCTCGCAGCCGTTTCCTCATGTGCGGTGTTTTCCGGTCGCTGCACATATTTTTTGAGAACCACCAGACCCAACCGCTCCAGTTCCGCACCCTGTTCCGGCGACATCCCGCGCGTGCGTACCACATCCAGCGCACCCAATATCTGCGCAAAACTCAAGCCGAAAAACGACTCGCCCGGCAGGGCTTTCAAAAAAGTCCGGCGTAATTCACTTTTGGAGGCCGGTATGCCCGCCGCCAGCGCTTCCTTTTTCGCTATCAGCTTGCGAATCTGTTCCTCGATTTTTTCCATTTCCGACATGACTGTTCTCCTAAAAAACAAACAACGCGAATAGATCCTTTTTTGCAGACGGCAGTCAGATGCAGATGCATGACGCCCTCCTTTCCCCGTTTATAGCGTGATGCTGCAGCCGACTTAACAGCTTATGTCCGGCTGCTTATGTATAATGCTAATCCTCACTTATGTCCCTGTCAACACCTTTGCTGCTCCCTTCTTTCGGGAGTGATTGCCCGTAAACACCGTTTAGCGGTGTGAAATTTTCAGAAAAAACGACTTGTCGCGTCAGCGAGGGAAGATCGAGTGCGACTCGATGGCCACGGCAACGATTTTATCCTGGTCATCCATCTTTCTTGGAGGCCATGACGCCTTGGTAGCGCCCATCAGGATTTTCTGATCACCCTCGATTCGTAACACCCTGACCTGCCAGGATATTTTTTGTTCGTCCTTCCGATAGATCAAAACGATGTTCTGATCCTTGGGCGTTATCATCGGATCGAATGCCACCCAGGAACCATTCGCAATCATCGGTTCCATACTGTCGTTATCCATCTTGAAGAAAAAGGATCGGGTATCGCAGGGCGTGGACACGACTCGCCATCTGACCTCCGGATTGCGAACCGCCAACAAGATTTGCGTCACAAAATCATCCGGTTGTATCGCGTCCAGACAGGGTAGCGGGAAACCATGAATCTTAGGGCGCAGGCCGTGATCAAAATCCAGTTCCGGCAGGCGCACCGCCCGACTGGTTTGCGTTGCACCACCGCGTGCAGTTTCCAGCACGGAAACATCCACCTGGTAGATTCGAGCCAACGCCGGCAATCGGGCCATTCCCGGCGGGTTGCCTTCCAATCGCTCCCACTGCGCGACAGCCTCCTGCCGAATCCCCAGCTTTTTCGCCACTTCCGACTGCGGCAACCCCATATCTTCCCGTAACTGCTTCATCAATTGCCACATCGTGTTTCTTGGTTTGTTGCGATTTTTCCGCGCCTCGATCTGCGCCATGCCCACCCCCATTCAAACGACCATTTTGGTTTCTCATTGTATCCCGGACGGTCACCACCCCCTAACGTGCCCTTGACAAGGGCAGCAGATAGTCATACTAATCCCCACTTATACACAACAGGAGATCACCATGCCCGTCCATGCCGACCTGCCCATGATAGTGCAAAAATTTGGTATCCGGGTGGTCGCGGCCATCCTCAACGTGACGCCTTCTGCTGTCAGTCAGTGGCACAAAGTTCCACTGAGTCGCGTCGTCATCCTGGCCAAGGCGCTGCAGGTAATGCCCGCCGAGATCCGCCCTGACCTGTTCGCGCCGGAAACCACCGTCGAAGAAGCCGCCTGCTACCAACTACAGCACGATCCCCGCAGCCGCGCCCAAGCAACCCTGCACGTACGTGAAAAATTCAAGGGAGAAACGGTAACGATTCGTCGCGTGGAATGGCAGGAGATCAAGACTCTTGCCCGCGCGACAGATCAGATACACCGGGGCGCAGGAACCAAAAAATCTTTGCGGCACCAAGGGTGCAAAAGCCGGAAAACGGTTTATGGCACTAAGGGGTAGTGAGGCCTCAAAAATTTTTGCGGCACCAAGGGGTAAGCACCCCAAAAAAAGGAGATCACCATGCAACCGCAGCAACAGCACATCCGTACCGCGACCGCCTCGCTACCGACCTACATTCGGGTCGTCGCCCGTCCTGATCCCGACAGCGGCAACCCGGTCTTCTGGCGAGTGCTTGATGAGCTGGACCCCGGCGACCTGCTCATCCTTAGCGATGGCCTACACGACTGGCCCGCGCGTGTGACGGCGGCCACCGACACCCTCATCACGGCGCGTGATGCCCGGCAACAGTGGCTTTTTTCCCGTCGCGGACCTCGCGCCGGTCACCTCGCGGGGCATTGATCATGACGACTCTCAACCTGGGCGACATACATCAGGCGCGGACAGGCCTGGAACCCCATCTTTCATCCCGAAGCCCCGAAGACTGGTTCCGCATGACCTGCCAGATCGTCGTCCGTTTCGGGGCGCGACTCCGCACCGAGTCTCACGTCGGGGTCCGCTGCGATTTTCGTGAGGACTCTCCCTCCTTG
Organism: Acidithiobacillus ferrivorans; assembly: GCA_018853935.1. Taxonomy (GTDB): domain Bacteria; phylum Pseudomonadota; class Gammaproteobacteria; order Acidithiobacillales; family Acidithiobacillaceae; genus Acidithiobacillus; species Acidithiobacillus ferrivorans. The sequence goes on from JAAOMR010000421.1 coordinate 2,481, forward strand.
ATAGTCTGGCAAACCGGGTTCTGGTACGACCATCGCGGCGGAGAGCGTGGCGGAACCACCAATTTGGTCCAGCATCTGCAAGAGGTTCGTGGGCTGATTCCTGACCCACAACAGGGTGAACTCAACGAGGCCGAGTGGCAGGCGCTGTGCTCCGGCGGTAGTCATGCTCGGTCCCGTTCCGCTCTCAACCCCGCGCAGGCCGAATGGCGATGGTCGCAACTGAACTGGGGCACTGCTGCCGCCTGCAAGGCTGCCCGTGGACATGTATCGGGCCGGCGTGTGACCAACGATGCCGACCGCGAGGTCTGCCTGGAACAGCAGAGTTCCGTGATCGACTATCTCCGCTCACGCGGCCTGTCCACAGCATGGTGCCAAACCGGAACCATCGGGACCCGCCCGCTGCAAGATACAACGCAGGAACGGGAGCAACAGGACCGGGGCGCTGATTTTCTGTTCGGGATTCCCTACTGGCCCTTTGCCCACTTTCTGCCCGGAACCAGGGAGAATCTTCACATCGACCGTATGTGCGGGATGCAACGCACGTTCCTCTCGCACGGCATCGATGACTACCACCCGGTGCGCAAAACCGGACGCGCCATGCTGGGACCTGCAGGCATGACCCGCATCGACGTTCCCGCCGAACCCCATGCCGGGGAGCAACCCCCTGCCGGGGTGCAACCCCTTTGCGATGACAAGGGTTGGGGTGCCAGCGACACCACCATCCTGCAATTGATGGTGCAGGGCAAAAAACTCATTTTTTACAGCGAGGGGCTGGAATCGGGCGTCTCCGTGGCGCAACAAAGCGGCGGTATCCTGCATGTTCTCTGGTCTACCAGCGGTTACAAAAATCTCGCTGAAGCCATCCTCGATCTCGACGCCGAATCCATGCCGCCTGCTGATCCGGAGGAAGTGCATATCCTGCTGGTGGACAAGGATAAAAATCACGATGGAGAAAAAGCCGCCGCCGTCCTGGGGCGCACCCTCGAAGCCATCGGACGCAAAGTGCTCTATCTCCTGCCACCACCTCCGGCAGGCTTGCAGACGGTAGAAATGCAGTCCGACGGTGAATCTTCGCCCTCCGCAGGAGCGCCCTCCGTAGGAGCGCAATGGTTCGGCGACTGGAACGACGTACTCACTGAAGGCCGCATGGATGCCGCGCTCCGGCAGGCCTTGCAAAGCGCCGCGGAAAACCTGCGTCACGCCCCGCTGAATACGCCGGAGGATGCCGCCACCAACGGCGAAAACCTGCGATATATTCCGGTCGTACCGCGCCCCAAACTCAAGGCGATTCACGAAGTACGCATTGAAATGGACATGCGCGAGTATCGACGCAAACACATGGATGACATCGATCTGCAGGGCGTCCGAACCTATGTGGATTCCACCGGAGCGGGCAAAACCCGGATGCTGTCCAATCTGCCCACACCCGAAAACCGAAAGGACCATCTGGTCGTCTCCACCCCGCAACGACGCGACGCGAATCGCATCCTGGAAACAAATCGCGCCCAGAACGGCGTCTACTACATGCGCAACAGCCGGACCAATTTCATCGCCGATGAGAACGCCGTAAAAAACCTGATCCTGGATCGCCTCGACGCCAACGACGGCAGACCGCTCTGGACCCGCGACGCGAATTTCATTGCCGACGCCGACGCCATCCGACAAAAAATCGCATACGGTACCCTACCCTCCTGCTGGCGCGACAAACTGCAGGGCGGCGTACAGATGGAACTGGGCGGGGCGCTCAGTCAGGAAAACGGGGAGATGCACCCCGACATCCTGACCCGCCAGGGCCACGGCTGCAGCAAAGACTGCGCCACCTGCCCCAGCGGGGGCGTGGCCCAAGCCCTGGTTCAGGCGCTGCAAAAACCCGACGAAGCCGAAGAAAGCCTCGAAGCATTGAACGCACCGGTCAAAAACCTGGGACCGTATCAGTCCGGACAGGGCGACATCGTGACCAAAAAAGCCACCCTGGGGCAATTCCTGCCCTGCGCCGCACAACTCAACCGTCTCCTGTCCTACCCCGAAAAAGCCGTCTGCACCACCACGGCACTCTTGCAACACGACAAACGGCTGTTCGCACAGTCCAGCGATATACGCCAGGACGAAATGCCTCCTCTCATGGAAACCCAGGAAATCGGCTGGAAAACCTTTCAGGAAGCCAAAGCCGCTACCGACTACTGGATCGGCAGCCTACAGTTCCAAATCGGTCAGATTCCCGATACCACCGAAAACAATAAACGTCGCAAAGAACTACAACAGTCCATCGTCTCCACGAAAAAAGTGATGCTGTTCTATCGCCTAATCTATCGCCATTTTTTGGACGTGATGGCCGACGACACATTAATGGACCCCAAAAGTATCACCGCATGGCTTCGCACCAAAAAGGTGCAACGCAATATCGTGCAGCCCTTTTTGAAAAGCATCCGGGCGCAGAAAGTACAGCATGAGGCGCTGTTTGAGCAACCGTACTATCCCTCCGCAGACTCGCGCAAAAAAATCGTGCCCACGGTTTTCGCCAAACATCTGTCGCTGGCGCTGGAACACGGTAGCATTTTTTTCATCGGTGGCGCAGGAGGTGTCGCCGAACGGAAAATCCTACTACTTTTTCCCGCAGCATTCGGCGATGAACTCAATATGAGTCATCGCGGCGAAACGAAAAAATGTATCGAAATCTACACGGCCTCCCCGGATATGGTGCTCGTCGAAATGAGCAAAGGCGTCAGCGAGAATTTAGCGGAGGACAACGTGCATCTGGTCTGGCGCCCGCTAAATCACACCAAGACCGCCCTGCACCGTGATCCCGTCACCTCGCTGCAAAACGCGCAGCGCATCCTGCTGACCTTTTGGGAGCAGGGACTGAAAGTCTGCATGCTGGTCGCCAAGGAAATGGCCCCCGCCATGCAGGAATGGGCCAAACAATATCGACCCGGCTACGAAAATCTCATCGGATGGATCGGCAAACATCATGTCGGTCATAACGATTGGGCGGATTGCGATGGACTGGTGATCTGGTCCCTGGACCTGCCGCCCATCAGCGTGATGGCGCGAGAATATCTCGCTATTCGCCGCATCTTTGGTCGAAACGACTGGGCGGACATGGACGAATTCGACAATCCCTGGGACAGCAGCCGCAAGGACTACGTGGCATTTTCGCATCTGGGCAAGGAAGTTCTGGCGAGGGTGTTCGCCAATCCGGATTTTGACCGTTTCGTACGCTGGCATGTGACGCAGATCGTTACCCAGGCCAATGGCCGTCTGCGCGGGGTGAACAACCTCCTGGGCGACCAGCGCAAAAAGTTTTGCGACGTGTATTCCGAAATACCGCCCATCGACGGGCTGTTCGGTACCTATGTCGATGACATCATTCCCGCCGAGTTCCAGTCACCCGAAACCCTGCACAAACAGGCGGTGGAGCGACTGGCCAATGTGATGAGCTGCTACCAGATCAACACACCGGTTCCGGATGGATCACCCACACAAGGAGAAATCATGAAAACACGTACCCTCCGCATGAGTATCCGCGCACTACAAAAAACCGCCAAAACGCACGGTCTGCCGGGATTCCAGTCAGAAAACCTGCGCGAGGCCCTGGAGCTGCTCAAACAATCCCGGCCCGACGTGCTCGACTACAAAATCCGGCCCGGCAAGGCGACCGAGATCATCGTGCGCACCGATCTCCCCATTCCCGCGCCGGAGCAACCCACGAAGGACCGCGTTTTCACCCTGCTGGGCCAACTGATCCAGCAGCGCCAGGAGTCCGGCGGCGGCGAAATCCAGTTTAACGCTCGTGAGTTGTATCGCATCCTCGAACCTCAGTCCATCCAGTGGACTCCCGGACTGCTCAACATGCAGACCGTCTTCACCCGATTGCAACAGGCATTTCCCACCATCTGCGTCGAGGAACGCACGGTCGACCGGGACCTGGAACCCTGGACCTACATCAGGTTCCGACCCGATACACCCGCGCAAATCCTTGGAAATGCAGGATTTCCAACCGTTGGCGGGGTGTATAATAATAGTGTACCCCACGAACGCAGTCCCGGCCCTGGTCTTGCAGACGGCAGTGCTGCGCACGGCGAAAGTGCTGCAATCCCCCACACCCCAAGGACGCTGCGCAACGGGGACGTGCTCACCCTGCAAATCCAGGGCACCCGGGTGAAAGCTTTCAGCGGGGTCGTTGATGCGCCGGGCAGCTTGCCGGGCGATCCGGAACCATCGCGGGTATTTCCGGCCTTCGTGGCCAATGACTTCCTGAATCGCCTCCTGCAGCGCGAGGGGCAGTGGCGGCGTGAGGGCGGCGGGGAAATCATCCCGAGCTTCGATCACCGCATCGGCCTCGACTACCGTAAGCAATGGGTACATTGGTTCTGCGTCCCGGAACACCCGGTCATCGAGACCTTGGCGATCCTCACGAATCGCGTGGACAGCTATCTGACCCTGCAACACCCCGAATGCCTCTCGGTCCTGCCCGCCCTCGACGTCGCGGAACGGGAACTGGCACACCGGCTGACCGAAGACCCGCTCCTGCAGGCTCTGCTCGACGACTGGCGCGACCATCCCGGCTTCCCCCGCCTCGACCTGACCAAGCCCCTGCACATCACGTCCAGCGCATTTCGTATCCATCAAGCGGAAAACATGAGTAGCGGTTGAAGGTTCGCACCCTGCAAGGGTTGCACCCGGCAGGGGCTGAAAAGCGGGAAAAAGTTTGCGGCACCATAGATCAGTGATCGTTTGGAAAGAAGGAAAAGATATGGACTCACCAAAAACCACCAGGATCATAGCGAAAATATTGTGGAAGCCCTTCGCTTGGTTGGCCGCGTTAACTCTCCTGCTCGGTCTGGCCTATACCCTCTACGGGTTGGTGCCACATCCTGCGGTAAGTACCCGGCAGATGGTAGCCGTCATCCAACAGGCCGGACACGGCAAGGTCGATTTCGTGCAGGACCACCGTGTAGACGGCATCCTTGCCGCACAGGTCCGCTATCCCAATCACTCCCTGCATACGGTCTTTTTCCTCGCCCACGCAGGGAAAATCCGGGGCATTATCGTTGGCGGTCATGTCTACAACGATCACGGCAAACCGTGGGTGGTGGTATGGCCCGGAATAACGTTCCTTCCGACACCCCCCGGACCCTTCATACCCGTACCTGCACCTGCAATATCCAGCATCCCTAATCCCGCTGTGCAGGCGCAAAGGATGCAAAAAACCGTCGGACCCGGTCTTGCAGACGGCAGCCCTGCAGACGGCACGCTTGCAGACGGCAGTCCGGTCAATACCCCAAAAACCGTTTTGCGCTATGTCGCATTCGCCCACGGTTTCGTCTGGGGACGCGATGACCATACACCTATCGACGCACTGGTCGATCCCAACTGCCTGTATTGCCATAAGTGGTTCGCATCCGAAAAAGCCGCCGTGAATGCCGGGAAAATCAGCTTCCACATTATCCCGGTTGCCGCGCTAAAACCCTCCAGCGTGCCCCGCGCCATCGAGATCATGAGCTCGAAAAACCCGCTTTCCCTCTGGTTACAAAATGAAAACGGGTTCCACACCAAAACCGAAAGCGGCGGCATTTCCGCGAAACTGGCACAAAACAAGGCGATGCAAAAAATAGTCGCCGTAAACACCGCTATTTTATATGCCGTGGACAATCACCATCCATTCACCCCCACGTTCATTGACAACCGTACCGGTCAAGTCTGGATGGGCGCAAATCATGATCAGGAGCTGGCTCATGCCTTGGTTCAACAGTAAGAGTAAAAAGTCCCGCACGGCGGTAAAGACCCCGCCCGTCCCCTTGCCGGGTGCAACCCCTTCGCTGGCGCAGCCCCGATTCAACGATCTGGAAGCCGAGTTTATCGGTACCTATCACGCTGGCAAAGCCCTGCGTATGGCCTACACCCGCGAATTGTTCCTGGGCGCGTTCGCCGTATTTTTTGCCGTGCTCTATTTCGCTTTCCCGCGCACGGTGATGGTCAACCATTATTTCGCCACGGAACCCAACGGTACGAATATGCCGATGGTGGCCTACAACAAGCCGTTCGACACCGACACTGCCGTAATCTCCTGGACCGAACAGACCGTAACCGGAATTTTCAGTTTCGATGCGCTCGATTACCGCAGACGCATGGCCTCCGCACAAAAGGATTTCACCAGCGCGGGATTTGTCACTTTCCTGCGCCAATTCAAAAAAAACGGCCTATACGATGACATGATGACCCGCAAACTCATGATCTCCGCCGTGCAGAGCGGGACCGCCGTCATGCGCCTACATGGATTAAATCCACAGGGCGTTTACGCATGGCAGGTGCAAATCCCCGTCCATT
>JAAOMR010000422.1 GCA_018853935.1 Acidithiobacillus ferrivorans
CAAGCGGTTCTCGGTCAGAACATCGACACGCAGAACATGATGGGACGCTATCTGAGCGTGGTATTGGGTCCGCAAAAAAACAAGCCGGAGTTTGTGGAAGTGAAGGGATATCTGCCCAGCAATGCCTGCCAGGACCCGGCGAATTGGGAAAAGGTGAAGGACAAGCTGGTGGCTTCCGCCGCAACGCAGCAGGGACCGGCGCAGACTCAGGGAGGTTGGGGTGGTAGTGCTCCCGCCGCACAGCAGCCGGCTGCAACGGGTGCCTGGAACGGTTCGCAGGGTGGTCAGCCCCAACCACAGGCTCAGGCGCAACCGCAAGCTCAGGTACAGGCTCAGCCCCAGGCACAAACCACCTGGGGTAGCGGCCCTTCCTGATCGGAAAAACACCCGAATCTGCCGGGTAGGGCAACCCTTGCCGGGTGCAACCCTGTCGCTCATCCGGCAGGGTTTTTTCTTGACCGGTATAGCACCCCCGGCGAGTGAGGAAATATCATGCAACCAAACGCGGAACAGATGGCGATTTTGCAGGCCATCTACGAAA
>JAAOMR010000423.1 GCA_018853935.1 Acidithiobacillus ferrivorans
TTTCGTAGATGGCCTGCAAAATCGCCATCTGTTCCGCGTTTGGTTGCATGATATTTCCTCACTCGCCGGGGGTGCTATACCGGTCAAGAAAAAACCCTGCCGGATGAGCGACAGGGTTGCACCCTGCAAGGGTTGCCCCCCGCAGGGGTTGCCCCCTGCATGGGTTGCCCTACCCGGCAGATTCGGGTGTTTTTCCGATCAGGAAGGGCCGCTACCCCAGGTGGTTTGTGCCTGGGGCTGAGCCTGTACCTGAGCTTGCGGTTGCGCCTGAGCCTGTGGTTGGGG
>JAAOMR010000424.1 GCA_018853935.1 Acidithiobacillus ferrivorans
ATCGCTGCCGTTGCGGGCGGGTAAGGATGCACTGATGGTGAATTGGTGCGAGTTAAAGTCCACCAGCGCAGAAGGCAAGACGGTGTATCACAACGCCTTTGCCACCACGCACACCCTCCATCCCAGTAATGTTGCTGAAATCGTCAAAGCGGGACGTGCGCGGTGGCGCATTGAAAACGGCAATAACAATACGCTGAAAACCAAGGGGTACAACCTGTCCCACAATTTCGGGCATGGTCAAAAGTATCTTTCAGCTACCTTGGCGACATTGAATCTGTTGGCTTTTCTGCTGCATACCGTGCAAGAACTGACCGACTTCACCTATCGGACTTTGCGGGATAGACTCCCCACGCGAAAGGCCTTCTTTGAGCATGTCCGTGTTCTGACGCAGTATCATTGCTTCGAGAGTTTCGCGGCACTCCTGGAATTCATGCTGAGTGGGCTCAACCGGGGCCGCCGCGACAGTGGTTGAACGATGATAACGGAAGCGCCGGATTACCATTTCTGCGGTCAGGCCTTGAGCGCTGCAGAGTGCCAACTCATTCAGGATCTCACGTGTCAGTATGGCCGTCTGAGTCGCCATGTTTTAGCGCAAACCATATGTGAACTGCTCGGCTGGCAGCGCCCTAACGGGAATCTGAAGGCGGCAGAGTGCCGGATACTGCTTGAACAGATGCAGGACGAAGGATGGATCCACTTGCCTGCGCTACGCGCTGGACGACCACGGGGTCGCAGGACTGGCACCTCTGCCATGCCAGTGCCCCTCTCCGAGATGCCCACCGCACTCGCAGCACTGCAGCCGATTAAACTGCAACGCGTGGAAACACCGGCACAGCGCCAGTTATGGCGAGACCTGATCGCACAGCATCATTATCTGGGCCACAAAGTCCCTTTTGGGGCGCATCTGCGTTATTTAATTCAGGGAATACCCCATCCAGACGCTCTGCATTCGCCCTGGGTATTAGGATGCTTACAGTTTTCGTCACCGGCTTGGCGAATGCGTGCCCGGGATGCCTGGATCGGCTGGGACGATGCGACCCGGGCCAAACGCCTGCAGCAGGTTATTTGCAACTCCCGATTTCTGATCCTACCGCAGGTACAGGTCAAGAATCTCGCCAGTCATGTATTGGCTCTGGCTCTGCGCACCGTAACCCGTGATTGGGAGGCCGTTTACGGATTACGTCCTTATCTGGTAGAAACGCTGGTCGATCCAGTACGCTTTACCGGTCATTGTTACCGGGCAGCAAACTGGATTGATGTCGGACTCACCACCGGACGCGGTCGGCAAGATC
>JAAOMR010000425.1 GCA_018853935.1 Acidithiobacillus ferrivorans
GGGATGGAGGGTGTGCGTGGTGGCAAAGGCGTTGTGATACACCGTCTTGCCTTCTGCGCTGGTGGACTTTAACTCGCACCAATTCACCATCAGTGCATCCTTACCCGCCCGCAACGGCAGCGATTCGGCGAAGCGGTAGGTGTCCGTGAAGGTCTTCTTGCCTTCGCGTCGAGTCATGCTGAAAGTAGATACGTTTCCCGTATGTTCCCGGCGTTCGAGTTCCGCATAAAGCGTGGTATGCGATGCGGGTTTACAGACCAGGATGAAGTCGAAGCCCGCTCTGAGCATCTCCTCGCACATGGGTTGGCGGCTATACAGATCATCGCCCAGCAGGGTCACATGCAGGTGTCGATAGCGCTCGGCATAGGCGGTAATCCAGCGATGCGCTGCGGCCGATTCGCAATCCTGCTTGGCATGGCCGTCTTGCGGGGTCACGAATTCCGGTTCCAGGGGGATAACGCGGTTGTGTGCGGTGGAAACGACGACCGGCGTAACGACGGTATGGGTATAGCTGGTTCCGCCTTTTTTATGCTCTGTGACCGTACATTGCGGACAATGAATGGCATGGGATTGGTGATAACTCGTCCCATCCAGCGCGATCAACAGCTGTCCATTCACCATCCGGAAGGTGTCCAGCTGACCGGTATCATTCAGGGCATTGAAAGTCCGCTCAAAGGCTGGATAAATATGCTGTGG
>JAAOMR010000426.1 GCA_018853935.1 Acidithiobacillus ferrivorans
AAGCGGGCAAGCTCTGATGTTCACGGTGGAAGATTTGCACAGTGCGCTGATTCTGGCATCCGATATGGGCGCATCTGATCTCGATTTTCAAACGGAATATCCGATGTTTCTGAATCTGTATGGTCAACACCGGGTGTTGACGCGCGATGGGCGTATTCTGGATACGGAATCCGCCGAAAACCTGCATCTGGAAAGTATTCATCCGGGAGAAATGCGATCCATCACCAATCATCTGTTTCGGGGTGCGGCGGCACAGGAAGAAATGAACCGCACTCGCGGCGGACTGAATATGTCCTATGTGGTGGAAGAGCACCATCCCATCGGTCATGAGCGACGCGGCAAAAAACACCGTTTTCGCGTGAATATGATGCAGGGACAAAACTCGAACAGTGAAACCAACGTGCAGATCACGATCCGGCCCCTGCCGGGGATGGTTAAGTTTCCCGAAGAATACGGCATCCCCGATGCGATTCGGGAGCATTTTTTTCATACACGCGGCATGGTGCTTGTAACCGGCCCAACCGGATCGGGGAAAACCACCTTGCTGGCATCCATGCTGCGGGACTGGCTGGAACGTGGCAAACATTCCATGAAGATCATTACGGCGGAAGATCCTATCGAGATCATCCTGCAGGATGTGATTACCAATATGATCCATGAGGGACGGATTCCGCGCAGTTTCATTCATCATGCGGAAGTGCCGACCAACATCCGGGAATTCAGCCTGTTCATCCGTGAAGGTATGCGCCGTCACCCGGACGCGGCGATGATCGGAGAATTGCGGGACAGGGAAAGCATTGCAGTGGCTATAGAACTGGTACTAACCGGCCATCTGGTCTTATCTACAACTCATACCATCGGGGTGGGCGCTACCATCGACCGGCTGATCTCCGGATTTCCCACGGAAGAAAAGCTCATGAAAAAACAGGATTTGGTCTACTGCCTGCGTCTGGTGGTTTCACAGTTACTGGTAAAGTCAACAGACGGCAAGCGCACGGCGGTCCGGGAATATCTGCCGTTCACGACGACGGTACGCAAGAAACTTCTGGAAACTTCCATCGAGGATTTGTATCTGGTGATCGACGATCTGCTGGTACAGCATGGCCGGCCCATAATCCGGGACATCGAGGACCGTTACAGGGACGGCATCATTTCGGAAGAAACCTATCGGATTCTGGAGGCGGAACATGCGCTGGCGTAACGCGGGGATGGTCCCGCAAACGGTTTTCGGGCTGGAATATTACGTTTTCATTCCGGTGATTCCCTGGCTGTTACTGGTCATCCACGGCTGGATATGGACCGTGTTCCTGCTGTTATGGTTCGTGTTCATGTTCGTACTGAACAAAATTTACGGATTGCGCCTGCTGGATGTATTCACGCTTATCAGCCGTTTCATGCAAGGCGACTGGAGAATCCGGTGAGTACGCGCATCACTTTGCGCATTGGGAACACTACTCCGGACGATCTGGAGATTCAGCGTTTTCTCCGGATGTTGGAGCAGAAAAACCTGTCGCGTCAGGGCTGGATGAAACACGCGATGATCCTGGGCTTTGCGCAACTGGAAAAAGAAATTGGCTCCACCGACGCACGGGACGGCGGTCAGCACGATTCCGGGCTTGCAGCCGGCAGGGGTGCTCCCGGCAGGGGTGCTCCCGTCACGGGCGGACGGCATAGTCCTCGCAAAACGCCGCTGAACACGCATGGGCAACAAGGCTCTGGCGAGCGGCACGGTTCTGACGCGCAGGAAGTCTCTGGTGAGTGGCAGACGGAAAATGGTGTGGAACCGAATCACAACGGAACATGGACGCCCCCCGTACAGACGCATTCGCCACAACCGGTACCGGTATCATCTACGCCCGCGCAACCGGCGCAGCCCCTTGCAGGAGTGCAACCCACACCGTTTTTACAACCACAACCGCAATTACAAGGTGTAAGTAGATCGCATGAATCTTCGCAGGGTGTCAGTCCGGGCGTCACTGCGGCACCAGAATCATCGGGTAACACGAAAACCACACTTGTGCAGGGTGCAACCCTGTTGACGGACGAGGAAATGCGTTTTTCATCGACCGCCGTCGAGCAGGCACGAAAACTCATGGGTTCTTTTGGAAAAGGATATGACGGATGATCGCAATTGATGATGGATACGGAGATTTGAAAATCGGGAACGGGCAACACTTTCGGGTGTTACCCAGCAAGGCCATCAGTGGCCGGGTAGTGCGTTCCCGCTATGTGGACGGCAACTTTGAGATCGGCGGTGCGCCGGTTCTGGAAAGCGAGGGGTCGATTTTCACGATACAGGATGGCGCGAATGCGGAAGATACCCGTTTCGATGACTGGCCCAATTCGACACTGAACCGGGTCTTGTGCCGTCATGCGGCGGCGGAAATGGGGATGCGGGACGGTGA
>JAAOMR010000427.1 GCA_018853935.1 Acidithiobacillus ferrivorans
GGTCAATCATCGAGTTTTGGCCGGGTAGCTGGGTCATTGCGTAGCCAGCGGCTCCAGAAATCTTCATTGAGGCTGGCTGGTGAAAGCGTATCGGTGAGATTGTCGGGCTGTTGCGATGACTTGTAAGGTTTTTTAAGACGTGTTTCCCAAGCATTTAGTGCTGTTGTGTACACCTTTTCTTTGGTGCGTTCCCAAGTCATCACGTGCTTGTCGAAAGGCGGCACCTTCCTGACCAACCCGTAATTGCTC
>JAAOMR010000428.1 GCA_018853935.1 Acidithiobacillus ferrivorans
AGGTTTTTTAAGACGTGTTTCCCAAGCATTTAGTGCTGTTGTGTACACCTTTTCTTTGGTGCGTTCCCAAGTCATCACGTGCTTGTCGAAAGGCGGCACCTTCCTGACCAACCCGTAATTGCTCGCCAATTTTAAAGCGTTGCCAACCGCCGTCGGTGGAAATCCCGTAGCTGTGGCGAGTTCCCGTGAATCCATGGCTCCCGCTAAGGCAGCAACGATAATAGGGACCAGTTCTTCAATGGTTTTCTGAGGTTCTTTTGATGGTTTGTGCATGGTGCTTATTTTCGGTGAATCCTTAGAAAATTGCCCACCTCATCCGATAGCTGAGTGTAATGGTGGGGTTGTTTTCGATGATGGTAACGCCCAAACATTGATGGGTGATCCCGTGGCATTGAGGGTGCAGTGGTGTGCGTAGACCAGCCCCTGCTTTGCCAGGTCCACTATAAGGTGATTGGTGCGCAGGTAGGATAACTTGAGGGCGTCTGCGACTTCCTTGCAGGTCCTGGGACCGTTGCGGAGGCAGCGCAGGATACGTTCTTTGTCTTTGTGGTGGGTCTCGTGCATAGCGACGATGCTAGTCATGGAGATCGGCGGGTGCAACTGCATCACTTGCCTTTTTATTGGCATGTTTTATGCTGTGCATCACCTAAAAAAGGCATCCATATCATCTATCTCAACACGATGCCTCTCCTTCCGACTTTGAATAACCGGGTCAGCGTCACGCTCGGCCTTCCGCTCCTGATAAATTGCCTTGAACTCATCCCAGGTCAGGTTCAACCCCGTGCGCTTGTTCAACAACTCCACAAAACCCCTGTCTATGTTCACCATCATCACACACCCCCTTTCCGTTTCCGCGTATACCATGTCCTTTGCCTGCCGCCAGTCAAACCGCAACTTAGGCCCCCGCC
>JAAOMR010000429.1 GCA_018853935.1 Acidithiobacillus ferrivorans
CTATCCTCAAGCCGGAGATATGCCATGGTTGAAACGGAAGTCAGTCTGCTGCAAGCATTACAGGATCGGATAAGTGACCGCATTCTTGCTTTGGCACAGCATGCGTTGGATCTCGGCATGAAATATGCCGTCCTGGACATTCACCGCCAGGATGGGTTGGTCTGCGTCATCACCGCCAGTTACCCTATGGCTGAAGGGATCGCCCAAACGGCTGTTCATCACCCTTTGCAGGTGGTCAGTCTTACCAGTATCGTCGCCGTGGGCATCGCCCGTCGGGAAGGGTACCACCCAGCAAGGGTGGCACCCGGCAATATTGAATCCTGACCATCAACTCACAGGAATAAGACATGCTCATTGTCATTGAAGGTGTTGTGCTGCCGGATCGTCGTAAATTCCGGCCATCGGACTGGGCGGAAATGCTGATCGAGGGGGTGGGCCTGGCACACTTCGGTCCGCATCACAAAATTCACTATGAGGACGACGTGGAACCGGCAACCATCGATGGCTGCGCGTCCATCATCTTTGATGAAGCCCTGGAACAGTCGCATTCGGAGGCTTATACGGAATTACTGCACTTCGC
>JAAOMR010000043.1 GCA_018853935.1 Acidithiobacillus ferrivorans
TTTGGAAGCGGATGGTGCAGTCACCGCCATGCCGGGCGTGGTGCTGGCGGTGCTCACCGCTGATTGTCTGCCAGTGCTGGCTTGCGGCGGGGACGGTCGCTATATCGGTGTTTTTCACGCCGGCTGGCGCGGCTTGCTGGCGGGCATCCTGGAACGCGGTGTGGCGGCCATGCCGGTGGCACCAGAGGATATTCTGATATACTTGGGACCCGCCATCGGGCCTGAGCATTTCGAGGTTGGGCCGGAAGTGCGGGCGGCTTTCCTGGCGGAGGATGCCGGGGCGGCAGCCGCCTTCCGCCCCGGACATGGGGACCGCTGGCTCGCGAATATTTATGCACTGGCGCGGCAGCGCTTGCAGCGGGCCGGCGTGCAGGCCATTTTTGGCGGTAATCTGTGTACGGTGGCTGACCCCGCGCGTTACTTTTCTTATCGGCGTGACGGTGTTACCGGGCGTATGGCTTCTCTGCTCTGGAAGGAGGACGTATAGCATGGCGACTTTGCAATATGCAGAATCGGCGCAGCGGGTCACGGATGCGGCGCAGATTGCCGCCATCCTGGCACCCCTGGGTGTCACTTTGCAGGCGATTCCCTTGACCGGGGTGGGCGCAGCGGCGCTGCTGGCCCAGCCGCAACTGGATGCAGAGGCACAGGTGGCATTGCTGATGACCCTGGACGATGTCTTCCAGCGTTTGCAGCGGGAAAAGGGCTATCAGGAGCGGGATCTGGTCGTGCTGTATCCCGAGCATCCACAGTTGCCGGAACTCAACGCCCGCTTCCATCGTATACACACCCATGATGATGAAGAGGTGCGCTATATTGTGGACGGGGAAGGGGTTTTCGGCTTCGTTCTGGCAGATGCTGCACAAGTCGAGTTGACCGTGCAGGCGGGGGATTATGTTCACATCCCGGCGGATGTGGAACACTGGTTCCACTTGAACGATGCGCGGCGGATCAAAGCGGTGCGCTACTTCAGTGCGCGCGGTGGCTGGACCCCGCATTATACGGACCGCGCCCTACAGCATTTCCCCAACCCATGACGGCTTTTATTGAGGTCGATTACCAGTTCCCCGCCGGGGTAGACGCCCGGCGGCAGGCGCAGGCTATCGCCATCGGCCAGACTGCCGGGAGCTGGGATGCACGCTTTCAGCACCGGGAGGCGCAGTTGCGTGGCCATCTGGGGGAGGTGATCGCCATTGCCGAACTGGCGATTGGGCGGCATCAGGCCACGGTGCGCTTCCCCGCCGCCAATGTCGATGGTCGTCTCGGCAGCCTGCTCACAATGATTTTCGGCAAATACTCCCTGGCGGGTCCCGCCAAGGTGATGGCCATCCGTCTGCCAGAGCGCTTCGGACAGACACCACGCTTCGGGCTGGATGGTATTCGTGAACGACTGGGGGTGCATGAACGACCCTTGGTCATGGCTATCTTCAAACCGGCGCTGGGGCTGACGGCGGCGGACCATGCCGCGATTCTGGCGGAGGTTGCCGTTGCCGGGCTGGATATTATCAAGGATGACGAAATCCTCCCGGACCTGCCGATGGCGGCGACCCTGGCGCGCTGGGAGGCGTGCGCGCCGGTGATCGAGGCACGGCGTGATCAGACGGGTCATGATTTGCTCTATGCGGTGAATCTCTCGGGGAATGCCCACCAGGTGCAGACGCTGGCGCTGCAACTGGTGGCCGCCGGCGCCAACGCGCTGCTCCTGAATGTGCTGGCGTATGGTTTTCCGGTGCTGGAGGCACTGGCCGCCGATCCCGACATCGACGTGCCGATTTTCACTCATCCCGCCCTGGCAGGTGCCTGGTGCGGCGCGCCGGATTACGGTTTTGCCTATGGGGCCTTGCTGGGTACGTTGATGGCCCATGGTGGCGCGGATGCGGTGCTCTATCCGGCCCATTATGGCAGTCTGCCCTTCGCCGCGGCGGACGAATGGGCCATCGTCGCCGCGCTGCGGGCGCGGGGCGTGGCGCCGGTGCCTTCGGCGGGCGTGCATCCCGGCATGGTGGGGCGCATCCTCGATGATTATGGAACCGAGGTCATCCTCAATGCGGGGACCGGGATTATGGATCATCCCCAGGGCCCCGCGAGCGGGGTGCTGGCTTTTCACGAAGCCATCGAGCGCTGGCAGAATGCGGCGCCGCGCACTCTGGAAGATTTGCCCGCCGGACCCTTGCGGGCGGCGGTGGAGAAATGGGGGCAGGGCTGATGCAAAGAGCCATTTTTTGTGACTTCGACGGCACCATCACCGAGGCCGAAGTTTTTGTGGCCCTGATGCGCCATTTTGCGCCGGAGGCCGCCGCCCGGGTGTTGCCGGAAATCTATGCGCAGCGTCTGACCCTGCGTGGTGGCCTGCCCCAGGTGCTCGGCACCATCCCCTCGCGGCGCTGGCCGGAGCTGGAGGATTTTGTACGGGATACGGCACTGCGTCCGGGGCTGGTCGGCTTGCTGGCCCATGCCAAAAAGGCCGGTATCCCCTTTATTGTCGTTACCGGCGGCTTCACGCGCATGGCCGAGATCGTTCTCGCCCCTTATCGTCAGGAAATTTACGCCATCCATGGTCTTGAGGTGGATAGCACGGGCGAATGGCTGCGGGTGTTCTCGCCTTGGCAGGATGACCATGAACTGGTGGCCAAGGCCGCCGTGATCGCGCACTATCACCCCGAGGATGCCGTCTGTATTGGGGATTCCATCACCGATTTGCGAGTGGCCCGGCAGTGTCCCCTGGTCTGCGCACGGGATCGTCTCGCGGAATATCTGCGGGAGGAAGGGCGGACCTTCCTGCCCTTTGATGATCTCAGGGATGTGAGCGCGGCCCTTGCGCAACGTGGCTGGTGGCAGGAAGTGGTCCATGCACAATGATCCGCGCACCCATCTCGCCGCCGCAGCCCGCGATTTTTATGCGCGCGGCTGGATGCTGGGCACTGCGGGCAACCTGTCGGCACGCCGCGATGCGGACGCTTTCTGGATTACCGCCAGCGGTCGCCCCAAGGATCAGTTGGGCGCCGGGGATTTTGTCCTGGTGGATCTGCGCGGTCAGGTTGTGCAGGCCCCGCCGGGACGTAAACCCTCTGCCGAAGTCGCCCTCCATGAGATAGTCTACCGGCATGTGCCGGACGCCCGGGTCATTTTCCACGTCCACTCCATCGAGGCTAATCTCTGCGGGCACTTTGCGCAGCAGGGCCGGTTGCGCCTGCCAACTCTGGAAATGCTCAAAGGCCTGGGCGTGCCCGATGCCGAGCCGCAGGTGGACCTACCGGTCTTCGCCAATCATGTGAATGTCGCCCGGATTGCCGAAGATATGGACAGGGCCTTTGCCCAGGCGCGGCCCCGCGTTCCCGGTGCGCTGATTCATCAGCACGGGGTGACGGCCTGGGGTCCGGATTTCCTGGCGGCCAGGCATCATCTCGAATTGCTGGAATACTGTTTTCGTTATCTCGTACAGGCGAAAGCCCTCGCCATAGGAGTCTAGGATGAGTCAAGCCCTTCTCACCGTCATCGGCGAAGATCGCCCTGGTATCGTCGCCGCCGTCACCCAAGCCCTGTTCACTGCAGACTGCTCCATCGGTGATGCCTCGATGATGCGTCTCGGTGGTTACTTTACCATTATGCAGGTCATCGATTATCCGCGTGATCTGGGCTCCGTGGAAATGGCGCTGGACCCCGCCATCAAGCGCCTCAATCTGCGGGTGCATCTGGACCCTATCTCCAGCGTGGCGCTGACTGCGGACATGCCGAATACCCGGGTCACCGTCTACGGGGCCGATCATCCGGGCATTGTCGCGGGCATCACCGGGGCCCTGGCGGCTATCGGGTTCAATGTGATTGATCTGGAAAGCGAGAGTTCCGGCAGTGCCGAGCGGCCACTCTATGTGATGGTCATTCAGGGCTATGCGCCAGAAGGTGTGGAGAGTGTCCGCAAGGCCGTGCTGCCGTTGCGGGAGAGGGAAGGGGTGGAAATCGGTGTACATCCCATCGAGGCGGCGGTGTTCTGATGGCGGTACTTTCCATTCTGACCTATCCGGACCCCAGACTGCAGCGCAAGGCCGAGCCGGTCAGCGTGTTTGACGACGACCTGCACCATTTTGTCGATGATCTGACGGAGACCATGTATGCCGGTCCGGGGGGCGTGGGTATTGCGGCGCCGCAGGTGGACCGTCCACAGCGTATCGTGATTGTCGATGTGCGTCCTAAACTGGGGGACGACTGCCACGGGCGCATGATATTGATCAATCCCGAACTGGCGGCATGGGAGGGCATGGCGGTGGGTCGGGAAGGCTGCATGTCGGTGCCGGACTTTACCGGCAATGTCATCCGCGCTGAGCGCATACAAGTGCAGGCGCAGGATGTCTCGGGACGAGAGCGGAGTTATGAGTGTGCAGGCTTCGAGGCCCGTGCCGTCCAGCATGAAATGGATCATCTCGACGGTTTTCTTTTCCTAGACCGGCTGGTTTCGCGGAAGATTGATCTCTTCCGGCGGAAAAATTACAAGAAGTAGGCTGGCGTCGCTGACCGGACTACAGGTACCTGCGAAACGCAATTTAGTCCGCTCGGACTGACAAATATAAGCCCCGAGAGGCCCACCCCATTTTCAGTTTTCCGACCATGCCCGTGGCTGGAAAATCGCGTCTAAAATATCTTCGCTTTTCCTGCGCAGCCATCGATATTTCCCGCAGCACGCCTCCGAAAGTTTCAGACCGTTGCATTTTTTGAATCTATATCACGCAAAAAAAGAACTTTATCGAATCCAATGATGTGTCCATCATGGGATGGAAGAGATTCGCGGGCGGATTCAAGTGGTCGCACTGTTATGGTGCAAAACTGCATTGCCTGCACTGAAAAAGAGATTGTTGGCCGGTTGGTTTTTGGTAGCCCTATGATTTCAATGATGGGCACTTCCAACAACTACCAATGGCATATTTTCTGCTCAGTCTATGCTGGATAATTTTAATCATCTTGTGCTGGAGTTTATATGATATCGTTCAGTTATCTTGTACATCTTGCCAACTACTCAGATGGTGTTCTGTACATCTTGATGCTCCTTTTCGTGGTCGAGCTTGCGGTGATTTTCGATCGGAGCTGGTACCTGCGTAACGCTATCAGCAAAGGTAAGAAAATCCTTTGGGGAATATCCGTTCGCGGCAAGTTGCGGCGTCCTGATCTGGAAGAGTTGGTGGCTTTATCGAAGGGGCTTCCCGAAGAAGCTCTGCTGGGTGTGGCGCTCCGGCATTTCAATTTGATTCATCACTACGGCAGCGCTCGTGGCGAAGCCTTTGCGAACCGTTTGGATGAAGCTATTTTCCTGACGACGCCCAGTCTGGATAAGCGTCTTTGGATTTTGGACACCATCGTCACCCTGGCGCCCCTTCTGGGTTTGTTTGGAACCATTCTCGGTATGTTCCACGCGTTTTCCATCCTTGCGGTACCTGGTCATAACCCTACTTCCGTTACTGGCGGTGTTGCGGATGCACTGATTGCCACCGCGTCTGGACTTTTTATTGCCATGATCGGCTTGCTGAGTTTTAACGCCTTCAACAATGCCATCGAGAAAACCATTTATCAGCTCGAGTCGTTGAAAGTGGTGCTCATGAATCGCTTGGATGGCGCGCCCGTGGTGTTAGAGGATACGGCGGCAGTCAAGGCCCCGTCGTCAGCTACCGCGTCTGAAATGACCGCATGAGGTTTCAGAAGTTTTTTTACTTTGCCAGGCAAAGTAAGGAGTAGAGAATGTTGCCCCAACGCCGACCCCGCAAAAAAGGGCGTGTCGAAATCATCCCGATGATTGATGTTATGCTGTTCCTGCTGGTCTTTTTCATCATGATTACTTTGCAGATGATTACGGATAAGGGATTAAAACTGGACTTGCCCACTTCCAGCGAAACAAAAGTGCTGCCGCATCCACATTTCGTGCTCAATATCGTGAAGGATGGCGGTGTGGTGGTGAAGGGTAAAAAAATGAGCCTGGATCAACTGCAGAGTTTTCTCGCGGGCGACGGCGATGCCAAACACACGCAGGTAACCATCGCGGCCGATAAAATGGTTCCTTTTAAGGATTTTGTGCAGGTGATGGATGCTTGTCAAAAAGCGGGTGTAACCAGTATTGGTATTGCAGCGAAACCCGCGTGAGTATTTGCGTCTTTACTCGGGGTAAGGTGAGCGAATGCCAAACGTCCAGCAGGCGAGCGAGACAGTGTTCGAAAATGGGAATAAATTTATATGACTACCGTGATGCCTAGGGCCACCAATTATTCACTCATGCCGGAGCCGAAGGAACGTCATTTCAAGTATGCCGTGGGCGGCGCCGTGATGGTTGAGGTCCTGCTCGTGCTTGGCTTGATCTGGTACGGAGACAATACGCCTCCGGTAAAGGTCAAACCCAAGGAGCACGTCTTTGCGGTACAAATGGTGACTTTGCCGCAGCAGCCACCGCCACAAGTGGTACCCAAGCCTCTACCCAAACCGGTTCCTCCCAAGCCGGTGGTGCATCAGGTGACGCCGCCACCACCGCGTCCGCACCCGAAGGTGGTGGTTCCGCCGAAACCGGCGCCAACACCACCCGCGCCGCCGGTCAGGACGGTTACTCCACCGATGCCGGTAACCAAACCGACGCCAGCCCCTAAGCCGGTGGTGACTCCACCGCCTGCCCCGCCGCCCATGTCGGCTCAGCAGACGGCGTCATTGATGGGGCGTTATGTCGGGATGATACGGCCGATAATTCAACAGAGCCTGCGTGTTCCCGCTGAGTTGCGGGCGATGGGACTGAGTGGCAAAGCGACTGTGGAGTTTGAAATTTCTCCATCGGGTCAATTGCTTTGGGCGAAAATCATCAAGCGGAGTCCTTTAGGTGCGGTAAATCGTGCGGCCCTTGCAGCGGTAAAGGATGGCGGCTTCCCACCATTCCTGAAAAAGATGGCTAAGCAGAATACGGTTTTTCAAATCGACGTAGAAGTGGGTGCCGGATCAAGTTAGCGTTCTATGCATGGGCATTTTAGTTTCACCAATTTGGTAACACCGGGGAAGAAAAGTGATGGGTGACAGGCATTCGATTAGTGCCACGACAGAGGCGGAGCGCACGAGCTCAGCGCCGCAGGTCGCTTTAATCTGGCTCGCCGCGACCATGACCGCCTCCAGTCTGCCGGTCGGGGTTCTTATCGCCCAGTTGTTTCCCTTGGCGCCGTTTCTGTGGGTTGTGCTGCTGGCGTCCACGCTATTTGCCGCTGTGGGCATCCTCAGTATCCCGGGATTCGTGTATGGGATTCCGACCATGGCGGTTTCCGCCCGCGTTTTTGGAAAGTCGGTCAATAAGCTGATTTCCCTGAGTAACTGGTTGTCTCAGTTGGGTTGGCAGGCCGTGGTGTTGGTGCTTGTGGTATATATCCTCCGCAGTGTTTTTGACAGCTATGGATTGGTACCGGTGAATAGCAGTATTTATTATGCCTTGGTACTGGCTGTTTTGGGCAATTTTGTGGTGCCCGTTATCGGATATAAGGCCATCGTGATGGCGCAGACGGCGGGGGCACTATTTCTCGCTTTGTTTGCGATAGCCATACTGATATATCTGCATGGTGGAGAGGCGCTTCCGATGATGCCTGCCGTCGACCACTTTGACGGAATTCAAACCCTGGGTGGAATTTCATTGGCGCTCATGGGCGGTGCGTTCTCATGGACGATGTTTGCTTCGGATTATTCGCGATATGTGCGGCATGACACGAGCCTGAGCAAAATGGCGCTATGGCCCAGCATCGGCGGATTTGCGGGCGGTAGCCTCATCCTCGCATTAGCCATCACGCTGTATGTGCATGGTGGTATCCAGGTAGGACCTGCCGGGCTTACCATCATGGCGACTGGACTGGGTACTTCGGTACTGTATTTAGGTTTTTGCACGTTTGCGATATTAGGTTTGTTGGCGTCTAATTTTTTGAACTCCTACAGTTCTGCTTTCAGCCTGGCGGTGGTGGTGGGCAAGGATCTGGATCGCAAGAAGTTCACGCTTCTGGATGCGCTGCTGGCAACACTGGTCGGTATCTACATGCTTTTTGTGGCGCCATCATTCTGGGATTCTTTTCAGACTTTTTTGGATTTGCTGATTATCATAGCGGCGCCGTGGACCGGTGTGATGATCACGTATGTTTTGTGGGATGTGCTTCCGGAAGCGCGCGGAGGGTTGAACAGGCTGCCACATAGGCGTGCTAATGTCTGGGTGCTCGCTATAGGGGTCACGGTTACCGTGGTGTTCTCAAATAATCCGATTTGGGAGGGCTATGGAGCGCATCTATTGCATGGTACAGACATATCACCACTGGTGGGTGTCGTGACGACGATTGTGACATCCATACTCTACCGGGTTTTGTTTTGTCACCAGACGATCCCCGATGGGCAGGAGCGGGTGGGCACGTTATCTAAACCGGTTGTCCGTAAGATTACAGATTAAGGTGCTAACAAATGCAGATGATGGAAAAGATATTTAGGGCGCCGATACTCAACCCGATAGATGCAAATACCTGGAGATTTTACCAGGAGGGTGCTTTAGGTGTCGATCAGGGCCTCATTGTGTATATGGGTGATTTTACTGCGATGCTGGATCAGATCGGCGCTGATACGGAAGTTGAGAATCTGGATGGTGTAATTGTTCCAGGCTTTGTCGATAGCCATTTGCATTGGGTGCAACACCGGGTCAGGGGCCGTTTTTCAGGCGAACTCCTGACCTGGCTGCAAGAACATATCTGGCCGGAAGAGGCACGCTACGTGGATACTGATTTGGCCCAGGCTGCGGCGACTCAATTCTACGCCGATGTATTGCGCGCGGGGACCGTGATGGGCATGAGCTATTCCAGCCCGCATGCCGAGGCCACGCAGATTGCACTGACGTCGATGCGTGGCGATTGGGTCATTGGTAATGTCCTGATGGCGATTCATGCGCCCCACACCTTGACCGACTACAGCCTGCATGATCCCGACGCGTTGCGTGCGTTTATGCGCCAAACGGATATTACACACTATGCACTGACACCCCGTTTTGCACCGAATCTGACGGCAGCATCGCTGAAGGCATTGGGGCAGATTGCCGCCGAGAGTCCATGCTTAATCCAGACGCATCTCGCGGAATCGGTCGCGGAGCTGCAATGGGTTAAAGAGCTGTTCCCCGACGCTGCGCACTATACTGAGGTGTATGACCGCGCGGGTCTGCTGACGCCCCGGACGATATTGGGCCACTGTATTGAAATGCGTGACGAGGAATGGCGCTGCCTTCGGGCACGCGGCTCCTGGGTCGCGCATTGCCCTACGAGTAATGAGGCGCTGGGCAACCGACGCATGCCCTTAGAGCAAGTACGTGCTTACGACATTCCTTTTGCGTTGGCGAGTGATATAGGCGGTGGTCCCAGCCATAGCATGCTGCATGTCATGCAGCGATTTCTGGGAACACATCGGGAAGCGGACGTTTCTGTTGCGCCTCAGGAGGCCTTGTATCGTTCTACCAAGGCGGGGGCCGAATGTATGGGCAGAGGCGCCGTCGGCGGTGATTTGACGGTGGGAAAACGGGCCGATTTCGTGCTTTTGCCGCAGAAGCCCGCAGCGGATTCTGTAGAGGCCTGGTTTGAGGAATGCTTAAGTGGTAAGTCGGCCGATCTGGAACAGCGTCCGCTGGGAACCTGGCTCAGGGGTGAGCGGGCGGCCTAAGCGATGTACATACATAGTCTTATAAAAACATACGGAGCAACACCTTTTATGGAAAACATAACAAACACAAAAGGGATACTGACTGACTTTGTGGAGGATCTGCCCAAGGTAGAGCTGCATTTGCATATTGAGGGCACTCTGGAGCCCGAATTACTCATCGCGCTGGCCCGGCGTAACGGCGTGGATATTCCCTATAAGACGATAGCGGCGGCACGGGCGGCGTATCAATTTGAGGATCTGCAAAGTTTTCTGAAGGTCTATTATCTGGGGGCGTCCGTATTGCGGGAAGAGCAAGACTTTTATGAGCTGACTCTAGCCTATATGGCCCGCTGTAAAGCCCAGCAGATTCGGCATACGGAACTGTTTTTTGATCCACAGACGCATCTCGCCAATGGCGTGCCATTGGCGGCGGTGATGGGTGGCATCAACGCCGCCTTGCGCGACGCCGAGCGCGACTGGCATATATCCAGCGCGCTGATTCTTTGCTTTGAGCGGGATCGCGATCCAGAACCCGCGGTGGCGCTCTTGGAGCGTGCTTGTGCTTTGGGGGGCATTGCCGGCATTGGTCTCGACTCCGCTGAGTTGGGCAATCCGCCGGAAAAGTTTCAGGCGGTGTTTAAGGCGGCCAAGTCCATGGGCCTGCATCGTGTTGCCCATGCCGGGGAAGAGGGGCCGCCCGCCTATATCTGGCAAGCGCTGGATGTGCTGGATATCGAGCGCATAGATCATGGGGTGCGCTGCCTGGAGGATCCGGCACTGGTGCGGCGTCTGGTGGATGACCGAATCCCTCTCACGGTCTGCCCATTCTCGAATGTCGCGCTCAAAGTGTTTAGCCAGTTATCTGAACATAATCTGGGTCGCTTGTTGAAAGCAGGGTTGTCGGTGACGATTAATTCGGATGACCCGGCGTACTTCGGTGGATACCTGAGCGAAAACCTCATCGGGACACTTTCCAGTCTGGATTTGACAGCGCAAGACGCCTTACTTCTTGAACGTAACGCCGTTGCCGCTGCCTTTTGTACGGACCAACGAAAGCAGTCCCTGCTCAGGGATCTGGATCAGTACGGCGCATCACAGCAGAACCTATGATAAAGAACTCGGCAGGGAGAATCTTCGTGAAAAAAAATACGCTTTGGAAGAATATGATGTTATGTGGTGCCGTCGGCTGTTCATTGATGGCGCCACTGGCCGACGCACAGACTATACCGGCAGTAGCAAAAATGAGCCCGAAAGTGATCGTGTTGACGGCATTCCCGCCCGAGTGGCAAGCATGGACGGTGCAAAAATCTTTTCATCATAAGATCTTGCATGTGGCAGGTCTCATTAAGCCTCTGCTCTGCGACCGTAACGGTGTCTGTGTTACGGAAACCGGTGAAGGGGAAATCAATGCCGCAGTCACCGTCACCAGTCTGGTAAAAGACGCGGCTCTGGATGTGAAGAAGACTATTTTTATTCGCAGTGGCATCGCCGGTGGTGTGGACGTAAAAGAGTCTGCACTGGGCAGTGTGTATATCAATAACTGGGTGATCTCCTGGGCTTTCGGGCATCACTATTTGAGTGATCAGAAGCAGTTGGCGTGGTCACCTCCGGGGTGTGCAGACTACGCCGCTCCCGGCCATTGTGGTGAATACACCCATAATCTATATGAGAACTTGGCTTATAAGGTCAATCCGGCACTCTTGAGCGTGGCGGTGAAGGCTGCAGCCAACGTACAATTGGAGAACTCATCCGAAGCCAAAAAGTTGGATAAAATATTCGCTATTTACGTGGCGCCGAAAGTGATGGTGGGTGCTACTATTACTGGAAATGACTTCTGGATTGGTAAAGAGAATCAGGCTATTGCCGAGAAAATTGTGCATCTATATAGCCATGGAGAGGCACAATATACCAATACCGCCATGGAAGATCTCGGAGACATCACCGCGCTCTCTCGTTTTGGTCTGGCAGATCATTATTTGTCCATACGCGGGATCTCTGATGTGGATGTCCCGCCCCCTGGTAAGACGGAAGAGGAAATCTGGAAAACCGGCGATTTGTATGCTGGCGCTCTCGCCGAGCGTAATGCGGTCATTGTCACCAAGGCCATTATCGCCCACCTGCTAAAGGATTCTGCGTGAGCGTGGATGTCATTAAAGTGTCCGTTGTGAGCGTTCTGGCTCGGGAACAAGGAGTACCACCGTGTCTTTGACGATCATTAACCAGCGACGTGACCAGCAAGTGGTTGGTCCGGCCCGTGTCGATGGCTTTGCCAAAATACGGGGGGCGGCGCTTTACGTGGATGACGTGCCCGCTGTCGATGCGCTTCATGGGGCTACCGTACGCACTGCGGGAGCCGGTGGGACTCTACAGGAAATCGTTTTTGATCCTGCTATAAACTGGTCTGAGTTTGTGGTGGTGACTGCCCAAGACATACCGGGTATTAACGCGATAAAGCTCCTTGAAAATGATCAGCCGGTGTTGGTAGAGCGCGCGTTCCGGCACGCTGGGGAGGCCGTGGTATTATTGGCTCATGCAGACCCGGAAAAACTCAGGATAGCGCTGAAAGGTGTTTCCCTCGTGGAGTTACCTAACCCGGATCCGGTTTTTGATATCGATGACGCGTTGCAAGCGCAGCAGGAGATTATACCCGGCAATATTTATGCGGATTATCTTCTGGATCGTGGTGATGTGGCAGCGGGGGCGTCTCTTGCCGATGTCGTGATCGATGAGCGTTTTCTCACCCCGTCGCAAGAGCAACTCTACATTGAACCGCAAGGTATGTTGGCACATTTGCAGGCAGACGGCGGTATTTTGATGGAAGGTTCCATGCAGTGTCCCTACTACGTGCTGGATGCATTGGTTCAGTGTCTGGGGATGGATAAGGATCATCTACGGGTAGTGCAAAGCACCACCGGGGGGGCCTTTGGCGGCAAGGAGGATTATCCTTCGGTGATTGCCTGTCATGCCGCTTTGCTGGCGCGCAAAGCGGGTGGTCGACCGGTAAAGCTCATTTATGAGCGTGGCGAGGATTTGCGGGTAACGCCGAAGCGTCATCCTTCCCGTACCCTGATTCGTTTGGGAGCCAACAAAGCTGGAGAGTTGCAGTTTATCGATATGGATTTCGCTATTGATGGCGGTGCTTATCGTACCCTCAGTCCGGTCGTGCTCTCCCGGGGTGTCATTCACGCGCCGGGACCCTATAAGTGCCCCCACATCAGGATCAGAGGGCGTGCCGTCGCTACCAATCATCCCCCCTTCGGCGCCTTTCGGGGATTTGGTGCGCCGCAGAGCATTTTTGCCATGGAAGTAGCCATGGATCGGTTGGCGAAAAAGCTGGGTATGGACCCTGTGGAGTTACGCAAAAAGAATTTGCTGTGTACCGGCGATTTGAGCCCCACGGGCGATGTGGTTGGTAAAGACTGTTTTGCTCATGCGGTGCTCGATGCCGCATTGGAACACACGCACTATCAGCAGCGACGGGAGGAATGTAATGCCTGGAATGCCGCTGGCCACCCGACCCGCAGAGGTATCGGTTTGGCGACTTTTGCGCATGGCGCCGGATTTACCGGTAATGGTGAATTGCATCTGGCTTCCCGTGTTTCTCTGCAAGCCTTGGCCAATGGGCACGTCGAAATTCTCTGTTCCAACACCGAAATGGGGCAGGGCGCGGCGACTACGCTGGTCCAGATCGCGGCCGCTGCGCTGGGTCTGCCCATGAACAGCGTGCATCTGGCGCAGACGGACACCTCCAGGGTGCCAAATTCCGGACCAACGGTCGCCTCCCGCACCTGTATGGTGGTCGGGGAGCTCATTCAGAAGGCAGCGGGACAGCTATTGCAACGTTTGCGGGAAACGACGGGTTTGGCGCAATCCTATGACGTGCAAGGCTTCACTGCAGCGTGTGCAGGGCTTTACGCCGCCGCCGGGGATGCGTTGGTGACTGCACACTACCACCCGCCAGCAGGCATGCTCTGGGATGAGCAGACTTTTTTGGGGCGGGCCTACGCCAGTTATGCCTGGGCCGCTTATGTTGCCGAAGTAGAGGTGGATATGCTGACGCTGGAGACGCACGTGGTCGATTTTACTGCCGTTCAGGAAGTCGGCAAGGCGGTGCATCCGGTGATTGTGCAAGGCCAGATTGAGGGTGGAGTCGCGCAGGGTATTGGTTATGCCCTCTATGAGGACGTGCTCTGGAATGAACGCGGGGTGATGGCCAATGATCGGCTGACCAATTACATCATTCCGACCAGCGCTGATTTGGGATTTATTCAGGTGGTATTGCTGGAAGGTGGATTAGGGGCCGGGCCTAAAGGAGCGAAGGGCGTTGGTGAGTTGCCGATGGATGGTCCGGCTCCGGCTATTGTCAATGCCATTCAGCAGGTACTCGATATCGATATTCAGCAGATTCCGGTGATGCCTGAAATGCTGCTGAGGCTGACCATGCGCGAAGGAAATTCATGATGCCGACGACTATGCATATCAACGGTAAAATATTTCAGAGTGGTTCAGCACCGAATGCCCGTTTACTGGATGTATTGCGTAATGAATGCGACCTCAAGGGGACCAAAGAAGGCTGCGGCGAAGGAGAGTGTGGCGCCTGCGCGGTGCTGGTGAATGGCCGGCTGGTGAATAGCTGTCTGGTTCCTCTCGGGCAGCTGGCGCAGGCGGTGATTACCACGGTAGAGGGTCTGCCCGCAGACAGTGCCCTGGCACGGGCTTTTGTTCAGTGCGGTGCTACCCAGTGCGGGATTTGTACGCCGGGGATGATGCTTGCCGCGACCGCCCTGTTGGCGGAGCATGCGAGCCCGACTCTGGAGGAGATACGCTGGGGCCTGAGCGGTAATCTCTGTCGCTGTACCGGGTATGGGCGCATTTATGCGGCTGTCGCCCAGGCCGCCGGAGGGGCTGCCGATGTCTGAATGGATAAGGCCCCGGCATTTGTCAGAAGCCTTGGAGATATTGGCGGCAGCCCCTGGCCCATATCGGGTGATTGCGGGCGGAACCGATCTCATGGTGGAGAGTCATCTCGCCCCGGAGCGGCGCTCGGATGCCTGGCTGGATATCAGCGGCTTGCCTGAGTTGCAGGGGCTGGAGATGACAGAAGACGGCATCCGGATTGCCGCTGGCACTTCGCTGGACGAGATCCGCCGACATGCGGAGGTGGTCGCCCACTGGCCGATGCTGGCCGCTTCGGCGGCGGTGACCGGGGCGCCACCCATTCAAAATCGCGCCACGCTGGGTGGCAACATCTGCAACGCCTCCCCGGCGGCTGATAACGCGCCGGTATTGCTGGCCTATGGCGCGCGTCTGGAGATCGCCCATCAGCACGGCTCGCGCTGGTTGCCTTATGTAGATTTCCATCAGGGGTATCGTAAGACGGCCTTGCAGGCGGGAGAATTACTGAGCGCCATCTGGATTTCCTATCCTCCAAAACACAGTTGCGGTTATTTTCGGAAAGTCGGAACTCGGGCTGCACAGGCTATTGCCAAGGTGAGTATCGCGGCGCTCATCGAAAAAGATAGTGATGGAATTATCCAGAGCGCGCGTTTCGGTATGGCGAGTGTGGCGGCGACTCCTTGTACCTTACCATCCGTGAGCCAATATCTGCTGGGACGTGCGTTGCGTGATATTTCCGAAGCTGATGTGCGCCATGGGGTAAGACAGGATATCGCACCGATTCAGGATATCCGCTCGACGGCAGAATACCGTTTGGAGATAGCCTCCCGGCTGGTACTGGAGGCTATCTCCATGTGCAGAAAATCGCAACAGGAGGATTAAAATATGAGTGTCTATGCAAAGCCGGCAGCGACCGTTTATGTGGATGTACCCGTGCTGGATGCTACGCCGGAAAATCTCGAAGAATATGGGGTGATGATCGGTGAGGCGGTGCACCGGCCCGGACTTTCAATTCCCTTTTATAAGGGGAGTGTGGAAGAGGGGCAAAATCTCGATTTTGAATATACCGGTCGCGCGGTGATTCGGACGGCGCGGATATCCCACCGCAGCCCGGAAATCACCTGGCTGGAACGGCATTTGAATATGACACAGATTTTTGTCGGTCTGGGCAGCACGCCCTTCGCCATGGTGCTCGGGAAGCCCAATCAGGGTAGCGGGGGAAATATCCCCCAGCTGGAAGATGTCCGTGCTTTTCGCATTCCAGCGGGGCAGGGGGTGATGATTCATGCGGGTACCTGGCACGATTTCCCAATGTCTATGGGCGATCCGGTGACGGTCATGACCATGAATTCTGACGAGGTGGTCACTGCTTTGGCGAACGCTCAGGCAGCAGATGAGATGGACGACGGGGACGTGTACAAGATCGACATCCAACGTCGTACCGGGCGGGTGCTCCGGGTTCCCTTTTAATCGCAGAGGGCGAAGACCATGCGTACCTCAGTCTACCGGTTTTTTACGACAGACCCTGCCGACGTTTCCGGACTGGTCCGGGCGATTGCCGAGGGGATGATAAATCCCCAGAGCATCGTCGCGATTATTGGCAAAACCGAGGGTAATGGTGGCATAAACGACTTTACCCGGACTTTGGCGATGATGGCTTTGAGCCAGGTGCTGGCAACGCATTTGGATTGCAGTCCAGAGTTGGTGGAAGAGCGTGTGGTGTTGTCCTTTTCGGGCGGTAGTGAAGGGGTTGCGGCGCCGCATATTCTGGTGTTTGCGGTATCAGGCCGGGCGGCGGAGCAAGCGTATCCGATAAAACGTCTGGCGCTTGCATCTGCCCATACCCGCCCTTTTAGCGCGCAGGAAGTGGGGCGGATGGCGATGGTGCGGGAGACCGCCCGCGCGCTCACCTGGCTCATGCATACCTTGCAGGTTGAACCTGCGGATGTGCATCTGGTGCAGATCAAAGGGGCGATGCCAGCGCTGGACTCTACTACGACTGAAAACGTCCGTGCCGAGCACCTGCGCTGTGACATGGCCTGGTCACGCGGCGCTTCTGCCCTGGGGGTGGCCCTCGCTTTGGGTGAGGTGACCGAATCCGAACTGTCGGATGACGCCATCAACCGGGACTGGTCCTTGTACTCCAGTCGGGCCAGCGTTTCCGCCAAACCCTTATTGCGGCGCTCCGAAATGGTGCTGTTCGCCAATTCGTGTTGGTGGGACGGTGATTTGGTCATCGCCCACGGGGTGATGCAGGACATCATCGATGTGCCGGCGATCCATGCCGTGCTGAATCAATTGGGACTGCAGCCCGTCAACGGGCAGTTAGCGACTGCCGATGCGGAGAAGGTGCTGGCGGTCTTCGCCAAATCCGACGCCGACCCGCGCGGCCATATCCGCTATCGTCGTCATACCATGTGGACAGACGCGGATATCTCCGATATGCGCTATTCCCGCTGTGTAGTTTCAGCCTTGTTGGCTGGGGTCACGGGGGAAACCGGCATTTATGTTTCGACGCGCGCGGAGCATCAGGGTCCCCAAGGGGGCGGGCCGGTGGCCGTGATCGGGTACGCCTCATGAATGCCCTCGCCAGTCGTCAGCGGCCCTTGCTTTCGGTCCGGGAAGCGGTTGTGACCCGGGTGCGGGGATCTGCGCCCACGGCGGTCGGGGCCAGTATGCGTCTGTTGGAAGATGGCTCCCTGCTGGGCACGGTAGGTGGTGGTCGTATGGAATATCAGATCTGTCAGGCGTTGCGCACACCCCGTTCTGACGCATCCCCGGCATTGCTGAGTTTTACCCTGGGAACGGCGGATGATCAGTGCTGCGGTGGGCAGGTGGAAATCTGTGTGCTGGATGTGCCCCTGTTTTTTTCCGAGCTGTACCAGTCTGGCGCCTCCCGTCTCTATCAAAGGGATTCAGCCGGCCGGTTGCAGCTTGTGGCCGGGATTACCCGTCTGGGACGGCAAATCGGTTCATTGGATGCCTTGACTGTGCTTTTGCGCGCCGATGCTCCGGGGATGGATGTCAAGGAACGGCACTTCGCGCTGCCCGCTCCCCACCATCAACCACTATGGATTTTTGGTGCGGGGCATGTAGGGCGGGCGATCGCCAGCATGGCTCGTGAATTGGATTTCGCATCGTCCGTATTCGATCCGCGCCCTGAGTGGGCCGATCCTGCCGCCTTCCCGCCAGAAGTCACCCTGGTGGACACTTGGTCCTGGGTGGATCTGCAGACCCCGGCAGCCGATGTCATGGTGCTGATCATGACCTACAGTCATGCCATGGATTATGCGTTACTGGAGCATTTTATCGGGAAACCGCTGGCTTATCTCGGGGTGATTGCCAGTCGGTCCAAAGCGGCGCGTTTTAGTCACGCTCTGTCCCGTGCCGGACATGATATTCCGGACTATTTGCACATGCCCATGGGTTTGCCCGGACTGGGTAAAAAGCCCCCGGAGATTGCGATCAGCGTGTTGGCAGAATTGTTGCAATTACGGCACCAAAAAGCTGATTTCTAACAGAAGGAAAAACCGGATGAATCCGCCTAGAACAGATGCTGAAACGCCCGTGGATACGTATATGAACTATCTTTTCGATGCTTTGGGGCTCAGTGTACGCGAAGAATGGCGTGCGGACGTGAAGAATTATTTCATGCTGAGTGCGCGGATGGCCGAGGTGTTGGAAGCACATCCGCTGGACATGACGGAAGATTTGGCTCCGGTATTCCGCCCATGAAGACAGAGAACGACCCATTTCCGCAAGCGCAGGAAATTGCGCAGCGGGTCCGTAGCGGCGAGTGGCGCGCAGCGGAGGTGGTCCAGGAAACGCTCCGTCATATCCATGCCAGTAACGGCGAGATCAATGCCTTCACAGGTATCACGGAAACGCGTGCCTTACGGGAAGCGGCGGCAGTGGACCGGAAGGTGGCGCGGGGCGAAGACCCCGGCCCTTTGGCGGGTGTGCCCTTTGCCGTTAAAAATCTTTTTGATTTGCAGGGCGAGATTACCCTCGCCGGGTCAAAAATCAATCAGCAAGATGCCCCCGCTGCCACCGACGCGACTGCCGTGCGGCGCATGACCGAGGCTGGCGCCATTATGCTGGGCGCCCTTAACATGGGCGAGTACGCCTACGATTTCACAGGGGAAAACATTCATTATGGGCCATCCCGTAATCCCCATGATCGGTCGCGAATGACCGGAGGGTCCAGTGGCGGCAGCGCTGCCGCCGTAGCGGGGGGCATGGTGCCCATCGCCCTGGGTTCTGACACCAATGGTTCTATTCGGGTGCCGTCTTCCCTCTGCGGTATTTTTGGACTAAAGCCGACCTACGGCCGCTTGTCTCGGGCCGGAGCCTTTCCTTTCTGTCCCAGTCTCGATCATGTTGGTCCGCTGGCACGTAGCGTGGCGGATCTCGCACTGGCCTATGACGCGATGCAAGGGACGGATGCAGCGGACCCTGTTTGCGCGAACAGGCCGAATGAGCTGGTCAGTGGACTGCTGGCAGAGGGGATTGGTGACCTGAACATCGCGGTGGTGGGCGGATATTTTGCGCAACAGGCAACGCCTGCCGCAGAACAGGCCTTGGCTAGGGTTGCCGCTGCACTGCAGGTAAGCGAGCAGATCGAAATTCCCGGAACCGCGCAGGCGCGTGCCGCCGCCTATCTCATCACCAATGCCGAAAGCAGTAATCTGCATCTGAACCGTCTGCGTCATCATGCCGCCGACTATGACCCGGACGTGCGGGATCGCATGCTGGCCGGTACTTTGCTGCCGGCTTCCTGGAGTATTCAAGCCCAGCGTTTCCGGCATTGGTACCAGGCGGAAGTGCTCAAGGTTTTTGCGCGTTACGATCTGTTGCTGGCACCTGCCACGCCCATGTCGGCGCCCGCCATCGGCCAGCGCACTATGGAGCTGGATGGTGAGCAGATGTTAGTCCGGCCCCATCTGGGTTTATACACCCAGCCCCTCTCCTTCATTGGCCTCCCAGTAGTAGTGGTACCGGTGGCCAGTACGGGGGCGATGCCTATTGGTGTTCAGATTGTTGCGGCACCCTGGCAGGAAGCAAAGGCACTTAAAGTCGCCAGACAACTTGAGTTGCACGGATTTACCAGTCCAATCCCCACCCGCTAAGAGGAAAAATCCCATGGTTCACGCCGAAATCAACGCGCCCGAAGTCTTACAAGAAGTGCAGGCCGCTTTTTTCCGCTATGAAAAAGCATTGGTTGAAAACGACGTTCATGTATTGGACGAGTTATTTTGGAATAGCGTACACACGTTGCGCTACGGAGTGGCAGAAAATCTCTACGGCTACGCAGCCATTGCCGAGTTTCGGGCATCCCGTCCAGCCCCGGCGCTGAATCGGGAGTTGGTCAATACGACGATCACCACCTATGGACAGGGCTTTGCGACCGCCAACACGGAGTTCCGGCGCGAACAGGTGCATGGCCGACAAAGTCAGACCTGGATACGCACGCCAGAGGGTTGGCGTGTCGTCGCGGCGCATGTGAGCTTGATGCCGAAGGCGACTTAAGCGGCAGCATGGATGCCGCCATCATTCTGGCGGGCGGCCAGTCCCGGCGCTCCGGGCGACAGCATAAAGCGTGCAGGCGTCTGCACGGCGATGGCTGGAGCTGGATTGACCGGCAGGTGGATATCCTGCGGCAGGCGGGGTTTGCCCCGGTGTATCTGGTGACGGGGTATCGGCCACGGCGAGTTTTGGCTTGCCTGCATCGGCGTGTCATGCGACGGCATAACTTCCGGGCAAGGCGTGGGCCTTTCTCGACGCTGCAGTTGGGGTTGCATAATCCATCTGGCCCGGCGCTGGTGGTGCCAGTAGATGCGATTTTGCCACCCGCGCCGTGGCTCAGGCGGTTGCGGCGCAGCGCACATGCTCGGAATATTGCGGCAGCAAGTCCGATAGATCGTTGGGGCGGTGGCGGGCATCCGCTGATGCTGTCGCAGTGTTGGTCACAGTCACTCTGCGCAGTACCTGTGGATGCAGCCGACGCAAGGTTAGATCGGCAACTGGGTTATTTGTCGGCGGCAGAGCATATTCGTTTGCCGTGGAACCACTTTTTTCGTTGTCCCCGGTTGAACACTCGCCGGGAATGGCGTTCAGCGCGGCACAAACTGAGGGCCATTCTGTGAAACCCGTTCAAATCTCTTTGTCGGCGAGCTCTGCGGGCGGTGCCGTGAGTGCTCCGCACGCGCTGGCGGCCGATGCCGGGGCAGCCATTTTGCGCAGCGGTGGTAATGCCATAGAGGCGGGCATCGCGGTGGCATCGACCCTCGCCGTGGTCTATCCCCACATGAACGGACTGGGGGGCGATGCATTCTGGCTGATCTCGGACGGCGATGCGCACACGGTGCGCGGACTGGCCGCCGCTGGTCCAGCCGGGCGATACTATTCGGCGGCGCTGTTTCGTGACCGGGGGCTGCGCGAAATTCCGTTCCGTGGTGGCTTGTCCGCCATGACGGTGCCGGGTGCGGTGGGCGGTTGGGGGGCGGCGTTCGAGTTCTCCAGAGATTGCTGGCAGGGCCGCAAATCCTGGTCGGCCGTGCTGGAGAGCGCCTATTGCCACGCCGCCACCGGTTTTCCGCTCAGCCCTAACCAGAGCCATACCCTCACCAGATTTGGCGATGTGCTCCGTCAGCAGCCGGGTTTTGCCGCGCAATACATGCCGGGGGGGGAGATATTGCCGACCGGGCGACTGTGGAGTCAACGGGCGCTGGCACAAACGCTCGGGACTCTGGCGGAAAATGGTGCAGAGGCTTTTTATCACGGTCCGCTCGCCTGGCAAATGGCGAAGGGTCTCAAAGCCGCTGGCAGTCTGCTGACAGAAGCCGATTTGTGGGCTTTCAAGCCCCGCTGGGTGGAACCGTTGCGCACCGCTTTTGGTGTCGGCGAGGCTATCAATATGCCGCCACCTACCCAAGGAGTAGCCTCACTCATGATCCTCGCCCTGCTCAATCGCGTTGGACTCAACAGCGGCGACCATCTGGGCGCGGAACTGATTCATAATACGGTAGAAATCACCAAACTGGCCTTTCAGTACCGGGATCAGCTAGTAGCCGATCCCGGCTTTGGCGAGGTGGATATTGCGGCATTGCTGAACCCGGATTTTCTGGATGACTGCGCCAGAGAGGTACATCCCCTTATCGCGATGCCGCTGCCGTCCATTGGACTCGCCAAAGGCGATACGGTCTGGTTCGGGGTGGTGGATGGGCAAGGGCGGATGGTGAGTGTGATTCAGAGTCTTTACCACGAGTTTGGCACCGGCGTGGTGGCAGGCAATACCGGGGTGCTGTGGAATAACCGCGGCTGTGCCTTTTCTCTGGCGCCGGGGCACGTCAATGTACTGGAGCCTGGAAAACGCCCCTTTCATACCCTTAATCCAGCGCTCTATGCCGAGCAGGGGCGGGTGCAACTCGCCTACGGCAGTATGGGGGGGGATGGCCAGCCCCAGACCCAGGCGGCGCTGCTCATGCGCGCCAAGCACTATGGGCTTTCCCTCGCCGAGTCGGTAATCAGTCCGCGCTGGCTGTATGGGCGTACCTGGGGGGAGGCCTCGGCGGGTCTGCGTCTGGAGCGGCGCTATTCCGACGCCGTTTTTGGGGATTTGTGCCGCTGGGGGCACCAGGTGTCGTGGGTGCCAGATTACAGTGATTTTATGGGCCACGCGGGTATGGTTGCGCGTGATCCGCAGGGCGGATTTGCGGGTGCTGCTGATCCGCGCAGTGATGGTGGCGTGGCGGTGCCGTAAGATGGCCTTTTTAAATGAACCCCTATTCCATGTCTAAGCTGTATGGTGTTCGCCTAGGCTCATATTATTTAGTTCCTCTGCTATGCAATTGGAAAAACGAGCGGCAGAGACCGAAATTCCTCGGTTTTTCAGTTGCGCACAGACTAATGGCACGGGGCGTATGTCCACGGCCGAAATCGGCCGATAAACTATATTTTCGTTGACGCGATTTTTAGGCATTCCCGTTGAAATAACAAAGCCAATGTTTTGGGTGCCGTACAACAGGCCGCGCATCACCTCATAGGAGTTGGTCTCGGCGGCGATATGGGCTTCTGATCGCCGACTACGGAGCGCGGACTCCAGCATTTCGCGCGAGGTAAGCCCCGGTGCCGGCAATACCAGCGGATACTGGATGCAATCGTTCAAGCGAAGCGTACCTTGACCGGCAAGAGGGTGCGTGCGGTCCATAGCCGCCACCAAAGGCTGCTCGGATATGGCAAGGTCGATGACGTCTGGGTGTCTGGGTGGTGCCACGATGACCACCAGATCTGCTTCAAATGCCAGTAGCGCACGAATCGCATCGCTGTGTTTCGCTACCGTCACCGAGAAGGAAACTCCCGGATACTGCACTCTGAATGTGTTAATGATTCTCGGGATAAAATCGGCCGCCAATGCGGGGCTGACTGCGAGGGAAATATGGCCGCGGCGAAGTCCGTTGAGGCTGTCTATTTCTGAGAGTAAGCGCTGCATGTCGGAAAGGTGGCGGCGCACATAACCCAGGAAAACTTCTCCCGCAGCCGAGAGGCGCATCCCGCGTGGATGCCGTTCGAAAATGCTGGTGCCCAGTTCCTCTTCCAGATCCTGAACGCGGCGATCCAGTGCCGATGCCGTGATATGCAGCTTTTCGGCCGCGCGGCGGACCGAGCCTTCTCTGACGATTGTGTCAATGTAGTTAAACAGGCGCAGGTGTTTCATGACCAATCCTTCAAAGCGTTGCGTTTTAGGTAACACATTCGCAAAAAAATAACACTTTAATCGTAGATTGTATATGGTCAATATATCCATGCAGGCAATTGGCACCCGATCAATAAGATGATAACCGGCGCCTCGTTTTGGGGCAGAAAATTTCGTTCTGCCCCATTATGGGGCAGACATAGAAAGGATCACACGTCTTGCGTAAACATATTGGTCGGTCGGCATGGCATATATGCTGCTTCTCGCTATGGCGATATAACTACAGGAGTTTATAATGAACAAGACCACTAAACGTCTTTTAAGACAGGGCTTATTGGTGGCAACGGGATTTCTGGGTAGCTCACTTCTACCGGTGTATGCAGAAACGACCACCGCCACGCCGCCTCCAGCCAAAAAGATATATAAGATCAAATCAGTCTCCAAGAATTTATTGCGAACCGTAGAGAAGGCTGCGCTCACCCAAATAAAGCCGGTGTTTGGCGCTGAAACCGCGCTGATTCCCAAAAAATTCCTGGAAGGTCAGGAGTCAACGCAAAATGCCTCAACCATTCTGAGTTTTGTGCCTGGGGTGAATGCCACCAGCACGAACCCCATTGGCGTCAAGACCCATATTTCGGTGCGTGGCTTCTCCCAGACACAAGTAGGCTATACCTTTGATAACTTGCCCATTGCGGATTTGTTCAATGGAGGTTTATCCGGCGGAAATAACAATTATGCAGATTTGACGAATCTCATCCCGGTCACGCTGGGTGAAACTTCGGGCATCCGCGTGACCTACGGCACTCCCTCGCCAGATATCAACGCCATCGGGGCAATCGGCGGAAATATTGATTATCTGCCGAAGATTCCATCGGTAAAACGTTACGAGTCGGTATTTGCTGGTTTTGGTTCTTTTAATACGCGCAGCTATGGTGCTGAGATAAACACTGGAGTAAGTCCTGGCTATGGTAACCTCCTGCTGAGATTCTCTTCGCGCCAGACCGCAGGCTACCTGGACCACAGTCCTGATCGCGAATATTCATACTATGCGGCCTATGATTTGCCGCAAATTTCGCCGACCTCAAAATGGTCAGTCATATTTTTGCTGAATAAAAACCAAGGTGCCACCGCCGCGCGAATGCCGACCGCGCTGTTGCAGCAGTATGGACCTTATTATCAGTGGCCACTGTCTTTCACCTACGCAAATAGCACGGCGGAACACATGATGGCTATTGTGCAGAATAAAACGCTTATATCTTCTCACGCTGTTTTTGGTGTAAAGGGA
This sequence comes from Acidithiobacillus ferrivorans, assembly GCA_018853935.1. Taxonomy (GTDB): domain Bacteria; phylum Pseudomonadota; class Gammaproteobacteria; order Acidithiobacillales; family Acidithiobacillaceae; genus Acidithiobacillus; species Acidithiobacillus ferrivorans. The sequence goes on from JAAOMR010000043.1 coordinate 24,531, forward strand.
TTTTATGCCTACACCAACTCCAATCGTTTGGAATATGTGAATCCCAGTGCCAATTCGCCTTACAACAGTTTTGTCACTTTTTATCTGAACCCGGCGCAAACCGTCTGCCAGTATTCGGGAAATGATTTTTCCGGTAACAATTCTGCAGCATGTCAGACGCAAACAATTAACGGGGATAATTATCACAGTTATAGCTATACCACAAATACTTTCGGGTTTAATCCTTCTGTCGAGTGGCTCAGTCATTATGTGGACTTGAAAGCCGGAGGACTGGGCGCGGTCTCTCTGTATCATTCGCGGGACTATGTTTACGGAAGCCCGAATGTCCCCGAAGTGGCTGGTTACAATAACCTCTGGAATGAGCACGCATGGCGTCTGTACGGTAAGCTCTATGCGCAGGCCAAAATCAAGCTGACGCGCTCTTTGGCGATTACCCCTGGTCTGAAATATGAGACGGTAAGCACGCATATCAATGATGTACCGGGGTACTACTACACCGTAGGTGCCAGCAGTGGCCGCTCTTACAGTGAGGTGAGTCCATACGCTGGTATCCAGTATAAGCCGATAAAAGCGGTAACGCTGTATGCCAACTATGCGGTTGGGTACAAGTATCCGAACATCACCGCATTCTATGCGGCTGACAGCAATGCCACATCGACATCGCCATCGACGCCGGTGACGATAAAACCGGAGCAAGTCAACACGTACCAGTTTGGGGCAGCTTACAGGCATGATGGCATTGATGCGAGTATTTCTTTCTATCGCTCAGATTTTACACATACATTCAGTTCCTACTATGATTCAACAACAGGGCTGACTTATGAGTACAATATCGGTTCTTCATTGTATCAGGGCATTAACATTGCCACCGCTTACGCGTTAGATGACTATGTATCGCTTTATGGGAACTACTCACTTCAGGCGGCGCATTACACCTCAAATTCGTCGAGCACCTATGGCGTTGCCACCAGCATTGGCGAGCCGCGGGCCAATACCCCGACTTACCTTGCGGGTCTGGGGATAGAAGGGCATTACATGGAGACGCGCGCCCGATTGTACGGCAATCTGGTCGGTCCGCAATATATTGAGGCCAGTACGGGTGCAGCAACGTCTATTAGTATGCCTGCCTATGCATCTATGAACTTCAATCTTGCGCATACCTTTCAGATACATCAGTACGGGGTAAAAAATATGACGTTTAGTCTGAGCGGGGTAAATCTTCTGAACTCCGAAGCCGCGGTTCTGGAAAAGCAGTTCCCTTATATTAATAATCAGCCCGGCAACTATCTCGTAGCAGAGCCGATGATGCCACGCTCCTTCTTCGGAACTGTAAAAATGGTGTTTTAGAAATATATGGCGGCCTTCAGACTGCTCATGGAGAATGCCGCCGCCTTATATTTTCACCTGGCTCACTGGCTATAGGCCACCTCTAAAAACCGGCGCTCAGAACGAAGAATAATCTGAAAAATCAGAATTCAGGTTATTTTCCTGCTGTTTTGATGCCGAATGCTGTTCTTTACGGCTGTTTTTCCATAATTTGCCGC
>JAAOMR010000430.1 GCA_018853935.1 Acidithiobacillus ferrivorans
GTCCAGGAGAAAGCGGAGTGTTCGACATTTCGAGGGTCCCCTCCGTAGCTTCACCGACGCATGTCGGTACAAGAGGAGTCATACCATGAGTACCGTGAATCTCACCGACGCCAAGGCAAGGCTGCCCTACTATGTGGCGCGGGCCGTCCAGGGCGAGGAAATCATCATCCTCAGAGAAGGCGAGCCTGTGGCCCGGCTTGTGGGCATGGAGCCCGAGAGAAAACGCCGCCCGGTGGGCCTGGGTGCAGGACGGTTTCACATTCCGCCGGATTTCGACACCCTGGCCAGTGCTGAAATCCTCCGGTTGTTCGAAGGCCCTGCGGAGTGATTGTCGAGGAAATCCTGCTGGACACCAATGTGCTCCTGCGCTTTCTCTTTGAGCCCGAGCGTCTGCCCGCGGATGTCGTCGAGCGAATAGCCGACGGCAGAAATCGGGTATGGTTCAGCATCCTGAGCCTCTGGGAAATCGCCATCAAGCAGGCCCTTCGGCGTGATGAGTTCGATTTCGCGCCGGAAAACGTCAACGCCTTGGCCGTGGAAACCGGCTTTGTTCGGCTGGACCTTGCCCCGGCCCATATTTTCCGGTTGTTGGGGCTCCCCCTTATTCACCGGGACC
>JAAOMR010000431.1 GCA_018853935.1 Acidithiobacillus ferrivorans
AAACGCAGTTACTACTCTGGATCCGGTGGTGGTTATGAAGAACAGTAAGGGAATCTTGATGGGGGTTCTGGGTCTGCTTGCAGCAGGGCCAGCCTGGGCGGAGGAGAAAGCGGGGTTGCATGTGCTCCAGGGCGGGCCGGCGTATTTCAACGCTGGTATCGGCGCCTTTAACGCCGCTGGCGTCGAGCCCTGTCCCGGACATCGGGGTAACGCGACCCTTCCGGAGATTGATCTGGAGTATCAGTCCGCTTCCAAGTTGTTCGGCATTGGCGCGCTGTGGGGGATCGTCGCCAACACCAACGGCGGTTTCATGGGCTATACCGGCTTTTACTCGGATATCGCCTGGGATCACTGGGTGCTGACACCGGTGCTTGGCATGGGTGGATATAATCAGGGGCGGGGCAAATATCTGGATGGCACCTTCCAGT
>JAAOMR010000432.1 GCA_018853935.1 Acidithiobacillus ferrivorans
CACCGGATCCAGAGTAGTAACTGCGTTTAATCAGGTTTTTCACCAAGCACGACCAGCCGGTTTGGTGCATAGCCCAGAGACCCAAGCCTGTCTCCCCATGAAAATATGCATTGAACAACGTAAGCCCACCCCAGCTTGGGGTGGGCTTACGTCCCTGCATGCTCATATTTTGAGATGATAGGGCCAGCCAGTCTATACATGCTGTCTACACCATCCCTGATGTTGTCTTGCTCGGAGAATTAGACGATCCGCACAGAAAA
>JAAOMR010000433.1 GCA_018853935.1 Acidithiobacillus ferrivorans
GCAGACCCGCTGCTATTTTGCCCGCCGTGCGGACCTGCGGTTGGAGGAAGTGGCGGTGCTGGCAGCGGATGGGGACTACGTTATCCGCCTGTGTATTGCGAAAAGGCCGGATTTAACGGCGGAACAGGTGGGGGTTTTTTGTCAGGATCAGGCCCCTAACGTGCGCTATGCCATCGCCCGCAATCCATTGCTGACGCAAGTTCAGCGTACACAGTTGCTGGCGGATGCAGACGAACTGGTGCGCCAGGCAGCGGCTAAGGGGCCGCGGCCGAGCAAAGAACGCTGCCGTCCAGGCCAAGCGCCGTTATTGCGCTGACCTGGTTTTGTCGGCCTTAGTCCGCCTGACGGCGTAAAAAGGCGGGGATGTCCAGGTCGGCATAGTTCGGGGTGTTATTGCCGCCGCGCGCGGCGGCTACCGAGGCCGCGGGGCGTTCAGCCTGACGCATGCCGGTGGGCTTGTCGAGATTGCGCCAGTCTGCGGCAGTAGCCGGGGCCACCGCCGGGCGGCTGCGGATATTTTCGACCGCCAGACGCACAGGCTCCCGCTGCAGACCGGTGGCGACCACAGTGACCCGCAGTTCCCCTTCCAGTTCCGGATCCAGCACGGTACCAACCTTGACGTTGGCATCATCAGCGGCATAGCCACGGATCAGTTCGCCGACTTCTTCAAACTCGCCCAGGGTCAGGTCCATGCCAGCGGTGATGTTGACCAGAATGCCGCGGGCGCCGGAGAGGTTGATATCGTCCAGCAGCGGACTGGAAGCGGCGCGGGTGGCCGCGTCCTTGGCGCGGTTTTCGCCGCGACCGCTGGCGGCACCCATCATCGCCAGGCCCATGCCAGACATGATGGTACGGACATCGGCGAAGTCGAGGTTCATCAGACCGGGGCGGGTGACCAGTTCGGAGATACCCTGCACGGCGCCAAGGAGGATGTTGTCGGCGGCCTGATAGGCGTCCTTGAGGCTGATGTTCTTGCCAAGGACAGTCAGCAGCTTTTCGTTGGGGATGATGACCAGTGAGTCTACGTATTGGGAGAGTTCGTCGATGCCGGAGAGGGCGTGCTGCTGACGCTTCTTGCCCTCGAAATTGAAGGGCCTGGTGACCACGCCGACGGTAAGGATGCCCATGTCGCGGGCAATGGCCGCCACCACGGGGGCAGCGCCGGTGCCGGTGCCGCCCCCCATGCCGGTGGTGATGAATACCATGTCGGCCTTCTCCAAAGCCGCGCGGATTTCGTCACGACCCTCTTCGGCAGCCTTGCGGCCGACTTCGGGATCCGCGCCAGCGCCGAGGCCGCGGGTGATCTGGGCGCCGAGCTGGATGATGTGGTTGGCGTGGGAATGGCGCAGCGCCTGGGCATCGGTATTGGCAGTGATGAATTCCACGCCTTCCAGACCCGCTATACACATGTTGTTGATGGCATTACCGCCGCCGCCACCGACGCCGATCACTTTGATGACAGCGCCTTCCTGTTCACATTCATTGAGTTCAAACATGGTCGTTCCTCTTCTTGAAGTCCTGCAAAATGGTGTGCCTCAGCCCTGCAAGCAGGAATTAGCCAAAGCTCGTCTGTACCCAGGAGCGCATCTTGCGAAAAATGCCGCCGAAGCTGGTATCCATATGATTTTCCCGGGCTGCAATAGCCGGGTTCTGTAAAGGCTCTGCCTGGCTCACCACTTGATTGTGGAGACCATACATGACCAGGCCCACCCCCGTGGCATGGCCCGGCGTACGGACGACGGTTTCCATGCCGGGCAAATGCATGGGTTCACCGACGCGCACTGGCAGGTGGAGGATTTCTTCGGCCAGTTCGGCCATACCTTCCAGCTTGCTGGAACCGCCGGTAATGACCACTCCGGCCGCGACCATATCTTCATAGCCGGTGCGCCGCAGCTCAGCCTGGATCAGCTCAAAGAGTTCCTTGATGCGGGGCTCGATGATGTCGCCGAGAATGCGCCGGGATATGGTCCGGGGCGGACGCGTGCCGACGCTGGGGACGGGGATTTCTTCATCTTGCTCGATGAGGTCACCGAGGGCGCAGCCGTAGAGCTTTTTGATATTTTCCGCGTCGACGGGTGGGGTGCGCAGGCCGAGAGCGATGTCGTTGGTGACCTGATCGCCGGCAATGGGGATGACGGCGGTGTGGCGAACGGCGCCATCGCGGAAGATGGCGATATCCGTGGTGCCACCGCCGATGTCCACTAGGCAGACGCCCAGTTCCTTCTCATCGGCGG
>JAAOMR010000434.1 GCA_018853935.1 Acidithiobacillus ferrivorans
GCCCGCCTTTTTTTTCGGGTTCCGCCACTGCCGCGAGATCATTCAGTCGCTCTCGCAACTCACGGGTCAAGGCCGCATAAATCCCCTCTCCCATAGGGATGAAACGACTATTGCCCTGTGCCGCCTCCATGAGAGTTTTGAGATCCAGCACCAGCCCCTCATCCAGCGTGACCGTACCCTTTACCGAAAACCAGTCCTGACTGCTCCCCACCGCCACCTTCAGATGGGGCACATCAATCGTTTGCACGCGAACCGGTTTCCCCCGAGGCCAATCGATGGCTGCGACCGCCTCCAGGTGTGGTAAACGCTCGACCAGATTCAGCGCTTCTTCGGGGTCGTCCACCACCCATTCACAAACGATATCCGCGCGTCCCGGCGGTGGCAGGAAGGGCAGGGCATCCAACACGGCGTTGAGATAATCCTTTTCTAATCCGAGTTGGCGGCGGGTATCCACTGTCTCACCCTTCATCGCCGCCATCACCTGTTCATGTCCGGGCATGAAGCGAGGACCTTCCGCGCCCAAAGGAGCCACCACCAGACGCAGCATCAACCCGTCACCTACTGGAGAGAGTCCTGCGCGCAGTTGCGACTCGGCAGGGATCTCCCGCGCCGCTTGGGCATGGTCTGACTGGACCTGAAAGTGGCTGGCCAATACCTGGAGAGTCTGTTGCAGCTCGGGTTGCGCATCTGCCGGCAGGATGAGCCGGTCGGCAATTAACTGCGCGGCCCGGCGCTGGGCGGGCGTCAGCCGGATCACCCGGAGCCGTTGTGGTGAATCGCGCAATATCGTGATCAGGCGCAAGGCATCCCACTCACGTTTTTCGTCGCTGCTGAGCCCGTACCCATGGGCGGCCTCATTGCCGTCCATCTGCAGCATGGGCTCTACCCGCATCACATAGCGATCGCCCTCCCTGGATACGGTGATTTCCGGGGTGCCTTCCACCACGTCTATTAAAATGTCGGGGTTCCCCTCGAAAATAACCCCCGGGTGGCCCATGAGGGCAATGAGGGCTGCAGCACGATCCAACCAAAAAGACCGGGCGAAGTGAGGGTTCTTGCGGATGGCACGGATCACCTGCGCATCCCAGGGCGCCAATCGTTCATTACCCGCGATTTTCGCCAGGGAAATCGCTTTGGGTTTGCCCCAGCCGCGTTGGCCTAGTTTCTGTTCCAGAGGCTCGATGGTCTCGACGGTACCTTGTGGCCCCAGGTGAACGGACCAGAGCAGGCGGGTTTCATGGGCATCCGGCGTCAGCGCGATATCGGTGACCAAGGATTGCAGGGAAGTCAGCACATTCCGCCAGGACTCCTGTCCTCCGGTTACGAAAAAAGGGATGCCTGGATCCTCGTTGCGGAAAGCCTTCTCGGCTGCCGCAAATTGCGCATCGAGCCAGGTGAAACCGCGGTCCTGAAAAGCCTTACGGGCAATGGTCACCGCTGTGGCATGATCGGGATCGGGTGTGAAATGTGCCGTGGGAGCGCGCAGTTCCGGGCGCAGCCAAGCACGCAGAATAGCGCGCTCGAAGTGAACCCAGGGGTGCTGGATTCTGGCGAAGGCCTGAAACGCGTCGGGCTCCAGGGTCGCGTCTCCCAATCGCACATTGACGGCATGCACCCAGATTCCCCAGAAGTCATGGGCCGATGGCGTGCGCGATCCGGCCTCGCCCAGGCAGAATTTGCGGGCGAGATCCAGGTATTTTGGGGTTTGCTGAGCCAGCAAAGACAAGGGCTAGATCCAGGTCAGGCTGTAGGGTAAAAGTCGCGTACGTATACCCATGGCTTTGCGCAGTATTTTGAAAGCCGCTTCCATTTCGGCCTGCGCCGGGGCCCATTGGCCCTGCTGTATGCGTATCCCCGCTCGCAGCACATCGGCCGCAGCATCTTTTTCTATTGGCTTGAGCACATCTACCATTTGGCTGAATTCGCCTCGATGGAGCAGCACCTCGGCCAATTGCAATCGTAGTGGTCCTGGAATGACCTCTCGTCCGGTCTTCACCTGTTCCATGGTCCAGTGGAAGATAGGCAAGTGTTCCGGATCTGCTCGTTGACACAGATTACCCAAGGCGCCCGTAGCCATTCGCCAGCGCCATTCCGGAGTGACCCGGTCCATCAGTACGGGGTCGAAGGCCTCCATGCACGCCGCATAAAAAATGGTGCCCCAGTCATTACGTCCGGAGATCTCTTTCTGCATGGCCTCCAGATCGCTGATCGGTGCCCCGGAAAAAACCGCCAGACGCAGTATGGCGATGGTGTCTGCATCCTCCCAAAGCGGCCAGCCGTAATGGCTGTGACTCGGATCATAATTCGCACTGCGATAGAGGACACCACGTAACTCGACAATCGGATGTCGCGTCAAAAGCTCCCGATAAACTTGACCGCGTATCTTGTCATGCAGTTGGGCGTAGCCTTGACGCCGGGAATGCTCCACGAGCAGGCCAGCGCGTCGGAGCTGCTCCCACGCATCCTTGACGGCCATCTGCGTAAAGGCTTTGCCGGCGTGATTTTTTAAGCCCCACTTCTGGATCAGTTTGTATACGGCTGTTCGGGGACGCCAGGTCCAGAGCAGTACCATGGCATCTGCTACAGTTCGTGTATCGGCATCAAGAGAATGGAGATCTTTCTGGATCAAGGCCCTTGGAAATCAATATGGCTGAAGCATACCAAAATCTGCTGCAGATGGCTGACGCATCTATTATGCCTTCATGGGCAACAGTGCCGGAAGCAGCGCATTCGGACGGAACAATAGCCCTGCATGGTATGGTAAAAAACGCTTGATCAAAAGGTTGAGCGAGTTTCTGCTGTTAGCAAGCGTAAAAATTGCTTATACTAAACTGGCTAGTCACGCCAGAAGTCTGGAAGGGGGTCTGCCATGAATACTCAGTGGCCTTTACAGGAGGCGCGCAATCATTTGAGCGATGTCGTGAAGCGTGCCCGCAACGATGGTCCGCAAACCATCACCTTACATGGTGAGCCCGCAGTTGTAGTGCTCTCCGTAGAACAGTTTCGGACGTTGACACGGCCGAACCAGACGTTATCCGAATTCTTCGCGGACTCTCCACTGCGAGGGCTCGATCTGGAAGTCGAACGAGATCATCACGATGTGGGGCGCGACGTCAGCCTGTGAGATACCTCCTGGATACCTGCGTTCTGTCAGAGTTGGTCAAAAAGCATCCTGATCCTCGGGTCGTAACATGGGTAGACGCACGGGAGGCTGTGGGGTTTCTTAGTGTGCTCACACTGGGAGAGCTCCAAAAAGGCGTTGCCAAACTTGTTGACGGCGATAAGCGAGCAATGCTGCAGGATTGGATAGACGTTGATCTGCGAGCTCGTTTCGTCGGACGTATACTTCCTGTTAACGAGCATATCGCCAGCGCATGGGGAGGTATAATAGGTGCCGCTGAACAACGCGGAGAGAAGTTGCCAGCGATAGATAGCTTGCTGGCAGCCACGGCGCTGGTTCACCATCTCACAGTGGCTACGCGAAATATTGTGGATTTACAGCGATGCCAAGTTCCAGTAGTCGATCCCTGGGATCAAATATAGAGCGGCAATTGGGTTGTTTCAAGAAAATTAATGCTGGGGGCGCTTATTCGTATATGAATGAAGCACAAGTGGCGCGGAATTCGTGGTTTGCCGTTCTCAATGGCGGAAAGAGACTGTTATGTATGCCTCGCGATTATGTATAGCAGTAAAGTTGCGAGCCTTGCTACAACTGGGTCGCACGTCCGAAACCTACTCGCGGACTCTACATAATAAACGCTGTTTTGGAAATGCCAGTAAGATGACTGACCATCGGCGGTACCAAATATTGGTATCAGGTTTTTCGCTCGGAAACAGTGGTATGATTCACAGACGACCACCTCTCCGAGCAGTAAATTAATGGTGATCCAAGGATCTCAGGTCAGCATTGTGGCCATGAATCAGACCTGTAGTTGGGGTGTTGATCTGCAGCGCATGCGGAGCGCTGTCGTGGTGACACTACTCCGGGCCGCCCAGTTTTATGTATAGCATAGCGACACCGTTCGTACCAAATGGCCAGCATTGACAGGGCTTACAGCCAGCGCGACATGCACGCTATACATAATCACGAGGTATACATAAAGACTGATAGCGGTCATTCAGAAGTTGTATCTTTGAGAAATAGATAGTCACTCCGTTATAAAAGTGCCCAATTTACCTGGCGTTTTGCTCAGGCATGCACGTCGGCCGCGTAAAAAGGCGGGTCGCTTTCGCGCGTCGCCTGAGCTAATGGTTATGTGCTATAGCTTTTCATCGACCCTGTAAGGCGTTCAATGTAACACTCTTACGCCGAGGTGGCTGATACCGAGGACGCTTTCACCGTGCGGTACGTTTGCTGAACAGAGAGCAGCTTATCAGCGCACCTCTATTTTTTGGCGCGGTTGGGGTCATCTACTCTGGAAATTATCAGGAAGCTGAGCAGCATCAAAATGGCCAGCGTCAGCGATATACTCACCGGACCCGTGCCAAGACCAAGGCCACCGAACCGTATCGGCTTGTCTGTCCAATCCGCGAAAGAAGCCCCCAGCGGCCTGGTCAAGATATAGGCTATCCAGAAGGCGGCAATTTCGTTAAGGTCGAACATGAAGTAAGCGACGACGGGAATGCCGAACAAGAGGACAAATAGTAAACCCGATCCAAGGTAGCCTAAATCCAGGCTCGATGCTGTCATGTCACCTGCGGCGGTGCCCAGGGCAAAGGTGGCTACGATGGTCGCCCAATAGAATGCCTCTCGCCGAGGTGTATGCACACTGTGAATGGAAAGGGTTTTTTCTTTGCGTTTCCAGGTGACCAGAATCCCGATCAAGGCAACCAGAAAAACGGATGTCGAGATGTCATAGGGAACGCCCAGCACGACATGGGTGACGTCCGCTATTTGGGTGCCGAAGATACTCACCATGATTACGGCAAACCAGTAATAGTGTGCGATATATTGATTACTCTGCATCTGTAACCAGATAGCGGCCAGGAACAATAACCCACAACCTACCACGGCCAGATAGGGGTTCGTGTGGAAAACGAGAAAATCCGATGTGGCTTCTCCCATGGCGGTGGTCAGGAGTTTCGCCATCCAGAAATATGCGGTGATTTTCGGTACTTTGAGCAGTGGGTCATTTCCATTGGAAGGGCTAAGTGCGGCTGTAGTCATTGATGTTCCTTTTTTAAGGACGGCGAGCACGGTCATGCATCCCCATGCCCACCCAGTATCGGAGCAAATCCCGATGCAGTTACGTTTATCCTCGGATCAAAGCGGGATCTGTTGCCTCAGAATGTCAGTACGGTGCGGATGGACTTACCCTCGTGCATGAGATCGAAAGCGGTGTTGATCTCTTCCAATGGCAGGGTATGGGTGATCATCTCGTCGATATGGATTTTGCCTTCCATGTACCAGTCGACGATTTTCGGCACGTCGGTGCGGCCCTTGGCGCCGCCGAAGGCGGAACCCCGCCAGTTGCGTCCGGTCACCAGTTGGAAGGGGCGGG
>JAAOMR010000435.1 GCA_018853935.1 Acidithiobacillus ferrivorans
ACGGCGTGCCGCGATGCACACTTGGCAGCCAGGCAAGAGCACGGAAAATGGCCGAACCGGGATGCCCTGCAAAAAGCGACCAAGGGGCGGTTTGCTTTGCACTCGCAGTCCGTGCAAATGGTGACGCACGCTTTTCTGGCGAATGTGGATACGGCGCAGCAGTTACGAAGCCAGGGCCGGGCGGAAATCCGTTACCCCTATAAGGACAAAACGTTCTATCCGTTGATGTGGCCCGCACAGGCGATGCATTTGGAGGATAAACGGATGGTTCTGCCTATGGGCAGGGGCCGTCCTTCACTCATTTTGCCTAAACCGGAATGGCTCGATCAGCCGCGCGCCTGCAAAATCGTCTGGAACGGTCTGCATAACGAATTGCATATCAGCGTCGCTGAAGATACCGAAGAAGCGCCGCTGCTGGAGCCTACCCATAAGCACGCCACGGTGGATTTGGGTCAGATTCATCAGGCTGCCGTTGCTACCAACGAGGGCGATGCGCTGATTGTCTCCGGGCGCGGTATCCGCTCCCTCAAACGCCAACACAGCAAGCAGCTTGGCGAAATCGCCAGCAAGCGTTCCCGCTGCCAGAAGGGATCTCGCCGTTGGAGGAAGCTGGGAAAAACGCGCGCCAAGCTGACGCTGCGACAGGAACGCAGAGTACGAGACCTGCGTCATAAGGGAACGCGCCAGGTGATGGATTTTTGCAAGGAACGGGAAGTGGAGTCGGTATTCGTGGGCAACCCTGATGGGGTCCGTCGCAAGAATAGCGGCCGTCACCACAATCAGCGCATGAGTCAATGGGAGTACGGCAAGGATATCGATTACCTGCAACAGAAGTCGGAACAAGACCGCATCGTGTGCTTCACCGGGGATGAACGTGGTACATCCAGCCGGTGTCCCGTATGCGGCCATCGTCACAAGCCCAAGGGGCGGAACTGGCGATGCAAAGCCTGTGGATTTGAAGGCCACAGAGATATCGTAGGCGCGGTGAATATGCACCCGATCGCCTACGGTCAGGTGGTGCCGTTTCCCAAACGCATCACGTATCTACGTCCGGGAAGTCTCCGGCGTAGTAGTAGCCCGGGCACGGGCCACCGACCGGATCTGTCCGGCCGGCGTTGTCTTGCCGAAGCACGGAATCAAGCGCCGCAGGATGTTTGTGCGGGCTCCCTGGAGCATGCCCATGAACCGTGTCATTCAGCAAGAAGCTTACCCGCTTTAGCGGGTTGAGAGTGTCAC
>JAAOMR010000436.1 GCA_018853935.1 Acidithiobacillus ferrivorans
CTGTCTAGGTTGCAAAATGAATCACCTAATACCCCACTTTTTTAGGAGATGCATTATGCCCAAAAAGAAGCAGGTAACTCAACAAACAGGCGCGGAGACAGAAACAGAAATCAATGCTGATGATCGCCATAGCATGATTGCGGAAGCCGCTTATTTTATCGCCGAGCGGCGCGGGTTTGATGGAGAATGTGAGGCGCACTGGCTAGAGGCTGAACGAGAGGTAGACCAGATTGGTAATCCAGAATAAAGCGCCACAGCTTTGGTGGAGCGCGTGAAATATAATGTCCGCGTTGAACGCACTGATCCCTTGCATGTTAACGCCAGTGTGCGGGATTTTGAGATCCAGCTTGGCGCCAAGCGGGCCGATCCTACGGCGGGCTTCAACCCAGTTGAAACCCTCCTTTCCTCCATGGGGGCGTGCCTGCTGACCGCCATCAGTTTTGTGGCCGAGGCTTCTCATATTCCTCTGGCTGGAGCGAGGATAGAGCTCGAAGCCACGCGGCAAGATCGTCCTCCTATCCTTACGCAGATCCGCTTTATGTTGCACTTGAAAAGTGATGCTCCCCCAGAGCAATTGGATCATCTGGTAGATCTGGCTAAACGTAATAGCACGGTATTCCAGACGATGTCCCTTGCTGTTTCCGTCGAAGGCGACTGGACGGTCGAGTCATGACC
>JAAOMR010000437.1 GCA_018853935.1 Acidithiobacillus ferrivorans
TGGGTACTGGTGGCGAAGCGTTTTTCGGTGAGGCCGCTTTGTCCCCCGCCACTGAAGGCGGCATTGGACACCACGAAAAAGGCCCAGGCGCGGGTCATGGGATCGTCTTCTGTGGAATTCAGGATATCCAGGGCACGGGAGTATTCTGCTCTGGCGTAGGGGGTCCACTGCAGGCGTTCCAGCAGGGCCATGCGAAGACGGTCCTCCTGCATAATCCGGTAGAAGCCGACCAGATCGCGGTTGCGGTCGTTCAGGATTTCCACGGGAGATTTCGGCAGGGCCAGCAACATGGCGGCGGCTCCGGCGAACGGTTCCACATAGCAGGCTTTGCGCGGCAGGCGATCCGCGATTTTCTGCGCCAGCCAGCCCTTGCCACCTAGCCACGGAAATGCGGGTCCTGCAGACGGCAGTGCTGCGCACGGCGAAGGTTCTGCCGGGAGCAGCCTTGCAGGCGGCAGCCCTACGGACGGCGATGCGATGCTGAAATCCAGAACAGACAATGCTGCGGGCATGATGAAATTCTCCATATTCTTTTATGCGTGATCCGTTTGCAGCGATTGCACCGTGCAGCGGTTGCACCGTGCAAGGGTTACATCGATTCCGACAGATGGTTCCAGTCATCCAGATAAGCGGTTTCGCCCTTCCCGGTGGCGTAATATTCCATGGGCATGGAGCGCAGCATGTCCATGATCTGAATGCGCAGGTTGACCATGTGCTTTTCGTCTTCGTCCAGCAGTAACGCCAGATCAGGATCATCGTATTTCTGCGATAGCATCAGCAGATCGCGCCAGCGCCGGGGCAGGCATTGCAGCTTGCGCTTCATGATGTCCAGGTCCATTTTCTCGATGACGACATTCTCCATGTTGTTTTCTCCTTCCGTCATGATGGCGCTCCAACCTTCGGTTTCGGCGTCCGGATAGCTCAGGTTCTGCGCCAGCAGGCGGGCATTGAAGGTTTCTTGGGTAATTTTGTGCCAATGGGCGCGTTTCTGCCGGGTATCGTGGGGAACGGGGATGACGCGGTCGTGTGCTGCGAACTGGCGAAAGCGGGTGTGTAGGGACAGGCGCAGATAGGTCCAGAACGCGCCCCGACTACGGCCATCGTAGCGTTCCACTGATTGCGCGAAGACGATCCAGGCTTCCTGCTCCAGATCTTGTTTCTGAACGTGCCGGTGATGGCGCAGGGTGATCTTGACCATGCCTATAATCAGGGTGTCCATGCGGTCCCACAGCAGGCTCATGGCCGATGCGCTGTTTCGTGCGGCCAGCACTTCGGCATCCTGGACGTAAATGCCGAAACTACTGCTTTCCCCGCTGAAACTTTCCGATTGAGGTAAACCATCGGTTACCGTTTGAATCACCAGCGCCTGGGCGAACAGTTGGTCCCACAGGTCCGGAATGCTTGCGGGGGGTTGCTCCCCGGCAGGGGGCGTCATCCCGGTAGGGGGGCGTGCTGCCTGCAAGGCTGCCGCCTGCAAGCCTGCCGGCTGCAAGGCTTGCGGGATTTTCTTCAGATCAACCATGTGATTGCTCCTTGACTGGCGACATGAACAGGATGCCCAACCCCGTACCGGCGGGGACCCGGACGGTGGGCGGAGTATTGAAGCGATTTTGCGCGATAGGGACCATAACGTTACCGATATTGCCTGCGGCCTGTTGGAGGATTTGGCCGTTGTTCAGTTGATGGGTCATTACCGCGAACCCGTTACCGACCACCATGGCCTGATTGGCCTGTTGCAGCGCCTGATCGATGCCCTGCAAGAAAGCCGCACCAAATAACCAACCGTAGCGATAGAGCACATGATTATTGACACTGGTCGCCATGCCTACATGCGCATTTTTCACGCTGATGGCATACGCATTGATGGGATAAGACTGCCCATTGAAGGTCATGATGTTGAACTGCATCACCACCACCTGGTGCTCCCGCTTGAAGCTGCCCAGCAGCCGCGCGCCATGGAAACGTCCACCTTCCATAGTCGCCTCAATGGGACTTTTATCGTTGGAATTCACCCCAATATCGAGCATGGCGAATGAAATATGCCCCGCCAGCGCCAGCACATTCGACTGGTCTTGCAGGCCCTGCCCCGCAGTGGTATGGGTCCCGGACTGAACCTGCTTGATTTTGCTGATCTGCGTCACGATTACGGGACCATACGGCTTGTCGTTCACGAATCGTTTCAGCTCCGTCGTCATGGACTGCTCCAGTGCGCTTTGCTGTGACGTGGTGGCAGCGACCGGCGTGTAAGGATTCTGCACCACGATGGTCGCCGGAGCGGGAGACTGCGCGAGAGCAGTCACGGATTTCGTCGCCGCGAAGGGGTGCAGGGCGGTCGGTGTGGGCAGGTAGGTCTGTCCGGCCTTGGCCGCCTGCTGGCCCAACTGGTGATTCGCCTGATTAAGTTGCGCGTTATAGGCATGGTTGCCCTTACTGCCCCCGGGTGCGCCGTGAAGGTGCGCGACCTGGATCTGGTTATGGAGTTTTTCAGGTGCGGGGGGGCCGCTCAGCAACCGGTAAGCGCCGAAGCCTAAAGCGACTACGGCGACGCCGGTGGTGATGAGGGCCATCTTGCGGGTTGCGGGATTAGTATAAAACGCGCCGGCGGCCTGAGCGTAAGACAGCTTTTTCATGGCTGCCGCCTGCAAGGCTGCCGGTTGCACGGTTTCCTCGCTGCTACCCGATGATTGCGGGACTACGGTCTGATTCTGGTTTTCGTCGTTCATCAGCGCACCTCCAGGGTCTGATTAATGCCATTGAAACGCATCAGCACGGCATGGGTTTTGGGCAGGACATAGGCGTGGACGCCATTTGCCGATGCTTCGGTGGCGATCCAGGCGGGTGCCAGCAGGCGAGCATGGGTGCGAATCCAAAGATCGCCGTTCAACATCCATGCGCGTGTATAACTGTAGGTCGGGGCGTTTTTCACCCGGAGCGTTTTAGCGGCTGTGGGCATGGTGCCATAGAGAGTTTGGAGCAAGGCGGCGGTTGTACCGTGGTTCGGACTGGGCGAGAAGGAAGTGGGCAGGCCGCCGGGGACCATGCCGCGCACCCGGAGGATGACGCGATAGGCCACGGTTTCCCTGCCGTTTTCAAGGGGTCCGCCGCTAACCAGTTGTACGGGGATGGGGGTGTTCAGTCCCTGCAAGACCAGCAACAGATTGCTCTGTGCGTGGGGCCGGAGATCGGAAACGACGATGGTGGGTTCCAGCGCATCCTTAGCGATGCCCTGGGCCGTAAACCGCTTGCCGCTACCGATGGTGGCGGAAATGATGGGCCAGGGCTGACCGGCACCGTCCACCACGGTCAACGAACAGGCGTACCCCGCGGCCATGTGGATCGTTGGAGTTTCCCCGGAGTTCGGGTCCACGGTGATGACCTGTGTAACGCCATTCTTGGGGATGACGGGTTCGTTGCCGCCTTCCTGGGTTTTCCGCACTTTCCCCCGGAACTGGTGAATCTGCTTACCGGACAAGGGAAACAGGGCTTTTTCAATGCTTTTGAAAGGCGGCAGTCCCGGAATCATCTGCGGTCCCGGTCCTGGTCCTGGTCTTGCAGACGGCGTTTGTCCTGCCGTCTGCAAGCCTGCCGGCTGTAAGCCTGTTGCGGTAGCGGGAGATACGCCGTTGAGCCGGTTTTGCAGTTGCTGTGCGGCGATGGTCTGCTGTTGTACCGGTGTCGTGGTGATCTGCGCTCCCGTATTAATGATCTGTGTGGTGGCGGTAGGGGGTTGCATCCCGGCAGGGGATTGCACCCCGGCAGGGGGTGGGGAAATGACGATGCCCATGTGTCTACTCCTTAATTAGAGAAATGGATGCGATGGCAATAGCGCGCGGATTTTTCCAGTTCGCTACGCGCTGGACGATGACGGTGGCCAGATACTTCTTGTCGGATAATCCGTT
>JAAOMR010000438.1 GCA_018853935.1 Acidithiobacillus ferrivorans
GTGAGCGTTATTCTTTCGTGTTCCCTGGCAATTTTGATCACAGCTTGAGGTCGTCATTAAACAGATTCATAGCTCGCAACCGCAGCACATTTCTGCTTATAAGGAGGTTTCCCATGCAACCCTGTAACGAATGCCATGCCTGCTCTTATCCCGACAAGGTGTCCCAGGCGAAGAATACGCTGCCCGCGCAATGGGTGGCAGAGCTTGTCGAAGAAGAAGCTCCGGATCACATCTGGATTGTCGCTCTGAATTTGTACGCTGATATCGTCGAGACCGGCCAATCCATACCGGACAGCATTATGCAGATATGGTCTGGCGGAGAGCTTGATGCTGGTGACCACGCGTGGGTGGCGCGACAATTGGCAGACATGGGATCATCTGTGACACTCTTAAGGTAACGGAATCGAGGAGAATAATATGCACGAACGAATCACCCTAACCGGCATATCCTTACGTGGAAAGAACCGATTCAAGGAAGCCTCCGTGATGTTGGGCACCCGCGAATGGCGCGTTTTTGAACGGCAAGATCACGTGCCTTTTAACCTAGAGTGTCGGCCCATGGTTTCTGGTTGAACCGCTTGAACCGCGCTTGGACAATCCGAAGCGGAAAGGCTTTTTGCGATGGGTGCATGGTGTACTATATGATACAGAAAACATACTCATCTATAAATGAATGAGTGAGTGAATGCAGGACATTTAGTCTCTAATCTCTCTAGTATATGTACTATACAGGAGAGCTGCTCAACCTTGGTATTTTCATATGCTCGCGTCGGGTTGTTCTGCGAGCAGGTGTTCACGGATATTTATAAGAAGCGGTCAATGCCTATTAGGCAGGGTGCGCGAGACCAAGGAGCACAGACCAGACTCTGGAGGGTATCAATCAGGCTGGTATCCCCGTCTGAAGCCAACAACAATGAAATCTTGCTGCCGTGCTGGGCGCTGCGGTATCTTACCAGTGGTTCGTGGTACCTGTAGACTGATCGACCGCACCAGACTGTTCCGGTCGTTGGCCATCTCATCGAACCGACCACCCAACCCCAGACGTTATTTGCTATACTAATAGCCCAGACGTCAAAATTGAACTATGACTTTTCCATCGCTTCATGTTATCAGGAGACATGGCCATGGAAACGGCACGGCAGTCAGCACATCGCAAGGCTGGTTTCTGCGAGCAGGACTTGTCCGTGGGTATGGAAAAGCAGGCGTTGGGAAATATCTGATGGGTAGGATTATGACCGCGATGGTTTTGTCCTGCGATGGCGGTGAATAGATGGGCACGAACCCAGAAAAAATGGGCCATTTCACCCTACACCTGTTGAAGCTTCCAGACAGATGATGCAAATTATTTAAATCTGTCTTCTGTCTAGGTTGCAAAATGAATCACCTAATACCCCACTTTTTTAGGAGATGCATTATGCCCAAAAAGAAGCAGGTAACTCAACAAACAGGCGCGGAGACAGAAACAGAAATCAATGCTGATGAT
>JAAOMR010000439.1 GCA_018853935.1 Acidithiobacillus ferrivorans
GGGCATTCGCGCCCGCAATTCCGCCATCGGCGCTTCCAGCGCATCCAGTGTTTCCCGCACGGCGCTTCGCAAATCGGGATAAGCCTGTTCGCCCCAGGCACTTTTTACCTGTATCGCGTCCGAATCGGTTACCGGCATCAGGGTGCTGGTCCAGGTTTGCGATCCTTCTGTTCTGGACACCGTGGGGTAATCGCCGTTCATGGCGAAGACCAGCACATGCCGCCGGGTATTTATGCCATTTTTCAGAACGGATGCGGCTTGTTTCCCCCAGGCTTTCAGGCGATAGGGCGCGACATGGGCGTCCGCCACT
>JAAOMR010000044.1 GCA_018853935.1 Acidithiobacillus ferrivorans
CTTCACCAACAACATCGCAGAACAGGCGGTGCGGATGCCCAAGGTTAAACAGAAGATCTCCGGCTGTTTCCGGACCTTTGATGGGGCAGCCGCCTTCTGCACGATCCGATCCTATCTGGAAACCCTACGCAAGCAGGGCGTCGATCTGCTGCACGCGTTGGTTCACTCTTTTCGGGGGGGAACCCCGCAGCCCACCATGGGGTAACTGCACCCCTGGTGAACAGTTACGGTTGATGGACAGAATCATGGCCGAAAACGGCCCAGAAAGTGTTCAGAAAACCTTCTTTTGTTGCCAAGTCTGATAATGCGTTTTATCATCTTTTTTGGATATTTCACAAACTTTTTTGATTTATGCACAGCGGAAAGCCGGTCTGCCTCGCGCGCAAATAGAAGAATATTTTCCTGTTTAACCAATTTTTTTGCCGCAAACAATAATCCCGGCGTTTTTTTATTGTTGCTTCGTATGGAAAGGTCTATAAGGATAAAATAGACGAATCCTGCGGTAAAGCCCCATATGCGCTTCAAAATTGCTAGATCCTTACGTATGACAGCAATGCCCCACTGGGGACTTTTGATCCCGACGCGCGCCATAGACCATGCGATAGCCGCTTCCGTGTGGCTCCCCCATGCGAGGAGGGAATGTCCCGCTGTTTTCTGATGTTCCTTATTGTAAATACGTAATGCCATTTCAGGACTGTTCGTCCAATAGGCTACGGTCATGTACAAAAAAACCAAAATAATACGCATATTCAGAAATTTTCCGTCTGGTAGGTCGTCCAGTGCTGCCGTTATTTGAATCCATGCAGAGGTATCTCGGCCTTGCATGGCATCCATAAGCGCCAGATACGCGAGTGCATACTCACGATACCGGTATCCAGTGGTCACAAATAGGGGATCGGCCCATTCTTCCCGCCAACAGGTTATGGCGGATTGGAGATGCTCTCTGGCTTGATCAAGGTGCTGTCCTAACCATAAATGGCTCCATCCCAACACATAGTGGCTGATACCTTTCGCTAGTTGCGGGTCAATCTCTGGATCGTAGGTTGTACCGGCTATTAGTTCGGCTTTGCGCAGGCTTGCCAAAGCGCCATGGGTAGTGCTTTCGGTCATCCAGCGGCCATACTGAGCGGCGAGGTAATGCCATCCTCTGTGGCCTTGATAAAGGCAGGACTGCTCTAGTGCCTCCAGAGCGTGCATGGTTGCAACGGAATGGCCTTGCTGCATTCGCAAAATCAGAAAAAGCCCTGCCTGTGCTTGGATCGTGTACGGATCCTCTGGGCAGTCTATCAACAACTCGGTGGCGTGTGTGTAGTGCGAGGCGACTTCATTGTAGAGATTCAATTGTAAGGCCCTTCGTCCGGCGAGGAGGTGATACCGAGCCGCAGCATGGGGTTCATCGCCCCGTTCAAGATGGTAGGCAAGCACAGAGGGTTCACTGTAACCGGTTTTTTCAAACCAAAGTGCGGTGTTCCTATGTAGTTTCCTGCATGATTCCTGCGGCATTCTCGCGTAGACGGCTTCACGTAGCAGTTCATGCCGATAGGACCAACCTTTATCGGTGGCCACCCATAACCCCGATTCCACCAGATGCTTCGCATCTTGCGTTAAATTGTCAGAATTCCGATTAATGAGCAGACCTTGAAGAACGGGCAACGTCACAGTATCGCCAATGACAGCTGCGAGCTGTACCATATCTAAAGCAAAATCCGCCTTGGCGATAGTGAATTCTAAAACAAGCTGTATATCGCCAGGAAAATTCGACACTTGGCCGCCAAGAAGCGCATTCCGTGCAAAGCTATCGAGATAGAAAGGAATGCCACACCCGTGTGCGATAATGTATTCCTCGACCTGCGCATTGACTGTCCAGTGCGGAATGTTACGAATGAAGCGACGCGCTGTCTCAGCATCCCATGGCGCAATCGCTAATGTCATTTCATGAGCAGCTATTTTTTGCAAATCCGGCATGGGGTGCCGCGTGCTTACTATTATAAGGACAGGGCGTTCATGAAGCTTTTGTAAATAATCCCTGAACCATTCCAGGCTGGCTGAATCTGCCCAATGAATATCTTCCACAAGCAAGGCCCTATCATTTGGGAAAAGTTGACTTGTTAAAACCTGCAGAACACTCTCATAAAGCAGCGTTTTATAATTGTGCAGAAGTCGTGTTGTAGAGTTGTCTGGCTCCAGGCCAAGCCAGACAAACCAGAGTGTGTATAGCAGATGGTCATTTTCTCCGATAGCTATTAGCAGATCTTTGATAGTCGATTTAGCTGATGCAATAGGCATCTCTTGTAGTTTTAGAGTTTCATGAATAAGCGCCGCAATTGGATGTAGTATACTATACTGGTAGATTGGTGCGCAGGTATAATGCACCACGCACATACTTGGTGGGAGGTTGTCTGCAATGTTTCTTAGTAGCCGTGTTTTTCCGATTCCTGCTTGCCCAATAATCCATATTATTTGTCCCTGTCTGCTGGTTATGACCTCTTGAGCCGCCTGTTGAATTACCTGGCACTCAGTATCTCTCCCAATAAAAGAACTTCCGAAGTCTCCTGCGACAGAAGCCGGAGGTGCGCTCAGCCAAAAGAGGGATGTTTCTGTGTCAAAAACGCATGCCGGCGCCAATGGAATAACTTCGATCTTGGTCGATGGAGCGTACGAGAGTAACTCCATGGCTGGCTGTGTCAGCACTACGCCGGATTTTTGATCGTTGGCGGATGCAGCAGCATGCACAACTCGCAGAAGCGATCCGATAGGTGTGTGCCCTGGCCTGCTTATGACGCGCCCATAATGAATCCCCATGCGGGGCGAATAACCTAGCGGAATAAGACGCCGGAGTTCAAAAGCTGCTTGCAGTGCGCGATGAGGGCCGTCCTCCAGAGGCGTATCCCAACCGAAAAACAATTCTATAGCACCAGCCTCAGCTATGGATATACTGCCACCACAGGCTTGAGCAACCTGTTGGGCCCAATTAAAGTGTCGATCAATGTGCTGTTCAATTCTAAAATCACTGATTTGATCATCGTTCGCATCCATGGCAATTGCCAGAATAGTAACGAATTTCCATCGAGTAGTAGTATCTGATGTGTTATTATTGATTTTATTGTTGCGTGCCTGTGATGCAGCTTGGACAACAGTAAGATCCAATGCATCACGAAAGGTCTGAAGGGATTTTTGAGGCTTCACGCCGAGTTGGGAGATGCATCGCTCCTGAAACGCAGAGAAAAGTCGCAATGCTTCATTGCTTCTGCCCCCGCGTGCAAGCAATTCCATGTTCACAAGGCATGCAGCATTGCTGGCCGGCTGTTTTTGCAGCCATTCTGTTGCCCATCGCAGAGCATGATCAAAGTTCTGCCGAGACACATCAAGATCAATCAATGAGTTGTATGTCGCGCCCAACCGCTCATCAATGACCTTGCGCTCATCAATGACCCACTGATTCCAAACACTCTGACCGTCATCGATTTCCTCCGATAAGAAAGGTCCCCGATACAGCGCTACACGCCGCATGCAACCTGAAACTGACTCATATCCCCCCTGCATAAATTTTCCATAGTCGCTGACTATTGGAAAATCCTCTCGTACTTCGACCCATTCGCGCGTGACTTCTAGGGGGGAACCGTGGTGCGACCCAACGGACGATAGATGAAAGAGTGCTTGTCTGAGTTTTGTTCTGGCACTCTCGTCCGGGTGTCCGGGGAAGATGTGTCGAGCCAGATCACCCCGAGAGTGACGCCCTGAGTTGATTGCGACATAGACGAGTAGGCGCCTGACGGAGCGTCTGAGGGGGGGGCGAGCTTTCCCTGCGAAACGTATGTTAAGAGGGCCCAGCACGGATATTTGTAGGGCTGGGGTGGTTCGTGGCGGCATTGGTATACCCCGGTATTTTTGTATGTATATGTTTATACTAGCACTTTAAGTGAACGGCACGCAACGATTGCATAGTGTAAGCTTCAAATCGGTGGTGAGTACGAAAAATTGTCAATCACCAACGGGATTCTGGAAGGCTTCAATAGCCTCACCCAAATCCGCCAAAGCCCGAGGCTATCGCATGCACAAGAACTTCATCAAAGGGCTTACCTCATCTTTGGTAAGCTGGATCTCAGGTTACCCACTTGAAATGACGAGGAGCAGACAAAAGTGATGAACGGTTATAAGCTCAAGTGAGTTATTCTTTACTTGAAACTTGTAAATCGCGATTCGATGGCGCGTCTAATTGTTATGGCGCATTGTGTTATGTTATCTATATGGAGTTAATGTAATGATTCTCGAAAAAATTCATGTTACAGCTGTCGATAACGAACTATATCTTATCGCATCCACAGGTAACGGCAGCCTTGAGTTGTGCCATATAAAATCTGGATACAATAAACCTGTAGACTACACGGTTTACCCTGGGGCGATCTTACCTGAATTGCCGGAAGGCGAGCTTTATAACCTGACCATGATTGGTATTAACTGGGGATATCGGTTTGCGTTTAAAGTTACTCTGTTTTTTGACGATAACTCTCAGGCAGAATATGAAGATACCGGGGAGCCTCAGATTGGCTGCGTTTGGTCCGAAATGGTACCGAATATCTCCGTGCGTCATCCATAATAGCTATTTACGCATAGCCGGTGACGGTGACAGTAACCACACCTTGCCATCGGATGGCTGAACCACAGATGGGTGTGGTCCGTAGCAGCACGTCCAGGCTTGTCTGAAATAGCATGATCATGGGCCGCTTGGTGCGCTGCGGCTGCGGTTGCTAAGTCGTGGACTTGATAGGCCCCGCTGAAAAATGCGGGGATTTTTGCGTTTATTAGAAAACATGATCATCACAGGAAAAAAGTTATGAACCGCATCTACAAAAGCATTTTCAGTATCCACACCGGGCAGCTCGTGATTGCTTCTGAAAATAAAAGCAATCATCGTAAAGTTACTGTAGGTGGATGTAAGCCGGAACCCCCGAAAATTCCGTCACTCCATTTCCAGCCCCACCATGATGGTACACGGGCAGGTCTGGTAAGAACGGTCAGCAAGTTATCCATCGCCACCGCCGTTGCCTGTGCTATTGGGTGGAGCGGCGCAGCGTGGGCGACGGCTTCTGGAGGAACTGCCCCGACTAGCGGCGTTTGCCAACAGGACGCTGTTGGTGACCTGGCGTGCGAGAGCAATAGCACGGCAAGCGGGGGGCCGAGCGTGGCCATCGGGAACAACAGCACGGCCAGTGCGCCATACAGCACGGTCGTTGGGGCCAATCAAGGGGAGGCCAGCGGGTACGTCAGCACGGCCATCGGGAGCTTCAGCACGGCCAGCGGCAACGGGGACATTGCCATGGGCGGGGCCGCCACAACTACTAACTCCTCCGGCTCCTCCGGTCAAACAGGCGGCAACATTGCCATTGGTAGCAGCACCAACGTAGTACAAGACATTGGCAATTTTGGCACGCAAACAACCGCCAATGGTGGAAACTCCATCGCCATTGGCACAGGAGCGCAGTCCACTGGCAACAACTCGGTGGCATTGGGTGCAGGATCAACTGACGGTGGTGCGTCCAACGTGGTAAGCGTCGGTAGTAGTTCACAAACACGCACCATCACCAATGTCACTGCGGGCGCTCTCACCAGCGCAAGCACGGATGCCGTCAACGGCAGCCAGCTCTACGCTACCAACGCGCAGCAGACCACAGACAAAGGCAACATTTCCACGTTGCAGACGGGGCAGGCCACCGATCAGACTGCCATCGCCATTCAAGGTGCGCAGCAGACTACCGATGTTAGCAATATTGCCAACAATACCGCTGGCATCTCCTCGCTCAGCACCCAGCAGACCACAGACAAAGGCAATATTTCCACGTTGCAGACGGGGCAGACCA
>JAAOMR010000440.1 GCA_018853935.1 Acidithiobacillus ferrivorans
GTAATCGCCGTTCATGGCGAAGACCAGCACATGCCGCCGGGTATTTATGCCATTTTTCAGAACGGATGCGGCTTGTTTCCCCCAGGCTTTCAGGCGATAGGGCGCGACATGGGCGTCCGCCACTCCTTGCAGGGTGCCAACCCCCTGCGGGGCGCGAACCCCTTGCAGGGTGTCTTGAGGCACATCCAGACGTAACGCCCAGGAACCGATCCTGTTGTGCAGCGATAAAGTTTCGGCCTCGAATTCGGTCGGTTCACCATAGAAGCGTACCCC
>JAAOMR010000441.1 GCA_018853935.1 Acidithiobacillus ferrivorans
CTATAGTGGTCCCCATATTTGAGACAGTGGTTTAAGCTTGTTGTCTGGTAGGGAGAAGACGATGAGCGCAGCAAAAAGGAAAGTGTATGGGGCAGCATTCAAGGGCAAGGTTGGACTGGAGGCGATCCGGGGATTAAAAACCATCAATGAGATTGCCCAGGAGCATGGCGTGCACCCGGCGCAGGTGGGTCAATGGAAGAAGGCCATCCAGGAGCAGGTTGGCACCTTGTTTGAGGGCAAACGTGGCCCACAGCCGGTAGATGCCTACAGCGAGCCGGAACGCCTCTACAGTGAAATCGGCCGATTGAAGATCGAACTGGATTGGCTGAAAAAAAAGTCCGGAGTGTGCCCGTAGAGGTCCGGCGGGCTTGGATAGTGCCGGATCAGTATGTGTCCATTCAGCGGCAGTGTGGATTGGCAGGTGTTGCCCGTGCCACGGTTTATGCTCAGCGACAGGAGAGGCCACCCAGTGCCGACGACAAGGTGCTGATGGATTTACTGGATGCGCAATACACGGAAACGCCCTTCTATGGGAGTCGCCGGATGACGGCACAGCTCCGGAAGTGGGGGTTTATGGTCAATCGCAAAAGAGTACAGCGACTGATGCGTGCGCTGGGTTTAGCGGGCATGGCACCAGGGCCGAATACCAGCCGACCCCATCCGGAGCACAAGATTTATCCTTACCTGCTGCGGGGTCTGATGATTGATCGCCCCGGTCAGGTCTGGAGTACGGACATCACCTATATTCGGCTACTGCACGGTTTTGTGTATCTGGTGGCCATCATGGACTGGTACAGCCGCAAGGTATTGAGCTGGCGGATTAGTAATACCATGGAGGCCGAGTTCTGTGTAGCCTGCCTGGAAGAGGCTCTGCAACGCTATGGCGCGCCGGAGATCTTCAACACGGACCAAGGCAGCCAGTTCACCTCTGAGGCCTTTACAGGCGTGCTTCAGGCGCATGATGTACGGATCAGTATGGATGGCCGCGGCCGGGCCTTGGACAACATATTTGTGGAGAGACTTTGGCGCACCGTGAAGTACGAGGAGGTCTACATAAAAGGCTATGGCAAAGTGCCGGAGCTGATGATCGGGCTGACCGCCTACTTTGAGTTCTACAATGGTCGCCGTCTGCACCAGTCTCTCGGTTATGCTACACCGGATCAGGTTTATCTGACCGGCCAGGGCGGCGGGGCCTGTATTGTGGACAAGTATCCGAAGATCGCAGCGTAGCCGTTACTCATAGATGATTTGGGGCAGCGCCATTCCGCTGCGGAGGAAGTAACCGGACCAGCTTAAACTCACCCTCTAACTGTCTTGACCAATGGGTCCACCATA
>JAAOMR010000442.1 GCA_018853935.1 Acidithiobacillus ferrivorans
CCAGAGTGCTCAGGCCGAGACCTATTGCTCCGCTGATCACAAAGGCGCGATTTCGCGTGCGGCGGCGCAGAGGGGTGTCCATAATGCCAAGGTATTGCTGATTCTGCAGGTGTCGCTCTTCCGGGATGACTTTTTTTACGGGCAAGGGGTGAATCACCACATCAATGCTACGCTCACTGTTCAAGAGATGCGCCGTGAGCGAGCCCGGCAACCACCAGAGGAATTTGCGCAAACCCTGCGTTTGGCCGAGCACAACCTGGGTGACGTCGCGTAATCGTGCATAGGCCATAATCTCGGCACCGACGTTTACTCCGGTCAGGCGTGCGGTTTCAGCACCCAAACTTTCCGCAAGATGTAGGTGATTCCATATCCATGCCTGCGTCTGGGGTTTCTGCAGCAGGCCGCGTGGGGTGTCCACATGAATCACCAGCCAGTCGGCCCGTTGAGCGGTCGCCAGGTGATAAGCCGCGCGCACCAGATGCTCCTCTTCCGGGCGGCCACTCACAGCCACCAGCAAACGATCCCGGCTGCCGCTGCGCCGCTCCTCTTCCGGATTCTGTTGATGATACTGCCGCAACTCCAGGTCAACCCGGTCCGCGGCCAGTCGCAATGCCAATTGCCGCAGGGCGATAAGGTTGCCTTTACGAAAAAAATGCGTCATTGCGCGCTGACCGCGTTCGCCCAGGTATACCTTGCCCTCCTTGAGCCGTTGCAAGAGATCCTCGTCACTGATATCTACCAGAATCACTTCATCGGCCCGCTGGATGATCTGATCCGGCAGGGTCTCCTGAACCTGTATCCCGGTAATCTGCTGTACGACTTCATGCACGCTCTCCAGGTGCTGAACATTCACGGTGGTCGCGACGGAAAGACCCGCGTCCAGCAGTTCTTCCAGATCCTGCCAGCGCTTCCTGTGGCGGGAGCCGGGGGCGTTGCTGTGGGCCAGTTCGTCCAGCAGGAGCAGTCCGGGACGGCGGGCAAGGGCCGCATCCAGATCAAACTCTTCAAGCACGACGTTTTTATATGGAATATGCACTCGCGGTAACAGCGGTAGGGCATCGGCCAACGCCTGGGTTTCACTGCGCTGGTGGGTTTCGACGATACCCACCAGCACGTCCACCCCTTTGGCCATCTCCTGCTGCCCGTAACGCAGCATGGCGTAGGTCTTCCCGACGCCCGGAGCGGCACCAAAAAAAATCTTGAGGCGTCCGCGCCGGCGCGCCTGTTCCTCCTGCTGCACCTGTGCCAACAGGGCATCCGGATCGGGTCGCCCGTCTTTGCGGTCTTCAGTGGACATTTTTTACCACTGGGTGGCCGGCGCAATCGTCCATAACGTTTT
>JAAOMR010000443.1 GCA_018853935.1 Acidithiobacillus ferrivorans
TCGTTTCCGCGCTGACTTTTCTCGCCTGTATCGACGGCTGCTGACCATGCAGAAACAGCGATTGCTGGATGCACGTCAAGAGAGTCTCATCGGGCACGAGAATTTTGAGCGGCTGACAGCAGATATCGATGCCGGACTGCTGGAGGTTGAGACTAATATTGATGGGGTGATAGAGCGCTTACTGCTGCCGGATCAAGAAGCCCTGGAAAAGAAATTGCCCTGAATTTTTGGAGTTATATGCTAATGCCTTTCAAATAAGTATGGGCCCTCGGAACTAGCCGTTCCGCAAAGGTGTTGAATACCCAAGACTATGTCAATCTCTAATCTAACCTCATGATGCAATAGCCCAAAGACCTCCTATGGACATCGGAGGCGCGATGCGGTAAAAATACCGCATGGACGCCCCGAAACTTACCCCGAACCAGCAAGCCGACCTGCTCCGCATTCAGGTACGACCCACCCTGCCCACGGAGCGGGAACGCTGGAACACCCTGATGCAAGCGCATCATTACCGCGGCTTCCGCACGATGGCGGGGCGTACCCTGCGCTACGTGGCCACTCTGGATGATCGCTGGGTAGCTTTGCTCGGCTGGCAGGCCGCCGCTTATCAATGTCAGGCGCGGGAACAGTGGATCGGCTGGTCCTGGGTCTTGCGCCGCCAGCGTCTGCACCTCATCGCCAATAATGCCCGCTTTCTGATTCTCCCGGGAGAATCCTTCCCCAATCTGGCTTCGCGTATCCTGGCGCTGAACCTGCACCGGCTTTCTGCCGACTGGCAGGCGGTCTATCGCCATCCCATCGTGCTGGCCGAGACCTTCGTGGAATCCCCCCGTTTTACCGGTGCCTGTTATCGGGCCGCCAACTGGATCGATGTCGGCTGGACCAAGGGCTTTGCCCGCCGTCCAGGCGGTGGCTATGTCTACCACGGTCAGCCCAAACGGCTCTTGCTCCATCCCCTCCAACCACAGGCGCGCGCCTGGCTGGCCCAGCCGCAGCCGCAACACGAATGGACCCAAACGCCCATGCAAACTGTGACTTTGAGCGATGCGCAAATGGAAGGCTTGCGCCAAATCTTCTTCCACCTTCCCGATGTCCGCCAACGCCAGGGCAAGCGTCATCCGCTCGCCGCTATCCTCACCGTGGCCGTGGCCGCCGTCCTCACGCAGGCGCAAAGTTATGCGGCGATGGCTGAGTGGGCCGGTCGGCTGACCCAGACCCAACTGAAGCGTATCCGCGCCCGATTCAATCCCACAACACAACGCTATGTAGCCCCTTCTGAGCCTACCATCCGCCGCGTCTTGCAACGCGCCAATGTCGATGCCCTGGATGCCGCTATCGGTGCCTGGCTGCTGGGCATTGCCGGATTTGAGGCAGTGGCCGTCGATGGCAAAGTGCTCAAAGGTGCTGTACGGGAAGACGGTACCCAGGTACATCTCCTCAGCGCTTTCATGCATGGCCAGGGTGCGACCATCGCGCAAAAGGAAATCGCCCAGAAAACCAACGAAATCCCGGAACTGCGCGCCCTGCTCAAAGACGTCGATATTCAGGGCAAAGTCGTAACGGCCGATGCTTTGCATACCCAGCGGGAGACCGCCCGATTCCTCGTCGAAGACAAGAAAGCCGACTACCTCTTTACCGCCGTCAAAGGCAACCAGCGAAAACTCCGCAACAGCCTGATCTGCCTCCCTTGGGAGAATTTTCCCCCTCAGTGCCGAAACGACTGATGTCGGTCATGGCCGTTTTGAATACCGCAAAATTACCGTCGCCACCCGGGCAACGGGCGTAGACTTCCCACATCTGGGTCAGACTTTCCGGATCCAGCGCGTCACCATCGACATGAAAAGCGGAGATGTCCGTGATGATTGCACCTTCGGTCTCACCAGCCTGACCAAAGATCGGGCAACTCCAGAAAACCTGATGGGCATCGCCCGCGGCCATTGGGAGATTGAAAACCGTAACCATCATGTCCGCGACACCACTTACCACGAAGACCTCTCCCAGGTACGTACCGAGAACGGTCCGCACATGATGGCGACCCTGCGCGGACTTGCGATGAGCATCATCCTAAATTCGGCAGTTACCGCTGCTGATTTGGCAGGATTCCTTTGATAGGATTGGTTTTTCCCCTGTAATGGAGGCTCACCCTGTGGGTGATGATGAAAATCGGCCGCAAAAGCCCATTCCTGCAGCAGTAAAAGCCATGGTCGTGGACACACTGGGCGGTCGCGTTCAGGTATCCTGGGATCCGGAATCGGCAGCTACTCCCTTTGGCCAGTTGGTGTTCTTTGCTGAGTTTCTGGAGGTCAGCGGTTTGTTTGATGCCTGGGTAGAAGAATGCCCCTTGATCTACAACAGCCCCAACGCCCCGAAGAAGCGCGATGTATTGGGCACCTGGAATCTCTCCATCCTGGCATCCTGGCGGGTCACCGACGCTACGCACACGTCACGGCATTACGTAGTGATGGCGTTAGTCCCCAAATCCTGGGGATGAGCAAGATCGTCAGCGAAGACGCTCTGCGCCGGGCGTTGGGGAAAATTCCCGAAGCCGAAGGGACTGAATGGATGCGCAAGCATTTGTTCAAAAGCGTGGCGGCGGCCTGTCACACACCCTGGATTCTCGATATAGACACCACCATCAAAACCTTGTTCGGGCATCAGGAAGGGGCTGAAGTGGGCTACAATCCGCACAAACCGGGGCGTCCGTCCCACGCCTATCACGCGTACTGGATGGGCAATCTGCGTCTGCTGCTGGATGTGGAAGTCACGGCTGGCAACACCACGGCCTCCAACCATGCCCAACCAGGGCTTAACCGCGTACTGGACGCCCTGAGTGCTGAACAGCGCCCTTATCTGGTACGTGGCGACTGTGGTTTTGGCAATGATGCCGTCATCCGCGAGATGGAGACCCGGCAGCAGCCCTACCTCTTCAAATTGCGTCAATCGCCTCGTGTCAAACGCAGCAATTCTCAATATGAAGTTTGTCGGCCTCTCCGATCTTTCGGGACAAATTTTCGAGCAGTTTTTAGGTGCTTTGCCGCAGCTTTTGCTGCGCGTTAGGAGTTAAAGGATAGAGGAAGATG
>JAAOMR010000444.1 GCA_018853935.1 Acidithiobacillus ferrivorans
TGGGTCGGCCGGTGCCTCCTCAGCCGCGGACGGCTTGTCTCTTGTAGGGTTTGCCCAGAACGCCGGTACGTTCACAGCGAGTGGCATTGTGGCTAACAATGTCGTGGTCAGCGGTGGCGATGTGACCGTCGCACCGGGCTCGAAAATTGGAGCCGGATTCCTGCTGGTTGCGGGCGCTGGCAATGTCAATGTCGGCGCAGTCGCGACCAATTACGGCACTTCAAGTGCCATTTCCCCGACCATTGCAGCGGGTTACGGATTCACTGAAACCACCACCGGTGGTGTGTACGCCACGGGATCTGCCATCAACACCAATGCTACCCTCACCTTTAATAATGCGAGTGGCACGATCGGCGTAACCTCCCTCGCGGCCGGCAACGTCAATGTCCTCGGCGGCGCCAATGTGAGTCTTACTGGTTCTGTGGCGGCGGCGACTATCGGCAACAATCTGGTCAATAGCGGCACGCTGACCGTGCCCAATGGCCTTACGGCGGGCGGCAGCTTCACCAACAACGGCATCTTCAACGCTTCTTCGGCCAGTGTTACTCTGGCGGCTAACGGCAATGGTGCCACCCTGGTGAACAACGGCGTGGTCAATATGTCCAGTGCCGGCATCCTAAGCCTGAGTGCCACCAGCGGCGGAACGGTAACCAATAACGGCGTCATCAATTTTGACGTCAGCAGCGGCAACTCCCTTGCCGTCGTCACAGGTTCCCTCAACGTCAATCTTTACGGCGCAGTTAATCAGGCTTCTTCGGCTGGAGCCACACCCACCGCCCTGTCAGCCACAAATGCCTTGGGCAGCGTAAGCCTTGTGGCCAGCACCAGCGGCGGCGTCCTGAACCTGGGGACCACGCTGTACAGTGACAACACCGGCAGCGACAAATTACAAGGCGCGGCCGTGCGTGTCCTCAGCGGTGGTTACACCAACACCAGCAGCGGCACGCTGGATGTAACCCTCGGTTCCGGCAAGGTGGGCAACTACGGCTACAACCTGAGCCTCTTCCCTGGCGCCAGCTTGTCCGCTAGCACTGCCAATATCACTGGCTCAGACACAACCAACGGTTCCAACGTGAATCTTTTTGGGACCATCACTGGTAGCGCGATTAATGTTTCGGCCAACACCATCAACGCCAACTCGGCTGGTGGTTTCTCTGTCTCCTCGGGTGGCACACTGACCTTGAACGTGGCGGGCAACGTCAACAACCCCAATGGCGCCGCCGCAGCGGGTTCCTCGGCCTTTAACTACAACTTCGTGCCGGTGACCATGCAGGGCACGGGTGGTACCTTGACCGTGAATCCCAGCAGCTACGCGAGCCAGGCGCAGTTCATCAACGTCCTGGTCACTGGCAACGCCACCCTGGGCGCCTTAAGCTATGCAACTACTAATCCCTTAGCAATCGGTGCCAACATCGTCCCCAACGCCAGCTACCCCAACAGCCACTTGGTCGTTTCGGCAACGGGCAACCTGAGTCTGGGAGGATTGTACTGGCCGGGTATGCTCTATCTGGCCAACGTTTCCTCGGCCAGTAACCCCACGGTGCTGAGCAGCAGCGGTACGATCAACTTCACGGGTAATGTGAGTAACGTCATTCCGACCAATGTCACCAGTGGGGGTGGCATCTGGTTTATGACCAACAAGGCGCTGGGTAGTTTGGGCACCAGCACCATCCTGACCAACACCAACAGTTACGTGAACTTCCCGCTGGCTTCCGGTTTGGCTGTGGCTTACGGAAAGATCAACACCAATTTCTACGGTGCGGTCCCCAACGCCAATTCCAGCAATCTGCTGACCACGCAGTTGCTGCCGTCTGCCTACATCTACGGCCGGTAAAGCAAACACGGTACATGACTCAGGGGGCCTTCGGGCCCCCTTTTTATTAGTCGGGGGCTTTTTCCGCCCACTATTCTTAGATTTCAGGTGGTCCTCATGCAGAAACAACTTCTCGTCGTGCTCGGCATGCATCGCAGCGGCACCAGCGCCATCGCCCGGGGTTTGCAGGTCCTCGGCGCCAGCCTCGGTGATGCCCTCCTGCCCGCCGGCTTCGACAACCCCAAAGGCTTCTGGGAAGACCGGGACATCCTGCGGATCAACGAGGCCCTCTTGGCCGAGCTCCAGTCGGCCTATGACCGCGTCGGCCTGCTGGACCCGGATGAGCGGTCCCCCGTCATTGCCGCGCTGGAAAACGACGCGCGGACGGCCCTGGCGCAAAAGTTTGCCCAGGTCGATTTTTTCGCCCTCAAAGACCCGCGTCTGGCGCGCCTGCTGCCCTTCTGGCAACGCGTGTTCGCCGCGGTCGATCTGTCCGTGGCCTACGTCATTGCCCTGCGCAACCCAATGAGCGTCGCCGACTCCCTGGCCCAGCGCAACGGCTTCGATCGCGTCAAATCCCATCTGCTCTGGCAGGAGCACGTGTTGACTGCTGTCCATTACACCCAGGGCCAACGGCGGGTCGTGGTGGATTACGACCGGCTGCTAGACGATCCCGAGGCCGCCTTCCGGCGCATGGCCGAGCAGCTCGGCATCGGCCCCGTCCACCCCGAAGCCTTGCGGGAATACCAGGCGAACTTTCTCGACGCTGGCCTGCGCCATACCCGCTACACCCGGGAAGACGTCCGGGACGCGCCGGATCTCCCGGCGGGGGCGCGCGCGCTTTATCCTCTGCTCGCGGACTGCGCCGAGGACCGGCAAAGCCTCGACGATCCGACTCTGGTCCGGCTGGTTGTGCAACAGAGGGAAGCCCTGCGCAGTATCGGACCCGTACTGGACCTGCTTGGGCGCTGGGATGTGCGGGTCCAGTCCCAGGAGCAGCGCATGGCGTACCAGGAGCAGCGTCTAGTGGAGCAGGAACGGGTGCGCGGCGAAATGGAGCAGCGCCTAGTGGAGCAGGAACGGGTGCGTGGCGAAATTGAGCAGGCGCTGACCCGCGTTGGCGAGGCCCACGCGCAGGCCCATGGGGAAGTGCAGCGTTTGAGTGTAGAGCGCGTGGAACAGGAGGGAAAGATCGCTGAACTGCAGTCTCAGGTGGCTGAGCTCGGCGTTCAGGCTGCCGAACTCCATACTTTGCGCGCCACCCGCCTGTGGCGCCTGCGGGATACCCTTCGTCTGGAGCCCTGGAGCCTGGGGAAGGCCGCGCGCATCGCGCACCTATCCCTCTCCCTGGCCACCCCTGCGCCCCTGCGGCGCAGGATCCCGAACAATCTGCGGCGGAACCTGTCCGCAAGTACACAGCCACCCACTGAAGTGGCAGAGGCAGAGGCAGAGGCAGTGGCAGTGGCAGTGGCAGTGGCAGTGGCAGTGGCAGAGGCAGTGGCAGAGGCAGAGGCAGAGGACTTCGATGCGGATTTTTACAGCCAGCTCTATCCGGACGTTGCAGCGGCGGGCGTGGACCCCTACACCCACTACCAGCGCTACGGCAGGTTGGAGGGCCGCCTGGGCCAACTGCCCCCCATCACCGGCCTGGACGACCTCCACGACTTGGATCCCGCACGGGAAACAGTGCTGGTGGTATGTCACGAAGGTTCCCGCACCGGCGCCCCCATCCTCGGCTACAATCTGGTGCAGGAGCTGCTGCTCCAGTACAACGTAGTGACCCTGTTCCTGGGGCCTGGTCCGATGCTAGAGGCCTGCCGGGACTTGGGAGCAGCCGTCATCGGGCCGACGAGCCATCACCGTCATTCCATTATTGCCGACCAGACCATTGCGGCGATTCTGGAGCAAACACCCTTGCGCTTCGCCTTGATCAACAGCGTTGAGGCACGCTTCCCCCTGGAGTCTTTGTCGCGGCGGCACGTCCCCACGGTCAGCCTGCTTCATGAATTCGCCGCCTATACCCGCCCCCATGGGGCCTTTCTGGAGACCGTGCGCTGGTCGGGCGTCACGGTTTTCTCCTCCCGTCTGACCCGCGACGATGCCTGGGCCAGCTACAGGGAGTTGCAGGGGGTTGCCTTTCCAGTCATCCCCCAGGGTCGCTGCTTATTGCCCGGCACTAGCGCTGCGGGATCGCCCGTCCCCGCGCCTTCCTCTGTGGTGCGGCCAGCGGACTTTCCGGCCGATGGCCTGGTGGTGCTGGGTCTGGGCAGCGTTCAATTGCGCAAGGGGGTCGATCTATTCCTGGATTGCGCTGCACGCGTCTGCCGCGATGCCCCGGACCTGCCCATCCGCTTCGTCTGGGTGGGCAAGGGCTATGATCCCGAGAATGACGCCAACTACTCGGTCTACCTCGCCGATCAGATCCAGCGGGCGGGCTTGGCCCAGCGGGTGCAGTTTATTGATGAACTGCCGGATCTTCAGGGCGTGTACGCAGCGGCGGATATTTTGCTGCTCAGCTCCCGCCTCGACCCGCTTCCCAACGTCGCCATCGATGCCCT
Source organism: Acidithiobacillus ferrivorans (assembly GCA_018853935.1). Lineage (GTDB taxonomy): Bacteria > Pseudomonadota > Gammaproteobacteria > Acidithiobacillales > Acidithiobacillaceae > Acidithiobacillus > Acidithiobacillus ferrivorans. Next base: position 4,372 of record JAAOMR010000444.1, read on the forward strand.
CTCTGAGGGCCTTCCCGTCCTCTGCTTTGACGAGGCCACCGGTATCGCTGACATACTGCGGGAGCATGGCTTGGCAGATGCTTGCGTCGCTCCCTATCTGGACACCGCCCGGATGGCTGAACAACTTCTGGCCATCGCCCGTTCTCCCGAGCTGCGCCGGGACCTGGCGGAACGCGCCGTCCACCTCACCGCCGAGACTTTTCAGATGTCGCAGTATGTGGAGCGTATCGTGGCACTGGCAGAAGTGCAAAGGTCGCACAGTCAGCAGGCGATGACCGATATCGCCACCATTGTGGATGCGGACATCCTGCAGTCGGACTACGCGCTGCAACCTGGAGCCAGCGCCGCCAACGCCGAAGAGGTGACATGGCGCTATGTTCGCGCTTGGGCGAGCGGTGTATTGCCGCGCAAGCCCTTCCCTGGCTTTCATCCGGGAATCTATCGGGAACGCCATGGGCTGACCCGGCCCGATGTGGACCCGCTGGCTGACTATATCCGCCAGAGTGGCGCAGACGGCCCATGGCTTCTGCCCCTCATCACCCCGGCATCACCCGCCGTGCCCGTCCGGGGGCAACGCATCGCGCTGCATATCCATGCCTATTATCCAGATCTGGTCGCCCCCATCCTGGATGCCCTGGATAAGAATCAGACGCCGATGGATTTGCTGGTCAGCGTGGTCAATGAAGGGGATCGACAGCGCTTGGTCCTGCTTTTCCAGAACTATCGGGGAGGGCGGGTGGAGGTGCGTGCAGTCCCCAATCGCGGCCGGGATCTGGGGCCCTTCTGCACGGCCTTCGCGGATACCATCCGGCGGAACTATGATCTGGTGGGTCATGTCCATACCAAGCTCTCCCCAGCGATCGGCACTGAGGCTGGCCGCCAGTGGGTGCGTTTCCTCCTGACCCACCTCCTGGGAGGCACGGTGCCCATGGCCGATCACATCCTCGGCGCCATGGCGATTGATCCTCGTCTCGGCATGGTCTTTCCGGACGATCCGTATATTCTCTCTTGGGGCGAAAACCGTCCCCATGCCGAAATACTGGCCCGGCGCCTGGGCATCGATCCGCTGCCGGAAGCCATTGTGTTTCCGGTGGGTTCCATGTTCTGGGCCCGGGTGGCGGCTCTGGAACCACTCCTGACATCGGGCCTGGATTGGGAGGATTATCCGGCCGAACCCGTTCCCATTGACGGGACCATGCTTCATGCCCTGGAGCGGCTCCTGCCCTTGGTCGTGACCGCCACAGGGCATACCCTGGCCTTGAGTCATGTCCCGGGAGTGACCCGATGAAATGCCTCGTCCTGGGCGGCGGCGGTTTCATCGGGTCGGCCGTCAGTGACCGCCTACTGCGGGACGGCCATGGGGTGCGGGTGCTGGCGCGTCCCAATCTTGCCCCCTATCGCACTTTCGGCCCCGAAGAGCCTCTGGAATGGATGCGGGGCGACTTTCTCAACGTCCACGATTTGCGGGAGGCGGTACAGGGGATCGACGTTGTCTTCCATCTGGTCTCCACCACGGTACCCAAGAGCGCCAATGACGATCCCATCTGGGACGTGCAGAGCAATCTCGTGGGCGCGCTGCAGTTGCTCCAGGTGCTCAGGGAACAGCCGGTGGGCAGAATCATCTTCGTCTCTTCCGGGGGGACGGTCTATGGTCCTCCCCGCCACGTGCCCATCGACGAAGATCACCCCACCAACCCCCTAACGGCCTATGGCATTACCAAGCTTGCCATCGAAAAGCATCTGCAGATGTTCACCCAGATCCACGGTGTGCCCTCCCTCATCCTGCGCGTGTCGAACCCCTATGGACCACGGCAGCGCATCGAGACGGCCCAGGGGGCAGTGGGGATATTTCTCCACCGGGCCCTCGCCGAGGCGGACATCGAGATATGGGGTGATGGCGAGACGACGCGCGACTACATTTACATCAGCGACGTCGCCGAGGCCATCGTGCGGGCGCTGACTTATGATGGTTGCGAGCAGGTATTCAACGTGGGAACGGGCCAGGGGACCAGTCTCAATGCAGCAATTCTCAATATGGCCAAGAGCCCTTTTTTATTGGGTAGCGTCGCCGTGTGAATGATTCGGTTTTTGAGGTGGACGGTGAGCGCTGGACAAATCTATCTGTTTAACGTATAAGAGTTTG
>JAAOMR010000445.1 GCA_018853935.1 Acidithiobacillus ferrivorans
AGGTGTCCGGGGCGATGCGAAATCCCGCATTTCCGGGTATAAGCATCGGCCCCATCCCCTTGAGATCGACCACTTCTTTTTGATCGATCCGTTTGGCCAGCAGCGTACCCATTGCCGTGTAGCTATTGCGGTCCCACAGGCGCCCTGCCTGAATCAAGGTGTAGGCGATCCACAAGTCCGCGTCCGCTGCCGAGTTGGTATCGAGTACGCCCCAGGTTTTATTGGGACGCTCGCCCCAGCGCCAAGCGGGCAAGTGCGCGGCAAGGCTGCCTTGCGCCAGGTTATCCTGGGTCCAGGTCAGAATGTTCTGGAACAGTTTGGGATTGTTCGCCACCAGTGCAAAAAACAAGGCGTAGGACTGCCCCTCTGACGTGGTGAT
>JAAOMR010000446.1 GCA_018853935.1 Acidithiobacillus ferrivorans
GCGCGGCAAGGCTGCCTTGCGCCAGGTTATCCTGGGTCCAGGTCAGAATGTTCTGGAACAGTTTGGGATTGTTCGCCACCAGTGCAAAAAACAAGGCGTAGGACTGCCCCTCTGACGTGGTGATTCCGCCATCGTTCCAGTCGATGACCCGCCCTTGCGGGTCGATGAATCGGGCCTGATAGCTGGACCAAAATTGGTACCAGGGTGCGGGATTGGGCGCTGAATCGCCGGCGCTTGGCAGCATCGCGC
>JAAOMR010000447.1 GCA_018853935.1 Acidithiobacillus ferrivorans
CGGATTTTGACAGCTTCATGGATGCCCACAATGCCGCTCGGCAGGAATTGATGGAAGGCATTACCAAGCGTTATCAGTCCGGCAATGTGGAACGGGGATTCGTACAGGCCGCACCCAAATTGCTGGCTCGCATTGCCGAAAAAGCCGATGGCGACCGTTTTCAGGTGGCCCATCTCAAAGACATGCTGCAAGACCCGCCTTACAAAAACGCCTTTGGCGAGATCATGGAACAGTTGAGTGGTGATCAGCGCGTCATCCTGCAATGGGGATACGATTATGATCGCGCATCCAATGGATGGATGGTCACGCTGCATCACGACGAAAACGAGCAGGGCATTGTGGCCGAGTTGCGTCAGCGCGGAAATTGGGACTTTGAACAGGCACCGGAATACGCCCAGGTCGTGGACCCCGGCAACCCGGATGCGTGGGCGGGATTTATTCAGCGGATCGCACAGTCGTTCCCGGAACAGGGACGTACCGATCTGTTTAATGCGCCCTATGGTCTAAATCAGGAACCTGTCTGGCACATCCCGGAACCGTTACCCGCCCAGCGGATACCCGACCAGCCTCCAGCCCCGCACTGGCCGGAAGACATAGATCATGACGATCTGCCTGTCGAAGCCCCCGGTAGCCTGAAAAACTTCGACCGCTATGTCGGTTTGCGTTTCGAGGATGGAGAACGGTTCGTGTCTCTGGCCATCGCGCGGGATAAACAGGGCTATGTGCCAGCGATCAGCTATCGTGCCAAAGGCGTGTATGGACCAACCTCGCCCAATGCGCGCAGCGACCATTTTCCGACTTTCGCCAGCGCCTACGCCCAGGGCCGCAAAATGCTCAAGGCGCATATCAAGCAGCATGAAAAACTGGAATGGACCACCGACGCCGACCGCGCGGCCAAAGACTGGTTAAGCAACAAAGTCGATGCTGTGCAACCTATCTTCTTCGGGTATGACGCGGCCCGCATGGATACCGTGTGGGATCGGCAAAGCAAGCTGGAAGGCGTTACCGTCCTGCAATTGACGCACACGCAAAAGGCAAACTCCCACCTGGATGACGACAGAGATAGTTATACACTGCAGGGCATCGTGCCCGGCGAATCCAAAACACGGTATATCAACGACGTAGATACGCTGGATCGTGCCCTGTTGCTGGTGGACAGCACCTTTGCCCTGCTGGGCGACGCCTCCCCCGTTTTGGAACGAGAAGGCATAGCACCGGGTGCTGCAGTTTTCCCCATGGATGTGCAGATGGCCGCAACGATTTCCGACGATCATTCAAATGCCGCAAGTTTGCTGACTACAGACCCACAGAAAAAGTCGGAACACCTGCAACGGGCGGAAAGCATCGTGAGCGACCTCAAGGAACAGTTTGGGGATTTGCTGACACCCGCACCATTCGCTCAGACACCCGTGCCGGAAGGCAAAAGCCCCTTGCAGGGTGCAAGCCCCTTGCTGCATCAGGCAGAGCAGATCGTGGAATCCGCACAAAAGAATGTTGACCGATTGCGCGATGCCGACAAGCCGCTAGATGCAAAAATGCTGGAAACGATGTTTGGTAGCGATGAAGCCCTTGGGGTGTGCTTCGTGGATCATCAGGGCAACGAGATTCCCGCGACCGAAGATGCCGATGGGCAAAGTGTATTTCCCGATGATACCAGTGCCATCACCTGCACCAATTATGCCCTGCAAATCCGCAAGGCGCTGCCGGATCATGTGGTGCAGATCGTGGGTTTCGAGAACGAGCACAATCCCGACTGCGCGGTGGTACGAGAGGACTGGCACCAGGATGGACATGATTTTGCTATTGTCGACCATCGCTGGCTGGTCGATCCCTGGGCCAGACTGGTGGCGGGTACGCGGGACCATATCGTATATGACCTGCAGGTTGACGCACGGCTGGTGGCAGAAACCTACGGTGATCCGTTGAAGTGGGAAACCACTGGTGAAAACCGGCGCGACATGACGGATTTCAGCCGATGGGACCGCACCGGACTGGATGCCGTCATCGAGGCCTATGAAGCCATACGGTTGAAGGCCGCGGGCATCACCATTACCGAAGCCGCGATCATCCCGACCCGGGCCGGCATAGTGGCTGTGCCGAAAGACGACAGCTTGCCAGTGTACTATGCGGGACAACCCCAATCCACGCCAGCAGTGGCAACACCTGCACCCGATTTGGCCGCCCCGGCCCCGGCCCCGGCATCATGGCTGGCGGGAATACCGGAAGATTTCCGGGAGACGGTAATGTCGATACTGGCACCGTTCACGGCGTTATCAGCCAAGGTGAAGGACGCCACACTGAGCGCCGTTCGTCCATCGGATAGCCGGATGCTGAATGTCGAACTGGAAGCCCCGGAATGGTGGCGCAACGGGCAGATTTTACTTCACGCCAAGATCGAGGACGTTACGCACAATGTGGTTGAACGCGGGTGGTCGCTATCCTGGTCCCGCGAGGCCATAAACAACGGTCAACTTTACGCCATGTTCACGCAGATTCGGGATCACGATCTGCTGGAGAGTTTGCGGTCTGTGGATCGGGTGAAAGCCGATTACGGTCATATGGTCGTGAGCGGCATTATGGGTCGTAATGAAATAGCGGAAATCATGGCCTGTCAGGGATTACAGCCCCTGCGTCTGTTGTTGACCGTGGAACCCGATGGGTTGTCGGCGGAAACACTGAATCGACTGACCGACCATCTGGTGGACCGTCTGCGCGGTTGGCGCACGGATTTCCAGAATACACCCGTGGTTATTGATGTACTGACCATGCAGGGCTTCCCGGATACGGTTATGAACCAGTTGCGAACCGTGGCGGAATCCGTTCAACGGGCCAGTCCTATCGATCCAGAGGTTGCTGTGCGTCGGGCGGACCTGACCGCACAGATCGGCGCGCTCTGCGATTGGGTCGCACCCATCATGGGCAGGAATTTCCGGTCCCAACAGAAAAAAGATTTGGTCAAACCGATGCTGGTGGTTCAGCCCAATCTGATCGAAGTCCGGCTGGAAAATTTGTTGCCTGAAGTGTTAAACACACTCTACCAGCGCAATGAGGCCAATCACCGGCAGATGGATTCGCAGGGCATCACGTCCCTGTCCAGAACACTGGACCCCGTCACGGGGCTGAACTCCGTCACGGAGCTGGATGCCATCGTCCTGCAAACCCCGGAGGTCCAGGCCCAACCGCAAACCGTAGAGGAATCCACGCAACCTGCGGACCAGCCACCCATCCAGGCCAATCTGCTGAATGATGCGCCGGAACTTGTCGAATCGACAGGTTCGCCCGTAACGTTAACGCCCTCCGCAGGCGTGCGGCCGACAGTCACGAACGTAAACCCTGATCCGGTAGCGGATGCGGACTGGCAACAATTGAAGGGCTTGCACATGACGGTCCCGAAGATACTGGATGCGTCAGTGGATCAACGACCGCTTCTGGACCGTCTGGTCAAACAGGGCATTCCCCTGAGTCTTTCCCAGGAACCGTCCTCAGTGAACTATGTTGCGGCGATACTGGAATCCGGCGAACTTTCGAGGGTTAGGGTGCAGGCATGGTCGGTCAATCGAAACGATCTGGTGGCCCAGGACGCCGAGTTACGGGAACTGCGCTTTTACAACGGCGATTCCGAGCAACGCCATGTTTTTCTATTGGTGAACAACCGCTTCCTGTTCGATCCGTGGATGGCGATGAGCAAGCCGGGGATGACCTATGTGCTGGATGTTCAGATTCCATTCGAGCGGGACACCATAATCGACCGCTATCTGTCCCCCGCTTTCTGGATCAGCCCGCACCCGGATACGGACCTCGCGCCGGCATGGCGGGAACTGGAACGGTGGAATCCGGACTTGCAGGCGTTCACGGATGCGCGTGAGGACGAAGATGAAATCCCGGTGGAGTTGCGCGACACGATAAAGGCTTCGGCTGAAACCATCGCGCCCCTTGCTGGGATGCAACCCTTGCCTGAGACGATGGTGGCATTACCAGAAACAAAAGTGGTGCCATCGGACGTGCGCAGCACTGCGGCACCAAGGGAGCAGGAGGACATTATGGACTGGAAATCGCTATCGGAAACACCGGAGATTCGCCCGGAACTTGCGGACGCCCTGCAAGGTCTGGCGGAGCACCCGGAACGCTTGCCGGAAGCGGGGCGGTTTTGGGCGCAATCGGTCCCGCAAGAGGTTTTGCGGGAAATGCTGGTCAGCCTGTCCGCTGAATGGGACCTGGAGTACTGGGATATGGCCGTGGATTTTCTGGTGAAAAGCCTGAACGACGACCCGATGGCGGAAAGGGCTGACTTGCATCAGCACGGACGCGCCCAGGATGCCATTACCGGGCTGTCTTTCCTGCTGATGCACATGGCCGCATCCGAATCGCTTCGGCCCGGTCTGAACGCCGCCGTACTGGATAAAAACGCTTTCCTCCAGCGATTGGAAAGCCTGCCGAATGCCAACCCCTTGCCGGGTGCAACCCCCTTGCAGGGTGCAGCCCCCTTGCAGGAATCCATACCCGCGCAAAGCCTGCCGGGTGCAAGCCTGCCGGGTGCAAGCCGGGGAGAGATGGGACCGGATGACCGGATCGTCAAGATCGCGCTACTGCCCCTCGATGCGGAACAACTGTCGTGGAAACCGGAAAGCGGGACAGCCCCGGTACTTTGGAAACTGGTGGCCACCTTGCAGGATGGTTGGGAGATTCCCAAAGTACTAAAGGACGGCGTGACCTATGCACAGGCTTTGCAAGCCGCGCAAACCAGGGCACAGAAATGGAATGTCGAACTGGTGGATGCCTGGGCTTCCCAGCTTACCCTCAACAACCTTGCAGGTGGCAACCCTGCAGGCGGCAACCTTGCAGGCGGCAACCCTGCGGACGGCATTTCTGTCGGTAACGGGTGGCCGACCAGCCCCGTCCCTATGGCTGTGATCTCTTACAACCCGCCTCCTGCCGTGAGCAGCACTGCCGTGAGCAATACCGCGGATGTCTGGACGGAAATATCCCTTGCCCCGCAGAGTCCCGAAGGTCCAATCGCAGCGGTAC
>JAAOMR010000448.1 GCA_018853935.1 Acidithiobacillus ferrivorans
TGGGGACCGTTCCGGCAGACGCAGGTGCGGGGCATTGCCCGGCCCTTAGCGGTTTGGAAATACGACTGGACGCCGAAAACGAGAGATTAATGGCAAACAAATAGCCGTTCATAAAACCATGGAATTCTGTTCCAGGATATCGCCCGAACGATAAGAGCGGCTCGCGTGCCGGAACGGTGCGATTTTTTCGTGCAGACCGTGAACGACAATCCGCTGGTCGAGGCCATTGCACAGAACGTGGTCAAACATCCAGTACCGCCATATGCGACCGGCCGCGCCATTTCAGAATCGTACGAAACGTCGTCAAGGATGACGTTGTCCGCCGGGACCGCCGCCCGCATGAGCAAGCACCCGATGAGGGGGCTGGCCTCTATTGGCT
>JAAOMR010000449.1 GCA_018853935.1 Acidithiobacillus ferrivorans
CGGTAAACCATTCCTGTAAAACCGGTGCAATGGCCAGAAGATTGTTGCCATGCCTTTGGAGTGCATCCTGAAACCAGGGCATCCACATACGGTGACGATAATCCAGAAAAGCCACGATCAGATCGTTTTTACTCGGGTAGTGGCGATAAAAGGTCACCTTGGTGACGCCCGCCTCCGCAATGATGCGATCCACGCCCGTGCTGCGAATGCCTTCACGATAAAAGAGCACGTGCGCTGTGAGCAGAATGCGCTCACGCGCAGATAGCTTGCTCTGGTCCATGAGTGCGGGATTGGAATGTCTATCCATCACGCCATGGTAGACAGATCGTTCCATGTTGTCTAGAATTGCCCGAAGTAGACCGACCTGTCTACCTTGAACAATCCCGAAACATAGGAGAACACCCACCATGCAAAGCAATACGCTGACTCCCCCATTTTCAGAAGAATCTGCCTTACTGAAAGTGCGGATGGCCGAGGACCTTTGGAATACTCGCGATCCTGAACGGGTCGTTCAAGCCTATAC
>JAAOMR010000045.1 GCA_018853935.1 Acidithiobacillus ferrivorans
CGAAGCAAATCCGCCACTGGTCATTGATGCGCATGCTCCATTGGCCACTCCGATCGCCGGAGAGCTTCTCCAGGCGGTTGCCTGGCGGTACAGCCAGATCTTCGATCCGACCGGCGCGATGCAACTGTGCCAGTTTCCGCTGCGCCATCCGCAACAGTTCCGCTCCAAAGCGGCGCACTTGCAGGCCAGCGAAGACTGCGGCGGTTTGCTTGTCGGCAAAGCTCATGATCATTGGTGAATGCTAACGCGATCCGATAGTAGCGTCAAATAACGGTGTCTGTTAGTCCCGCACTTCTCAGTTTCCCTACTGGATCGCAGGAAACAGCGTGGTCCGCTGGTGGGCGATCATTGGGTCATCCGCCTGAGTCGCACGGTATTTTCCCCGACGGGAAAACCCTTGTTTGTGGTGGCCACGCCGCTGCGCTTCAATGGTATTGAAGACTTCCTGAGCCATCTGCCCTTGCGTAAGGGAACGGCTGTCGGTCTGATCCGGAATGACTTTTATATTGAAGGGCGCTGGCCCGTACCCCAGAACAAGCTTTCCAAGATGCTTGCCCATCCCGTATCCGCAGTAAGCACGTGCATAGCCATCTCTTTCAGGAAGGGCTGGGGCAGGCGATCAAGACCATGCGGAAAAACGCAGAGGCCAAGGCACCACCTCCGGAAGGCACTGATCAGTAATTCGGCGGTATTGGCCAAAACAGATGGTGAACGAGATTCCACAAAACAACGTTTTCTGAACACTTAGTTTCCGGGCGATTTGAGAAAAGCGACCTACCTGCCGATATTATCACCTGCTCCGTGGTCCTCTTCGTGCTCTGGCGCGGCGGATCGTTGGACCTCTCTTTTTTTCTGCATTTCCATTGCCTCCCGTAACAATGTTTGAGTTGGTTCCCAATAGCTACGACACAAGCCTCTAAAGTGATTCCTTTCTAGGTTATCGGGGAGACCAGACAGGGTTTCTAAGCGTTCCAGTTCAGGAATGGTGACCTGATAGTCAGATATCGATCTTTTATATTCCTGACGGGCTTCTGTGGGTACCACAATAGGGGGGAAACCTGAGCGTAGAACGGGAAGATTGGAAATCAGACGCGCTACCCGGCCATTACCGTCAAAAAAGGGGTGGATCGTGACGAAATCGAGATGAAGGCTCGCATATGCTCCCACCGCATTGATCCCCGTTAAGGGTTTTGCGCAGAACTGGTTCAATTTTTCCAGCCATTGCGACATTAATGTCGGGATTTTTTTCGGTGCAGGGAACTCTCGTAGATGTTGGCGGCCGTCATTGCCGATATAGTTGGTGAAATTAGATTCATTTTTCCACTTTCCTACGGGCTTGTAGATATCCATTATCGCTTCAGTAAGTACGGTACGATGCAGCGCAAACAAATCCTCTTCCTGCAAGGATGATTGCTTATCCATCCATGCGTAGACAATCTCTATGGCTTTGGCATGGCCATAGATTTCCTGATGGTCGCGAAGCGGTTTGCCGGCAACGGTAAGTCCTTCTTCAAGGACGAAGGCTGTATCACCGAGTGTGAGGCTATTCCCCTCAATCGCCGTGGACGTGTGGGTCCAGAGATTGCGGATCTGCGCCAAAAGCGTGGCCTTGATATCCGCATCCAGCTTCGCATAAAAAGGATTCACTACGCCCACCAACTTTCAACTATGGCACTCCGAAAAAGCTCAAACGTGAGCGATAGGCGCATAGCATCTCTCCGATCCTCAATATAACCAGTCAATATTATATGGTATTTTCATCTTTTCCACACCCACCATACCCTTCAGTGATCCGTGTGCAATCCGCTAGATCAAATTGGTTCGGCAAGCAGCCCCAAATGCTCCAGCAGTGCCGCTATCAGCAGTCGGCCAAGGCGTCCATTGCCGCCATCTAGGAATGGGTGGATGCTTTCAAACTGGGCATGGACGAGCGCGATCTACTGATGGAACAAGCCCAGACACCCCGGACAGCCGTGCCAGAGCCAGTTCGGCATGACGATTCAGGTCGATAAACGACCCTGGCTCCAGCGCCGGCTCAGTGGGCGGCAATGGGTGCGGCACAAAAGCTTGTACCAGCTCGCCCAGTGTCGTGGTGGTCACATAGCTACCTGCAGAACGATTCATTTGCATATCCTTTAATGGCTATGCCATCCATTAAGGTATTTTTTGATTGGCGCGGTCAATATTAAACGATACTTTAATCTAAATCACTGTCCTCGCGGGTTGGTTGGCCAGTAGCACTTCTGCCAGAGGCCGACGTGAACCTGTGACGCTTTTCGCATAGATCCGCTTGCTGCGAACATGCTTAACTGCATCTTATTGATTCTACCTTTTGCGAAGATCTCGCGTTTTTTAAGTATCATCCTGAACCACCCATCGGTGCCAACGACTATCGCCATCGCCTGACAAATAAGTTTCATCCTGGGGTTGTAAGCCGGAACCTCCGAAATTTCCGTCAGCCGATCAATGTGGCTTATCTCGCGCCCTGTCGATGCGTTCCTGCATCGCCTGCATGACTTCGTCGTGGGTGTACGACTTGGCGTTGGGGTCGTCGGCTTCCCGCAGAGCTTCCTCGACCTCGCGGGTCATCCGCTCGTAATCCTCCGGCCACAGCGTTTGTTCCATGCGCAGCGATGTCTGACCCAGCAGGTGCAGCAGGCCGAACAGCCGCATGTCGTTGGTGGCGACGGTATGCTCTCGAATCCGCTCCTGAATGGCTTCGCTGGCCTGATGCGCCTCCGGTGAAGCAGTCCCTTCGTAGTCGGCCGGAAATTCTACTTCCTCGGCAATCTGCGCCCATGCGCAGGCCAGCGCCTCAATGCTCGACGTGCTCATTTCCGCCGCTCCTGTGCTCTTTGGCGAATCAACCGGTGGTGCCCCCGGTCAGGCGGTGGCGAGCGTCAGATGCCCGACTGGCTCGGCCGCCGGCCGCACCTTGATTTCGATGTCGTAGCCGAGGCGATTCAGACAGTCCATCAGCTTGCGCTCGGACAGGTTGGTGAAGTCGCCGTGCATCATGCCCGATACCTTCGGTTGCGGGATGCCCATGCGTTTGGCTGCCGCTTGTTGCGTCAGTCCAAGGGCGTGCATTGCCTTCCTGATCTCGACCACCAGGCCGGTCTTGATCTTCAGTTTCTCGGCATCGGGCAGTTCCAGGTCGGCGAAGATGTTGCCCGAGCTGCGTTGAACCTCGACGCCTTCAATGATTCGTTTTTGCATTTCGTAACTCCTGTGCCATTGCCTCGGCCACCTTCAGCCGAGTGCGGATGATGTCCATGTCCACCTTTGGCGTGGCGATCCCGCTCTTGCTCTTCTTCTGGAAGCAGTGCAGGACGAACACCGCTTCCGCAAACTTCACCGTGTAGACCGCCCGGTACGTGCCGCCGACATCATCTTCGAAGACCTCCAGCACGCCTGCCCCGTCGAAGCCCTTGAGCACCTTCGCCGCGTCGTCCCGGTCGCCCATCTGGGCCAGCGACAGCGCGTAACCGAAACGCCGGCGCACGTCGGGCGGCAACGCCATCAGATCCTTGTAGCTGCTCGCGATCCATTCGAGCGGTTTTTCTTTATCGACCATGACGGCAGTTTATATCTGTTCAGGTAAGAGCGCAAGCGCAATAGACTCAAGATACATGTCGTAAAACACTTGTTTTGCGACATGTCTGCAACAGTCCTATGCACCAACAGCCTACCAGACAACAAGCTTAAACCACTGCCTCATAATATCGGGATCACTAATTCATCCCCTCCACGGTCTAAATTTCTTCTCAATTTCTTCGCGCTTGGTAATGAAGCACGAGGACGTTTATGAAGAATACCAGGTTCACTCAAGTACTGTTATGTTTTTGAAGGTAATTATAGCTTTATACAGCATCACATGTGAACCATGAGTTCATACCATTTCAAACGACGATTTGTAACCCATTGTTTATATGATTATAAGATATGGCACGCAATATGCTTATCTTAGTTTTGCGCCACCTAATGGTCACAGAGGTTCATCATTTAGAAGAAGGAGCATTACCATGTCACTAAAACAGCAACTCGAAAGCGACTTTGAGGGTCACAAACGTTGGGCTCTTCGCCGTCAGATGGGTATCCCGAACAACCGTCGGTTGTGGGTGTGTGCCTGCATGGACGAGCGGTTACCTGTTGATGATGCGCTCGGAATTCGTGGCGATAGGGGGGACGCTCACGTCTTTCGCAATGCTGGCGGATTAATCACTGATGACGCCATCCGTTCGGCAATGCTTACCTGCAACTTCTTTGGCACGGAAGAGATTGTCATTATTAATCATACCGAATGTGGCATGATGTCGGCACAAACAGATACTATCGTAAAGGCATTGAAGGATAAGGGAATAGACTTGGACAATCTTCAGCTCGACCCAGATTTGCCGGAATTGACGCTAAAGGCCGGAATGTTTGGCAAATGGGTGAAGATGTACCAAGATGTAGATGAAACCTGTGCGAGACAGGTGGAATATATGCGTAATCATCCTCTTATCCCAAAGCATGTGACAATTAGTGGATGGATTTGGGAGGTTGAAACTGGGCATCTGCGTCCCCCACATTTTAGAATCGGAGAGAAAGTTAACACAAACAAGGCGATGGGCGCAAAATAGAGCGTCATGAGCTATTATTCATTAGGTGGTGCGCAAAAACCATAATTCTTCGTGAGGGGTGATAAAATGCCTTTATTCAACTTTTCTTGCAGTTCATGTGGTGCATCATTTGAAAATTTGATGTCCTATAATGCCTCAAATCCGTGTTGTCCTAGTTGTGGCAGCTCGACCAATCGACAGTTCGGTCTTCCAGCTATCAGAGGTCAAATGAGCATAGGTCGTGACCTGGCTGTGAAGTCCCTCAGGCATGATAGGGGGGCTTGTCCATGTTGCAAGGCGGGGAGTACGCATTCCCATATGTAAAAAGTTCTGCTACTGCCGAACCTGCTATACTAAGCCAAACTTGCGCTTTCATCGAACTATTCAGTGGGGGGTTACATGACCATCTACCATCTTCCCAAAGGACAGCCACTCTCACAGGTGAATTTTCTGCAAAGATTTTTAGCACAAAGTATAAAATCGTGCACTCAAACGCACGTTGCACGGAATATAAGTAGAGAGCATTGTATAGAGTTGCTGGGTCTGTCCGCTGCCGAATGTCTTGAAGCCTATGTACGCTCTGAAAGAGGCGTGTCTGCGGACGACAATCTCGATATTACCCAATATGCAGACACTATAGTTGATTTAAAAAACAGGATCGGTGGTGGTTTTTCGGTTGAGGAAGTGTCGCCAAACGTAATTAAAGTGATCAATCATTGCTGTCCATTTGGAATATCGGTCAAGGAGTCACCAGAATTATGTAGAATGACATCTAGTGTTTTTGGTGCTATAGCGGCTCGGAATTTCGGTTATGCTAAAGTCAACCTTCTTAAGCGCATTGCCACCAACGACAGTAATTGTGAAATTGTTATCTACACGGACCAAGGTGAGGCATCAAAAGAATCGGGGACAGAATATGGTATTAAAGGCGGAAAAATAACTTCATCCATGACTGGGGATGTTGTCAAGGATGAAAGTGACTTTGTCAATCCTTGGTGTAAGGCAACTGACATTCGATCAGAGAATAATAGATTTGTTGCCAAAAATATTATTGCAGAATCTAAGGCAATGAGCACGGTGTTTAGGACTGTTGAGCTCATTGCACCAACAAATACGAGCGTTGTCATTACAGGTGAAACTGGTACTGGTAAAGAAATTGTTGCGCGACTAATACATGCTACGAGTGATCGAAGTGGAATGCCATTTATTGCCATAAATTGTGGTGCAATCCCAGAACATCTTATAGAATCTGAGATTGTTGGTTTTGAGCGCGGTGCCTTTACAGGTGCCCACCGCGAAAGACGAGGTATTTTTGAAAGAGCGCATATGGGGACTATATTCTTAGATGAGGTGAACTCTTTGCCTTACGCAGCACAGGTAAAACTGCTTCGGGTCCTACAAGAAGGCGAGGTTGTGCGGGTTGGGGGTGAGCATTCACTAAGAGTTGATGTGCGAGTGATCGCCGCATCCAATCAGCCATTACGACATCTTGTCGAGCAGAATTTGTTCAGGAGAGATTTGTTTTACCGGTTGATGGTTATTGAAGTACAAATACCTCCTTTACGAGAGAGATTAGACGATATCGGACCACTTTGCGACCTGTTTTTGCAACGTCTCGCTGCTAAACACCATCATATCCAGAAAATTTTAGGTCATAGAGCATGGAAACAAATATATTCATATGGCTGGCCAGGGAATGTCAGGCAGTTGGAGAATACCTTAGAAAGCTCATTCCTGTTGAGTAACGGTCATGTGATTGATTGTTTGGTTGGGAGCGAGTTCACAGCTCCTGTCAGTAGCAATGAATCTTTTCGTGACCGCCAAAAAGAAACAAAAATGTTCTCTGAGTCGCAGTTTTTACTAGAGGTATTACTCAGAAATGGTGGTCGAGTACAGGATGCTGCGCTAGAATTAGGGATCACGCCACGTGCCGTCTATAAGAAAATATCGACACTTGGTGTTAATCTGGGAGATGTTCGCGCCAGTTTACATATGTAGATAAATCTCCTGCTAAACTGCAGGCGTATATTTTTGGGGAGTCATCATGGCAGAACTCTATATCATTTGTTTAAGCGGTGAGCGGGAGAAGTTGCAATTTGCGGCGATGGCGGCATCTGTAGCGGCCGTTTCGGGATCGGAAGTACATATCTTCCTGTCCATGAACGCCTTCCCCTATTTTGTGAAGGGACACAGCAAGGAGGCCCCGGCGGAAGGAGAGATGGGGCAAATGATGGCCGGGCACAATGTGCCGCCGTTTTATCACATTTTTGAGCAAGCCGTGGAACTGGGGGATGCCAGGATATGGGCCTGTTCCATGGCCATGGATGTTATGGGGGTTAAGGCGGATGGCATGGAAGATATTGTCACCGGTCCCATGGGACTCACCAAATTTCTCAGCGATGCCGAAGGGGCGCAGATTCTTACCTTTTGAAGCAATAATCTCATGGCCAGCGCGAGCGAAGGAGTAGCAGATGAGTGAAAGAGTCGTAGATGCCCGCGGCAGCTTTTGTCCCGGACCTCTCATGGAGCTGATTTCCAACATGAAGATGATGAGTGTGGGCGACACCCTGGAGCTGTTGTCCACCGATGCCGGTTCCGCCGCAGACGTGCCGGAGTGGATCAAGAAGGTCGGCCACGAAATGCTGGATACCGAACAGGATAATGAAGGCACTTGGCATATCCGGGTCCGTAAAGCCAAGTAACGCGACGTCCAATAGTGCTAGAGACAAACAAGGAGTGACCTCATGAGAATTCTCGTCATCGGTGGGGGTATGGGCGGCACCATTTTCGCCAATCTTCTAGCCCGCCGTATTCAACAGGAAATGAAAACCGGGAAGGCCCGTATCACCATGCTCTCGGCCAGCCACGAGCACGTCTATCAGCCTGGTTGGCTCTATGTTGCCATGGGGCGCGCGACCCCTGATGAACTGGTACGCGAACAGGAAAGCCTGCTGGAACCAGGCATTGAGTTCCATGTCGACCCCGTGGAGGAGTTTCATCTCGCCGACAATCACGTCAAGTGCAAAAGCGGCAAGGTCCATGAGTATGACATGATCGTCATTTCCACCGGCT
>JAAOMR010000450.1 GCA_018853935.1 Acidithiobacillus ferrivorans
ATGATCGAAGAAGAAGCCGCAGCCAAAGATCCGCTTTCCAGTTTTGTTGTTGATGCTGTCGTCGAGAGCCAGCATCAAGCGCCCGTCGACTAGGGGGGACGGGATCAGGTTCCAGGCAATGGGCCAGAGGCGATCCCAGGCCAGATGGGTCGAGGCCATGAAGAAATAGAAGCGGCGGGCATTCACGTTCAGACCGAACAGGGTCTGCAGGGAGCGCAGCAGATTGGAGCTCATAGAAGAGGTAAAGGGGACGATGACCGCCAGCAGGGTGAAGATGAACCAGTGGGAGCGTTCGCGACCCAGTCGCGTGTCGGAAAAGTCCGATTGGAAAGGGGTGAGCAAATCGCGTAGCATAGTCATCGGACAGGGCCTCTTGCG
>JAAOMR010000451.1 GCA_018853935.1 Acidithiobacillus ferrivorans
TGACCGCCAGCAGGGTGAAGATGAACCAGTGGGAGCGTTCGCGACCCAGTCGCGTGTCGGAAAAGTCCGATTGGAAAGGGGTGAGCAAATCGCGTAGCATAGTCATCGGACAGGGCCTCTTGCGCTTTATAATCAGTGAGTTAATGTGCGCTTATTATATCACGACGAGACGTTCTGTTCACCTCTATCTGGCTGTTTTATCGAATAAATAATGTATGAAGCGGGTTACCAAAAGGCACATCCATAAGCGCTTTCTATTGCAGCATAATCTCAATGTATGAGTGACGGTTTTGTTAACCAGCCTTTGTATTCCGCACTGAAAAACTGTGAAACTTCAG
>JAAOMR010000452.1 GCA_018853935.1 Acidithiobacillus ferrivorans
CCTTGGATCGGTGCGCGGTAGTGAGAATGACCTGGGCATCGGATTCCCGGCTTTCTCCCCGGTTTAGGGCGTCGAGAATCGACCCGAATCCCGGATGCCGATAGAGCTTCAGGAGTTTCGCCGCGTCTCCGTCCGGTACGCTGGCCGCTTCTTCTTCCAGTTCCGACCATTGGCGATACGCCGATAAGGGGCCTTTGGGATCGAACTTGCCGGATTTCAGCTTCATGGCCGCATAAATCAGGGACTTTTCATCCCGGCCCTGCCCGACGATATGAAAAGACAGGCCGTGCTCGATGCATTGCAAGGCCACGTCCAGCAAGGTGACATTGCTGAAAGACACCCAGGCCATTGTGGAAAAACCCTGGAGAAAAGGCCGCGGATTCCGGGATTCCAGAGACGCATAGGTGATCTCCGTCTGACCCGTTCCCTGCACCGGGCGCGTTTCTCCCAGAACAGACAGCAGGCGGCTGGCGAGGTCCGCCGGCGCATCCCCAAACCGGAAACTGCGGGTCAGATAATCCGAGTGGGTCTGGTCCTGTTTGCCGATATGACTGAGGGCATCCATCGCTCCGCGCCAGGAATAGATGCTCTGGTACGGATCTCCAGCCCACCACGTCACGCCTTGAGGTTGATGAAAAAGCGATCCCAATAGGGCCGGGTTGGTGTCCTGTGCCTCATCCACCAGTCGATGAAAATACGGGAGCGGCTGATCCATCAGTGTCCACGCCTTGAAATAGAAGTCATGGGTGATGGGAATCCGGAAATTCAGCATGGCGTCCCAAATGTGATTGGCATGTTGCACCAGGTCCTCTTTCTTCCAGCGGTTCGGCATAGCCGGAAGGTGTTGCGGTCCCATCTGGGGATCTCCAGAGCCGCAGAAGTTGCTCAGGGTACGCATGGCGATTCCGGCAATCGCCAGACCATCCTTTTGCGGGAAGCCCTTTGCAGGGTGCAAGCCTTCCACCTTGTCCAGAATCAAGGGCAGGGCCACCCGACCCCTATCCTGATCCAGACTGGCGCGTACCCGTTTAGAAATATCCCTGGGCAAGCCCTCCAGGGCCAGTTGATGAGTGGTCATGGCCTTGAAATGCGAAGGGAGTTTCTGGCGAATATCCTGAACAATCGCCTGATTGAAGGCCAGATACAGCCCCGGACCCGGCAGGAGTCGGGCGATCTCGCTCAGGATGAACGACTTGCCCGCTCCGGCGTAGGCATGGAGCAGGACGTGGCGGACGGTGACGCCCGATCCACCGCTACGCACGAAATCGAGAATCCGGGACTGCTCATAGGTTAGTTGCACGGTTTTCTCCTGTCTGTCGAGTTCCCATAACCATTGGTGCCGCAAACAGGTCCATTACCTAACGGACGTGCCGACTTTCAGGCAACGGAGCGCACATCACCTTCCAGCGGTGACGCGATGGCCGGATGCTCCATGCCATCCAGCACCCAGGACTTGCCGAGAATCGCCGTGTACTGCATTCCGCCCTGCCGGGAGCATCCCCAATGTTCGCTCGGTCGTTGCAGCACGTTCGGAAGTTCCGGGTGACACTGCCATTTCGGTTGAATGTGCAGCACGTCCATATCCACGATACTGAGGTCCAGGGACCATGCAAATGTGTTGTGGCAATCCCGGCGTTCATTCATGATGTCCAGAAACAGCGCAGCCGTTGCCGTATCCCAACGCTGCAGTGCCATCAGTCTTTGCATGGTTTCCTCGCCGTGTCCCTGCAGATCGGCCAGCGCCAGATGGAACATGGCGTGACAGTCCTTGCAGAGAATGGCAATCTCGCCCAGACGCTGAATGCCCTGATTGCCGGTTTCCGGCAGGTGGTATTCCCACAATTCATGCGCCTGCAAATAGCGCCTTTGATGACGTCCGCAAGCTTGACAAACCTGATTGACGGTCTCGATAAGTGGCTTGCGGATGGCCGACCAGTCTTTATCTGTCAG
Organism: Acidithiobacillus ferrivorans; assembly: GCA_018853935.1. Lineage (GTDB taxonomy): Bacteria > Pseudomonadota > Gammaproteobacteria > Acidithiobacillales > Acidithiobacillaceae > Acidithiobacillus > Acidithiobacillus ferrivorans. The sequence goes on from JAAOMR010000452.1 coordinate 1,951, forward strand.
CAGGTTGTACAGACTGCTGCCGTGCGCAGATACGGGGATGAGATCACCACAGAAGACCGGACGCTGGCGCAGCACCCCGGGTAAAACCGTCACCGCATCCTTGGGCAAAACCTCTCCCCGATGAATCACCCGACCATCCAGCAGATGAAAGGTGTTACCAAACATGAAGTGAATATCCCCCCACCCCCGAATCGGTGGGGAGGGCGGAATCGGAAAAGGAATGT
>JAAOMR010000453.1 GCA_018853935.1 Acidithiobacillus ferrivorans
GCGCAGGAGATCCAGATTTCTATTGACGACACTGTTTTGATCCTGTCCCGAACGGTACAGGATCGCGGCGGAAAGCTTTCGGACATCACTTTGGTGGGCGGTCAAGCCCTAAACTTCTGGGCAGACTGATATTTCGGTAGATGCGAACCAGGGCCGACCGGTCGTGGGGAGGAGGCAAACCGCACGATCCGGCTGAGGAAAATCTGTGCAAATTGTGCTATCCTGAGAAAAATCTTTAACGGTTGAAAAAAATATGGACGATCTGGTCGGTTATGCATTTTTGCGGGATCGCTGGCGCCTGTCAGCATTCCCCGTCACATGTCCGGCAAAACGTGCCTCAGTGACGCGAATCACCATGCGAAATAATGAATTGCTGGTGCCCCCGAGCGTTGCACCTGGCTACGGAGATCCGCATGACCCCGTTGTAGGACTGGATCATCTCCTGTTCGCTCTCAAGCATGAAGGCGTCAACCTGCAGGTGTTGTCCGAAATGATGTCGCATATTACTGCCGACAGTTTAAGCCAGGCCGTTTATAGGAAACCAAACAGCGCCCCCTTGCGTATTGCGGCTTATTTATGGGAGCACTTTACCGGGAACCAACTGGATGACGCTCCGGAAATCGTTGCGTCGACCGTACCGCTTTTTGATCCCGACCGAT
>JAAOMR010000454.1 GCA_018853935.1 Acidithiobacillus ferrivorans
CCTGCCCGCCGGTGAACGAAATGGCGGGTTGACCGATACTCTCCAGCGCCATGCTCAGCAGCGCAATGGTCACCTGCTCGCCGGTGCTGAGCAGGGTGTCCAGTTCGCGTTCCGCCGGGGCATCGGCCAGGGCGCGCGCCAGTTGCAGGAGACGGTCGGTTTCACCCGACATGGCGGAGACGACCACCACTACCTGATGACCGGTGCGATGACTGGTCGTGACCCGTTCCGCGACGGCCCGGATGCGTTCCACGCTGCCAACGGAGGTGCCGCCAAACTTCTGTACGATGAGTGCCATTTTCAGTGATTTCATGAAAAATTAAGGGCAAATGATAAATCGTTGCGGCGGGGTCTGTACAGGACGCGCTGCGGACGTCCTTTGCGGAAGCCGTTTGCGGTGCTGTGCCGACAATATTTTCTGGTGGTTAGGCGTGCGGGGGCGGCAAGTGCGGCAAGCAAGATCCTATGCTTCGGCAGGATGGGCGCGCCGGCGGGAGCGGAAATGTTTGCCCACCAGGATGAGGAACTGGATGGTCTGCTGGGTTTCGGGTTGCTTGATGATCTCCCAGAGGCCGCCCACGCCGCCCTTGGGCGTGGGGGCATGGGCGGATTCTTCAGCGGCGCCAGCGAGAGACTGGAGGAGATCCGTCATGACATGGGTCTTTTCGATCTGCTCGGCCACCTCTAGCAGGCGTTCCGCCGTGCCTGCGCGCGTGATGCGGTCCACCAGACAGAGGGCATCCCCCGCCATGCCAGCCATCCGGCTGATCATCTCGTCGCTCATGGCATTCTGGGCAGAGCCGATCAAGCGCGCGAGCTGGACGAGGCGGTCAAGGTCGCCATTGTTGACC
>JAAOMR010000455.1 GCA_018853935.1 Acidithiobacillus ferrivorans
TGCACACGGCCGCCACCCCCAACTTGACCTGGGTGGGTATACATACCCGCCGTGGTCAGGAAGCTTTTGATGCTTTCGGCATTCTGCCCAGATTCCAGGGAATAGCCATTCATGATGGCTGGGCGCCCTACCGGAAATATGACTGCCTCCACGGCCTGTGCAATGCGCATCACCTGCGGGAGCTGACGATGGTCCACGAACTGTACGGCCAACGCTGGGCGAAGCGCATGATCGACCTGCTCGTTACCG
>JAAOMR010000456.1 GCA_018853935.1 Acidithiobacillus ferrivorans
GCCGTATGGGTGGTGGGTAGCTTCACCTTACGGGGCGGGTGCGCACGACCACGTCGTGCCTCCATGCCCTTGGCCTTGAGGATCCGGTAGAAGGTGGATTCCGAGGCCAGATAGACCCCTTCATCCGCCAGCAGTGGCACAATCTGGGTCGGCGGCAGGTGTGCCGTGTCCGGGCGATGGCAGGCATCCAGCACCTCCTGTACTTCCGCTTCACTCAGCTTGTTGTTGGGTGCCGGTCGTTCGACCGTCGTACGGGCATCTGCCTTCACCACTCCCGACTCCTCTGTCCACCGTTGGACGGTGCGTAATGATAAGCCTGCTTCTGCGCAGGCCCGCGACCGGCGGGCGCCTTCGTCAGCAGCTTCCTGTATCCATGCGACCAATTGTTGCCGCTCCGGGACCGGGGTTAATTCTCCCCGGTGTCGTCCCCCCAGAGGGCGTTCAATTTTTTTCGCAGGATCAATATCGCGGCCGCTTCGGCCAAGGCCTTGTCTTTACGATGCAGTTCCCGCTCCAGCTCACGAATCCGTTTCTGGTCTGCACGGGTTTGCGCACCCGCTGTCTGTTTTTGTTGGGTGGCG
>JAAOMR010000457.1 GCA_018853935.1 Acidithiobacillus ferrivorans
CAGGTGAAATGCCATGCGCAACATCAGGCTTGTTTTCAATGGCCAGAATAGCACGGCTGCCCCCGCCCGGGGTGCCGCCTGCCAGTCGGCCATGGCCTCGTCCGTAATCCACAACGTCAGACTGTACTTTACTTCCCCATAAAATCCTCCTCGATCCATTATATCTAATCGAGAGTGTCCACGAGATTCAGGACGCCTCAGAATGCGTTGACAGGGTCATACGCACCGCCGATACTGATTACGTAAACTTCCACGAGACACCTCGCAGCAGTGAGACTCCTTTGTCGTGACCCTAACTGATCATCCAAACGTCATAAATGACTGACATTCGCAAATTGCTCGGTAATATGACTTCGTTGTTCACACTACAGGGTGCGAACTTTTTCTTACCGCTCGTCACATTGCCTTACTTAGTCCGTATTCTTGGGCCAGAAAAGATTGGCCTAATCGCATTTGCACAGGCTTTCATTCAGTACATGGTCGTAATCACAGACTATGGATTCAACCTAAGTGCAACGCGGGATGTAACGCTTAAAAGAAACTCACCAGAGGAACTAAACGACATTATTACAGCGGTACTAATAATAAAATCATGTTTAGCCATAGCAGGCGGAGTTGCAATAATAATACTTATTTCAACGATTAAACTATTTCAAGAGCATAAAACACTTTATTTAGCGGCCTATATAACAGTCCTTGGCTCAGCCTTATTCCCTTTATGGCTTTTTCAGGGATTAGAGCGCATGAGGGATATTAGCAAACTTTTAATTGCTTCACGCCTAATTACGACTGCTGCAATTTTTATCTTCATACATAATCCCGGGGATTATGTTTACGCCGCCATCATACAATCGCTACCCATGCTGCTCGCAACGCTGCCCGCGTGGATAATTATAAAAAATTCACATTCTTATGCCTGGAAATCTCCTAAATTAACAACTATAAAGCAACAATTAAATAATGGATGGCACATCTTCCTTTCTACATCAGCAATCAATATTTACAGCAACAGTAATCTATTCATCCTAGGTATAGTAACTGGTCCAATTGCCGTGGCATACTTTAGCGTTGCAAATAAAATATCCTCAGCGGTCATCGGTCTTTATCAACCCATAGTAAATACACTATACCCACATGTCAGCAACCTCTCCTCGAAAAATAGACAGGAAGCAATAACATTCATAAGGAAAATATTTCCAATTTTTATCGCAGTAGGACTAATTTCTAGCATGACACTCTTTTTGCTTGCCCCGGAAATAATTAGAATTGTGGCTGGAAGTAACTACCAAGATTCTGTACCCGTGCTGAAATTCCTTTCACCATTACCACTTCTTCTAGCTTTTGGCCTACTTTTCGGCGGGTTGACGATGCTTCCACTTGGTATGACAAAATTATTCAGCTGGATTACAATTACAGCTGCCATTGTAGACCTGCTTGCGATTTATCCATTGGTAATTAATTTTGCCGAGCAAGGTGCAGCAATATCAAATGTTATTACGGAATTATACGTAAGCACCATCATGGCATTCATCATTGTGCACAAAAAAATACTAAGCATTCCAAACGCGACAAAGGATGATGTAGCGTGACAAAAATTGAAAATGTAAGCGTAATAGTGCCAACTCTAAATTCAGCAAAATATATCGGAATTCTATTGGAAATGCTCGCAGAACACTTCTCAGAAGTTATTGTAGGCATTGATAGCAAAACCAGCGACAATACATTAAATATAGTTAAAATGTTTCCTGTTAAATCGGTAATTGTGCCCAACAATTTAGGGCACACAGCTGAACATGGCATGATCGAATTTATTACAAAAGAATGTACAAACGAATGGATACTGAGGCTGGATGACGATGAATCAATCTCTAATCAACTAATCGAGTTTCTGCGCTTACAACTAAACGACATAACCGAATGTTGCGTTGGCTTCCACAGAAAATGGTGTCGAGTCAATCAGTCGCGCTTGGAATGGATGGCCTTGCCTGATTTTGGTTTTGATTGGCAATGGAGACTATTCCGGAGGAATGAAGTAACCTACATAATGGATATCCACACTCCTGGGTACTCCTTCGAATCATCCATCTGCGCGCCCATCGAAGCATGTATCCTTCACCTTGACTGGATTTTTCATACCTACGAAGAAAGGCTAAAAAAGATTAAAAATTATGACGCAGTAAGACGTGATAGCGGCAGGCTTCTGTGGCATTACTATTTATATGAGGACATAATTAATTATAATTACTATTTTGTAAAAACGTGGGGAGCATCCATACCTAAAACACTCAAGGATCGCATTGCTACTTTTTTTCCCGCAGAGCAAAAAAATCCCGTGAACATAAATGCCGCTCGATATATAAACGCACACGGAAACCAGCGGTCGTGCTTAACAAAAATTATCCATATCACACGCAATTATTTTTTGAGGATTATTTTTCATGGATAGAATTTATCAATGTGCTAACAAGCTAAAACGGCGTTGTTGCATGGATGCGTCTAAAATCAGGTAGAGTATCAGCAATTCTGAGGAGCCACGCCGAACAAACACAACGCCAAACGCCGCCATCACATACCGAAGATGAAATACCAGGTGAGGAACTGGGCGGAGTACGACGCTGGACTTCGGCGGCGAGGCAGTCTGACGTTGTGGATTACGGACGAGGCCATGGCCGACTGGCAGGCGGCACCCCGGGCGGGGGCAGCCGTGCTATTCTGGCCATTGAAAACAAGCCTGATGTTGCGCATGGCATTTCACCTG
>JAAOMR010000458.1 GCA_018853935.1 Acidithiobacillus ferrivorans
ATGTTGGCCTATTTTCTGTTTGCTTGTGGCTATATTGTTTATATGACATTCATCTTCGCCTGGATACAGGCTCAAGGCTTGTCCTGGAAGTTCGGCACAGCGGCCTGGTTCGTGCTTGGAAGTGGCGTCGCAGTGTCGCCTTTTATCTGGCGTCGGGCGCTTGATACGTGGAATCCAGCAGTAATACTAGCCGCCAGTTGCTTCGTGACACTTCTTGGCGCATTACTCCCCGCTTTCTTCGCATCAGCACCAAGCATTATCCTATCTACGGCGCTTTTCGGCTCGGGGATGTTTATCGCGCCATCGTCAGTTGCTGTCCTTGTTCATAGGGCACTGGAATCTAATCAATGGGCTAAGGGTATTACCCTGTTCACCGTCGTATTCTCTTTCGGGCAAGCAATCGGACCCATTGGTGCTGGATGGATCGCGGACAGTGCAGGATTAACCCGATCCCTGTATTTTGGG
>JAAOMR010000459.1 GCA_018853935.1 Acidithiobacillus ferrivorans
CGCTGGGAGATCTCCGCGCAGGGGATACGCTGGTGGTCTGGAAGCTGGATCGTCTGGGACGCAGCGTGCGGAATCTGATCGACCTGGTCAGCAGCCTGCAAGCTCGGGACGTTCAGTTCAAAAGTCTGACCGACGCCATCGATACCGGGACGCCATCGGGACGGTTTTTCTTTCATGTCATGGCCAGTCTGGCCGAGATGGAGCGGGATCTGACCATTGAACGCACTCGCGCCGGATTGGAGGCCGCCCGCAAGTTCGGGCGGATGCCTGGGAGAA
>JAAOMR010000046.1 GCA_018853935.1 Acidithiobacillus ferrivorans
GAAATACCAAAAGTTGACCCATCGTGACCACCTGAGCATAAAATGGCGGTGACCAGAATGTACGCTTTTCGGGGGTGCCCACGATCAGCGGAATCACTGCCCACGATCGCCGGAATGCGCACGTAAGTACGGACTGACTGGCATTCTTGGTGTGCAGTCGTTCCCTCAGATTGAGATGAGTTATGGAAGAGAAGGCGCGGCGGTGATCTGGAGCCTGCCGAAGACCAGACTGTACTTGCGCGTATCTGATAAGGATACAGCAGATCGATCCAGTGCGGAGATTGGTGAGATGCATGTCAGCCGTCAGTCTTCGTCTGTGTCGTCCAGCGGTGGTGGCATGGGTCAGCCTGCATCCGGCAGCTCTTCTACATCTACTGCGCATACTATAGAGAGAGCGGTATTGCCTTCTGAGATTATGGGTCTGCCGGATCTCAAGGGTTATCTGGTATCTAATGGCGGCGCGGCGCTGGTGACCATTGATTTTGAAGGTCTGCCATCTGCCACCCAGCCTGCTCATGTGCCGGGTACTCAGAGAACCGTGAAGGAAGTTAAAGCCTCATTTGAGGCGGTATTAAAGGCGGCGCAGGAGCATACGAAGTCGGAGACTGCGTGATTTTGAGGTGATTTGCCGGATGACAGGTTGTCGCTTGCCATCCGTTATATATGAGGAGATACGACTATGGACAGAGTTACACAAGAGAAGTTGAACAGAGAAAGAGCACAGCGAGAGGTGGTGGAAAAAGAGGATCAGGACTTCCGTCATCGTATGATCAAGCGCCAAGAGATGGAGCGAGCGGAGGAGGAACATTCGCAAAAAAACCAGCCCGCTAATGCCAGTAAAAAGCAAGAAAACAAGGAGCTTTCTGAGCAGGAGCGTAGCAAACCATCTGAAAAACAGGGTGAAAAAGAGCACCAGAGGCAGGACGATCCTCTCGCCGCGAAGAAACAGGAGGATATGCAGCGGGATGGGTCACGACAGCAAGAGCAAAAACAGCGTGATGATCAGAAGGTTTCAGCGGATCTGAAGCGGGATGCTGAGTTGCGTGATCGACAATCACGCGCAGCGGCACTGGATCGGGAACGAATAGGGAAAGAGCGACAGGCGCAAGAGTTGGAGCATTAAGTTTTCACTGGATAGCCATCATGCCGTCAGCGATGACGGCTTTTTTGTGTCTATCGTTCTTGTTCCTGTTGCTGTTCTTTTGCTGCTCCACTGTAGATGCTCTTTTCTTGTGATACGATCACGGATGATGCTTTTTCTCTGGATGCTCTAACCTCTTGTACCATTGCGGCTTTTTGATCCTTACCCATGGTCCTGAAGTCGTCGTACTCTATACCATTCTGCTTTGCGACAGACCACTCTTCTGCCCTGAGTGATGTTCTATTACAATAATCTTGAGTGTGACCTGGCTTACGATTGCCGAGATCCGGTGAATTGCGGGACAGCGTCTCTGCTACGGAGTCCACGTCGACTCCACGATCCATCATCGCAGTGGCGATGGAAAAGTCGATAGATGACTGGCTGATGTCAGAGCGTCCATCTGTCTTTTCAGTGAATCGGCTATGCAGATTATCATACCACGCGTCCAAGGTGTCCGGCTGTATATCAGTAATGGCAGGTGCAGTAGCTATCTCATGCTTGAGCGTTTCTTTCTGCGTCTGTAATGTGCGCTGTGTCGTCTCGACCAGCCCTTTTGATATATCAGAGTTGATCCCGATGCCGCTCGCACTATACACTTTCGCATATGGATGATCTTGGTGGTTCTCTTTCCTATTAGTAAACCCTGCCAGCCTGCCGTAGTGATCCCTGCCTGTGCTGCCAATATCACTGCTATATGTCCGGCTGATGTTGTTTTGGATCGATGCTCGGACCTCAGCAGTAACAGGTTCGTGTAACTTGAGCCATGCCTGATAGTTGCCTTTTGATGTTTCTATCGCTGTAGCGCATGGGAGTCCATTCGCTTGTAGCTGTCCGATCATAGATCGTGGGATGTCATCGACAAGCACTAGATCTGACTTGCCGGGTGCTGGACGTATCCAGATGTCCTTGTCCTTGGCGTTTTCTGAGCGCAATAAACCGATAGTTTTCGGGTCTAATAGCTCTTGTTGTGTATAAGTCTTTTGTGTGAGCAGAGGCTCTCTTTTTCCTCCTGCTTTCATGCGCTTTTCTGCCTCTCTATCAAAGATGCCGACTTCATATTGCTCGCAGTTCATTGCAGTAGTCTGCCGTCTTATATTTTCATGGGTGCTCTTTAGATGATCCGGTATCATGAATACGCTCCTGCTTTATCTATATATTAACTATCAATACATTACATTATCCATTAAGTAAAGATGTTGAACTTATAACCAGGCACCACAGGAAAAGATGAAAAAAGAAAAGGAACAGCAAAAAGCATTCCTATTCGTGACTTGTCACTATATGCAATGATGCGCAATTAACTCCATCATATAGATAGAAATGTAGAACTATCGTCGTCATCAAAAGTCATGCATAGCTGACGTCTAGCTAGCTCTTTAGCTCTGACCAGCCACACCTCCTTAACGCCCACATCGCATTCTTCATCCGTGAGTACTCTTTCCACTTGTTCCGTGGTTGGTGTGAAGTCTGTACGAAAAGCAAATTTTTCTCTGACAAGACTCCACGGGTCAGTAAGTCCTCTTTCTATTTGTTCAGGAGTAGGTGTAAAGTCTGTTCGCGCCGCACAAATCATTCGCACCAGCCAGACTTCATCTACAAGTCCTCTTTCTATTTGCTCAGGAGTAGGTGTGTAATCCGTACGTTCTGCCCATTTATATCGCACAACCCACCTCTCATCTGTAAGCCCTCTTTCTATTTGCTCAGGAGTAGGTGCGAAGTCCATACGCATTGCCATCGTACATCGTACACCCTCATCGGCATCTGTAAGTCCTCTTTCTACTTCTTCAGGTGTTGGTTTCATAGTTTGTTCCTCCTTTTTATATTTAGTCTCAGTCCTCATTCTCAAGCAGACTCAGTGGTATGAAACACTGAACATTGCGTCTGTCACCATTATAATATACCTTACCGGATGGCATATAATTGCCACTCACCTCTTTTATAAGCTTAATCTGATCAAGACTAATCTTCGATTTTTTTAGTGTTTTTTCATTAGTCGCTTGCGTGAGGCAAAGACTAAAAGCACCATGCGCATCTTTATGTATATACATACTATGCAAAGCCAATGCTTCTATAGCCGCAATATCATTTATGACAGCTTGTTTCACCACTTCTATCAAAGTCATAGCTTTATTATATACAGAGTTGTTAGTCTCATACTGTACATGTATAGTTAATGTCCTTAGTATATCCAGTGACTTGTGACCTTCATGCCTCATATCAGTATGCTGAGATGCGGCGTCAAAAATAATAAGCATGTTAGCCACTGCACCTTTTATTAGATCAGTCCTTGACATATTAGTGGTCGCGGCAAAATAGTTAAAAAGTGGCACTGATGCCGCAGAGATATAGCTTAGTGTAGTAGCGTCACGCTCTGTTATACTTGTCCGACACTCTCTAATGCCTCTATATATGTCTTTTTGTGCGTCCATGAACTCTGCATAGACGCTCTCACTGAGCATGAATCTTCTGATGATTTTTCCATCTTCGATTCCAGTCTCCACATCTACATCCTTTGAGTCGAGCAGTCTATTATCTATAGGCACAGTGATAATGCGGCTCTCTGCTGCCCTGTCGATCCTACCCTTAACAATGCTGGCGAAGAGAAAGCCAGCTCTGGCTCCGGTGTCTCGGTATCCACCGTCTTGGGTGCCCTTGATTGCATTAAAGCCCAGTCCATTCAAACTATATGCAGCTTTTATAAGTTCGATGAAGTTAGATATTTTGCTTTCTACACCATGATTTTTATCTGACTCAGTTAACTCAACCTCGTCTAATATGCAAGTAGTAGCATTATTTGCCTGCGCATTGTTTAGTCCAGCAAGTGTAGTATTGCTTGTATTTTGTACATATAGAGCATTGCCTTTTAGCAGATGTGCAACATATTTGAGTAGATGACTCTTGCCTGAACCCATTTCTCCACTGATATAAATATGTGGACGGGTGTCAACCAGACCACAATATACTTGAGCGGCTACCCATGACAATATCATGTACGGCGTGAAAGTAGAGCCTGTTTGATAGTTGAATGCACCCAGATTAGCGAGAATGCGAGGCATTGCACGAGCCACATCGCTTTGATCTGGATATGGGTATTCTGCCAGCTCTGATAGTGCATCCATATACTCATTTTTTGGACGCGGGAAAACTTCTTTAGTGCCGTCAAGGACACGATCTATTTTGTATAGTTCTTTGCCTTCCAGTTTATATAGTGATTTTGAGGTATTGAGTACAATAGAATTGTCAGCAGTTCTCCAGAGTCCTCCTTCTTTATTTAGTCTGCTCGTGCTGGTGTGTCCAGCATCCATACATGCCTTGTAAATCTCCCCATGTGCTTTTGTAACATCAAACTTATCAGCACCATCTTCGCTAAATATGCGGTACTTCTCTATATCGTCACCTATAAGTGTCCTAAGTGCCTGAGCGGTTCGCAGGGATGTACTTTTAGCTCTGTTGATTGAGTCCAAGTCTTTTCTGTATATCAAAAGAATATCATCAGTGTCTTTCTGCTCATATCCTATAGGCACACTCACATACTCTTTCGCGATGGCTGGCAGTTCAGCGTTAGTCTCTAGAGACTGCAAGGAGTTTATAGCATCTTTTCTATTGCTGATAAGCCAGTCATCCAGTCCGTTTTTCACAAAGATTTTCAAATGTTTTACATTTCCATTAATTTTCTCTGTGATGATATGCTTACAAAAGCCATAAGCTACTTTGACCTTGGTATCTTTTGCGATGGCTGTAGCCAGTGCAGATGCCGCTTTCCGCACTTTAGAGTTTTTAACAAATTTTCCACTAGATAGAGTCTCTAGCTTTAGTAACTTACGCTCTGCCGCTGAGACCTCATCTTTAGTGATGAGATCACCATCGCTGTCGAAGATCACAATGGCAGTTTTTACATCCAAGATTTGTATAAGTTTGGCGAGCTCCGGCATAATGTGTTTATCGGTCCCCTCATCGCTAGATGCAGCCCATGAATATATGCCTGATAAAGCTAAACACGGTATTCCGCTGGCACATGCTACGTCAGCCTTCTTTTCACCCTCTGTTATGAATATTGAGTGTTTCCCGGTACTGTCATATACATTTTTGAAAGATGCAGGTATGTAGATATGGTTAGAAGATCCTGCGGGTGATAGATATTTCGGATGTTCCTGCGCTACATCGCTATCGCTCAGTCTTATGCGGCGATAAGGCAGACCATTATCCAATATCGCGTTTCTATCCAGGTCTTTATAGAATATGGATACAATCATGCCTTTTATGGCGTGATTTGCACCCATTACATCGAGCAGTGATCTGCTGGATGGATCGAGTTGGTAGTTGTCTACTGAGGCTGGTGCTATATGATTATCAGCGAGATAATTAGTTATATCATTATACTTGCTTTCTGTTTCAGAATTTTGTAATGTTTCCATGTTGCAGGTTCTCCTTATAGCGTTTGCAACGTTGAGCGCATGAGAAGATGCGCTCTTTGTTCGTCTGCTGCTATTCTCTGTACTTAATAATTTCTGGCAGCACCCTTTTCCGCTCTTCTGCGACGTCATGTGGTCGTAGCTGTCCATACATAGTCGGCATAAGACGTGGAGTCAGACGCAGCGCTATGTCTTCAGTTACTTCTATGTCCTGCTTTAGCGCAGCAATAATCATTTTCCAGGACCACCCTGCACTCTTCTTTTTACGTATATCTTCATAATATGGTATGAGGATTGCACTGATTGGTATTTTTACTTTCTCCATGATTATCTCCTTTAGTGTTAGTCTGTCTTGTGCGCTTATTAACTTAAGATATAGTTTACAATGTTTGACACAGTCCATCTATGATGATGGACTAAATCTTCCAGTTTTCTCCCCATTTCGTTATCCACCTCATCGCCAGATCTTAAATCATACCCAGTAAGCTCAAGAGCTATCTCTGCGATCCACTTCTTTCTAGCCCATACTGCATTACGATAGGTATACTGCAAATCGCTGAGTTCCATACAACAATCTGGTCCACTTGCTACCCAATTCCGGCCCAAGTGCTCAACTTTGCTAACTTTACTTGTTGCTACTTTTATTGCTGCTGTTTTGCTTAGTGCCATGTCGCTTCTCCTTTATTATTAAGTGCCACATTTAGGTGGGTCATCGCCAATAGTGCACATGCTGAGTGCCCTCGTGCAGTTACGTGTCTTGTGCAGACCTTATCCATAATATCTCTTTCCATCTTGTTATGAGCCTTTCGATTTGCGTAAGTCATAAATCCTCCTCATGTTGTTTACTTCTTACATGTAACAAATTACAATAATATATTCCTAATAGCAAGTATAATACCATATGATTTTGTATATAAATGCAGTCTTATTATTTTGATAATGTGCTACAACGATTAGACATATTTTTATTATCAGCATAATGTATATGAAATTTATTTTTCATTTATTTTCACAATCATAGAATATCGCACACATCTACCAGTCCTCTTTTATGTGAGTTACACAATAACCCAAAGGCGCGACGCGCAAAGAAAGGGAGCCATCGGCTCCTTCTTGTAAACGATTTTTGCTTTTTGCTGTTTCTTTTCTTTTTCCATCTTTTCTTGTGATGCCTATCTTTAACGGATGGACGCGATCAATCATCAAGTGACGGTCCGGCACCGGTCCAGTGGCACTGGACCACAGATAGTGCTACAGAGATCAATGGATTTCTCACTATTACGTGATTTACCGGTCCAGTGCTTACTGGACCACAGATAGTGCTACAACGTTCAATGGATTTCTCACTATTATGTGATGTACCGGTCCAGTGCCACCGGACCACAGATAGTGCTAGAGTTTTCACAGCCTTCTTTACATATATACAGTCATATATCGAATAAGTATAAATAAGAGCTACGTATAGGGGAAAAAATATTATCTTCATTATTCATCGTTACCGCATCCATCTATTTTTTTATTACTGTATAGGGGTGTGTCATAGTGAAAAATGCCGGACCATGCCTCATAATTGTTAGTTATTCACTAAAGTCTGTAGCACTATCTATGGTCCAGTGGCACTGGACCGGTGTTTTCAGAATTGTTAATTATCCCCTACAGCTCTGTAGCACTATCTGTGGTCCGGCGGCATTGGACCGGCACTGGACCGGTACTGGACCATAAGGCTCTGATGGCGGCACTTCAGCGGCGGGGTGCAGGGAGAGAGGAAAAACACCCACCCTCCCCTCCCCAAAAATAGGGGGGTGGTGGGTAGGCTTTTCGCGGCAAGCCGCGCTTCTTCAAGCGCACCATGGATGCCGCAGAAGTGCTTTCGGAAAGCAACAGCAGGCAACCTATGCTGGCGTAGAGGCGTAGGTCATGTGCAGGAATACACCAGTGAATACACCAGTTCGGTCTCGAAATCCTGTATTTCGTGTAATCAGGAGGTTACGGAGCCAAAAAAATGCACTAGAGAGGTATTTCTAGCGTGTTGTTTTTATTGTGAAGTGAGAAATTACGGGACGTTACGCAATACTATACATCACCTTCTAAGCCGTAGGCTACAGGTTCGATTCCTGTCAGGCGCACCAATCAAAACAAATAGTTACACAGCATTCCAGAGCATCAAAACCCCGTCATGGGGCAATTTTTGGACACCAAGTCGCAAGCCGTGGGCACCCACCGGCACCCAAACCGCACCCTTTACCCTTCTGATTAGCCACGGACTCATGTTTAGCATATCCCAAGTGCTCGACCATCTCGGTCTGTAGTGCCCGTGCCACCAACCGCTTAGTCAGCTGCTTGAGCAGCTCGCCCTCACCTATCAAATCTTCCGGGGTCTTGTAGTCAGCCAATAGGCTGTCCAGCAGTTCATTACTAATAGTCATTTACAATTCCTTTCTCACAGGACGGCAGTTTCCTGCCAAATGACCATTTACACAAAAATTCTTACACCCCAAAGAGGCGATCAATCATCGCCTCAAGACCACGGGATACAATACGAGATCACGAATGTGGCGCCATTAGTGTAAGCAGCACAATAAAAATACGATCCAGGCCATCCATCGGAAAATTCAGGACACCCTCGATGCCGGAATCTAACGCGCTTGAATGGACCCACTCCACGGGACCAGCGACATCGCATGGCGGAATTGGCGCCAAGTGATGGTCGAATCCACAGCTGCGCAGCTGGTACGTCCTCCGCGCATCTGATTGCATCGCTTGTAGGGCATTTTGAGGTCTCTATTAGCGATATCAATGAGTTGTAAGATTAACTGTCGAACTCAGGTGGCCAACAACCCCAGCAGGATACCCTGCGCAAAAACTGCATCCTGAAGGCAAAAACCCTCACCCTGTTGCACACGCCTTCTTTTACGATGCGGAAAGCGTGTGCTAACGCACAGAGCACCCTTACAATTTGTACTATAATAGAAACTAGTTTAAGGGGATGAGGAATTTTTGAAAGAAAATTCTTATACTGTCCCCGGTGTTAGGTGGTTGTCGCCGCTCTAAAGAAGTAAAGGGCGAGAGGCAGGGGTAGGAAGTAGATTATCGAAAGGAGAATCTTATGGTTAAGAAACTGGCATTACCCATCGCACTGTTTGCCTTAGCGGGCTGCTCCTCGATAAATCAGGGCCCGCAAGGCGGGCATGATGTATCTTGGTATTTGCATCATCAGAACAAAATGTCAGAAGAAGTTGCCTGGTGTAAGGACAATGCTAACCGTAGTGACCTCAATTCCTGCAAAAATGCCAATAAAGCAGAGAGCGAAGCATTATCCTACAACGCAAACAAAACCATAAAAAGCTTAGGTAAGAAGTTATCTTGATTCTGAATATGCCATCTTTATAACTCACTACCAAGGAGATTCTTATGAACACATTCAGACCCGTAAAGCGCATCATTATGGCTTCAGTGATGATGGTACCGTTGGCTCTTGCTGGTTGCTTTTTTGGTGGTGGAGGCCCCAGCGCCAAGGCGGAGGCCGCTCAAAGTAGTGCCAAGACCGCACAAGAGACCGCGAACCAGGCTTTAGCCAAGGCAGATGCTGCACAAAATGCGCAGAACGCGGCTGCACCGAACGCAAATAATGGTAACCAATAATGCTGAATATTCAGCAGGAAGGTATGATCACTGTCCGGGCCGCGGTATTGCGAGTATTTATAGTGATGCATATTACCCAGATCGGAGCCGTACAATTTTAAGTCGATGACGTCACGACCAAAGGTGAAACGGAAAGTGGTAAAGATGTGAGCGTATCGCTGACGTTATCGGGTAAAAGTGTCACTAAGGTTACCAAGGGCGTAGGCCTGCTGGGCAATAAAACGCTATTTCGCCAGTTTTTGGCACTAGCAAGTCAGCAACTTGGTGCAGAAGACATTAGACAATTAACAACCTGAAACAGGAGAAAACCATGAACAAGGATCAGATAAAAGGGCGTATGAAAACTTCCACCGGTGCAGTAAAGGAAGTTGCTGGAAAAATTCTCGGCGATTCCCAACAAGAAAGCGAAGGGAATTTGGAAAAAAATCTGGGCAAGGCTCAGTCAGTCTATGGTGATTTTAAAGAAAAAATGAAGAAATAATCTTTCTTCCGGATCAATTTTTATCATGACTGATATATTTATATTTATTCCAAAGGAGGAATACTCATGCTTTATTGGGCCGTGGTATTTTTCATAGTTGCTTTGCTAGCTGGTGTACTGGGATTTTTTGGCATCGCCGGCATAGCTGCATCGATTGCCAAGATTCTCTTCATCATATTCCTGGTGTTGTTCGTTGTCGCATTAATTACGGGAAGACGGCGGTTGTAGGATGAAATTCCGAATCAACACAAAAGGATGGTTGTCATGGTAGTTCGTGAACAGTACATCAAAGCTATTATTCTCACTGCCACCTGCGGCCTCATCTCGCTGGGCAGTGCTGGCGCTTGGGCGGCAGGATTGGCCACACCAACGTCTGCCCTGTCCACTAATCAGGTCAGCACCCCAGAGCAGGTGATTTCAGATCTGAACACTGCGCTCATTCAGTCGATGAAAACGGGGTCATCTGGCACTTATGAGCAGCGCTTTCACATCCTCTATCCGGCTATCAGATCAGCGTTTAACTTTCCTTTGATCAGTCAGATAAGCTTGGGAAACGCATGGAATAACCTCAACATTAGTCAGCAGCATCAATTTGTGCAGACATTGACAAAATATTCGGCAGCCAACTATGCCTCGCACTTTGACCATTATTCCGGTCAGAAATTCACCTTAGCGCCACCTAAAATGGCAGCAGGTGGAGATGTTATCGTCACCAGTGTCCTCATTTCCCATGACGGAGCCAAAAATCAATTTGCCTATATTCTCAGAAAGTCTGATGGTCAGTGGCAGATCTTGAATGTAAGCACCGATGGCGTAAGCAATATGGCCATTGAAAAATCAGAATTTGCAGATGCTTTGAAGCATATAGGCTTTGATTCATTAATGGAACAACTCAAGGCACATACAGCAAACTTAGCACAGGGTCATACCTAACCGACACCGATAAAAGGATATATAACGTGAAAAATATACATCATTTTTTTGTAATGACAGCAATCATCATTCCTCTGGGGCTCGCTGGATGCGCAAGTAATCCGGGCTGTGATAAAACGAAGGCTGAAGCGAGTTCAGCAGAAGCTATGGCTAAGCAGGCGCAGATAACGGCCAATCAGGCCCTCAGCAAAGCAAACGCCAACCAACAAACTGCTTATGATGCGATTACTCGTGCAAACAATGCGCAGAAGACCGCAAATGAAGCCATGCGAGCAGCAAATTCAGCCACAACAAATCGAACTGACGGGTCGCAATAATTCGCGGAAGTTATTGGAAATGAGCGTCAACTTTGGCGTTGTTTTCCGCATCGCGCGGTCTGGCATTCCTCAGCCTCATCAGCCAGTGACTCGCCTGGCGGGTCAATCTACCCGCCATTCTTTTTTGTTGGTGCTGGGCATCCTACTCGGGCCCATCCTCGGCTGGCTGCGGCCAGACAAGATTTTTGGACCGCTGCTTTTCCTCATTTATTTCTCTGGGCGTGACCATTATCCTCTTTGAGGGCGGCTGAAATTACGCATACTGCCGCTGCGGAAAGCCATCACCGCATCAGCGGCGCTGGTCCAGAGAGCGGGGATGGGTTTCCCGCACCACCAGCGCAATCCACAGCCCCGAAAGGGCGACAATACCGGCCGTAGCCCAGATGGCGGGGAGAATTTCGTTACTCCATTGCGCCACCAGTCCCAGCAGCAATCCACCGATGGCATAACCGGTATCACGCCAGTACCGATAGATACCGAGAATGCGCCCGCGCTCCAGCGGCGGGGCCGTGTCGGACATCGCGGCGACCAGATTCGGGTACAGGAGCGCCATGCCCAGACCCATGATGAGCGCCGCCAGAACCCACAAAGCAAAGCCTTGCACCAGGGCAGTGGTCACCAGGCCCACAGACAACAGAAAAAAGCCGCTGACGATGGGGATCTTGCGCCCGATGCGATCGGCCAGATGACCGGTCCAGAGTTGCGAAAACCCCCAGACAGCCCCGTAGACACCGGTGATCCAGCCGATGGCCACCACCCCCATGGCGTGCTGCAGGAAATAGAGCGGAAAGAGCACCCAGACGAGGGTGTCGGCCACCTTGTTGGCCACCCCTGCCTGACAAAAGGCGCGGTAGCGTGGATTCCGGAAAGATACATCGATAAAGCTGCACCTCCAACCCGCGGTGGCCAGAGGCGCAGACACGGGATGGGCGGCATGCTCGGCATGGACCCAGGCGATGGTATCGCGCACCTTTACCAGCAGTGCCAGGGCGACCAGGATCGCGCCCAATCCGAAAAGCAGCAAGGCCCAGCGCGGGCCATAGAGCACCGCCAGATAACCGGTGGCAAGACCCGCCAGTCCCATGCCCACATAACCCGCCGCCTCATTGATTCCCACCGCCAAGCCTCGCTGTCGGCTGCCAGCCAGGTCGATCTGGCTGGTCACCGTCATGGTCCAGGTGAAGGCCTGGTTAATGCCGAGAAAAACATTGGCAGCGATGATCCACCACCAGTTAGGGGCGAAGAAGATCAGCAGGGGGATGGGGATGCCCGCAATCCAGCCGAACAACAGGACACGCTTGCGCCCGATGCGATCGGAAAGGGCGCCTGCCACCAGATTAAGCGCCCCTTTGACCAGGCCAAAGGAAATCACGAAGCTCGCGAGAAAGAGAAACGCACCCTTGGTCACCCCGAAATCGTGGGCGAGTGAAGGCAGCACCGTGCGCTCCATGCCGATGACCAGACCGACAAAGAACACTTGCACGGTCTGCAGCAGAAACTGGCCACGGTTGCGGGCGATTCCGCGCTGATAGGTCATAGCCGGTGCATGCACCGGCTTCATGACGACGTTTTGCGCAGCGGTACGACTTCCGCCAGTTGCTGGCGGCAGGCGGTGGTGATATCCATCTGGTCAAGGATCAGCTTCCGCACGATCTCGCAGGTCTCCAGCACGTCGGGGCTGGTGAGGCGGTAATGGCAAAAGGTGCCGCACTTGTCGCAATGCACCAGAGCGCGCGCCTTAAGCACGTTGAGGTGTTGCGAGACATTGGCCTTGGACAGCCCGGTCAACTCGGCCAACTCCCCCGCTGTATGCTGCCGTTCACCCAGGTAGTGGATCATCTCCAGGCGCTTGGGATGGGCCAGCGCCGCAAAGACCTCGGCAAAGAGGGCGAAGCGCACCGTCTCCGCGCTCATGCCGCCGCCCCCAGATTGGCCGCCACGATGCGCGCCATCTCCGCCGGCTGCTCCGGGATGTTGGCGGTGAGTTCGCGGATGAAGGCGTCCCGATCGGTCATGGACAGATAGGGGTCCCAGCGCTTCTCGAAACCCATAGTGGAGGACGGCTTGCCGGACAGGCCCGCACCACAGACACTGCCCGCTGCATGGCCAGGGAATATCTCCAGGTCGTCGGGCAGGGTGAGGAGTTTGTTATGGATGCTGTCGAAGATCCGGCCCGCCATTTCCTCCGGTGCCCCCCCCAAATCGGGCCGGCCAACGCCACCGACGAACAGGGTGTCTCCCGTCAGCACGAACCAGGGGTCGGCGCTGCGCCGCAGATCACTGACCAGCAGGCAGATGCTGTCGGCGGTATGACCGGGGGTATGGAGGACTTTCGTCAGCACATTACCACTTTCCAGCACCTCGCCATCCTTGAGTCCGCGGATCGGGAAATGGACCTTACCCACGTCGCTTTCGTGCAGGCAGTAGAGGCCTCCGGCCAACTCTGCCAACTTTTTGCCGCCAGAAAGATGGTCGGCATGGACGTGGGTATCGATGACAAAGTCGATCCGCACGGCAGCCTTTTGCGCTGCATCCAGAAACCACCGCTCATCGCCAGCCACGACATCCACTGCCACCGCCGAACCCTTGCTGCCACATCCGTAGAAATAGGACAGGGTACCATCAGCATTACTGTATTGTTTGAAAAACACGGATCACCTCGAGTATTCATTAGTTAACATACTACGCAACTAAGAAACTAATCGAGCCCCCGCCATTTGTCAATGTGGCCCAAGACACCGTGATCCAAGTGGTCACTCACGGAGGCGCATCGATGCATGCGCCCCCCGAGAAACCCTCAGTCGTTCGTGCTTCCAGGCGGAAAATCTCAAACCCGATGATCCGGCGCCAGTGCGCATGGATGGGCCGGATCGCCGGTCTCCACCTGCAAGGTGGGATGGTCGATACGAAAGCGTACCTGCAATTCATCGCCAATCTGATTCAGCAGTGCGTCCCCCGGATAGCCGTTCGGCATAACCAGATGCGCGGTCAGCGCCGTTTCCGTGGTGCTCATGGCCCAGATGTGCAGGTCATGCACCGCCGCCACATTCGGCAGAGCGGCGAGATAGGCGCGTACCGCCTGGGTTTCGATCCCTTCTGGCACGCCATGCAGGGCCAACTGGGTGGAATCCCTCAATATTCCCCAGGTGGCGATCACGATCACCGCACTGATGAACAGACTCACCGTGGAATCCAGCCAAAACCAGTGCGTAAAGAGCATCACGATCCCAGCGATGACCACACCCAGCGAGACGACAGCGTCGCTCGCCATGTGCAAAAAGGCTGCCCGGATATTCAGGTCGCCCTTGCGCCCTGCCATGAACAGCAGCGCCGTCCCGGTATTGATCAGCACCCCGAAAGCCGCCACACCGATCACGATACCGCTGTCTACCGGAGCTGGCTGCAACAGACGCTGAATCGCTTCCCAGGCGATCCCGCCAGTCACCACCAACAGAAATACAGCGTTGGCCAGCGCCGCCAGAATAGACGAACTGCGCAACCCGTAGGTGAAACGGACTGAAGGTGGGCGGCGGGCCAGGGCAGTGGCGCCCCAAGCCATCAACATGGCCAGCACGTCACTGAGATTATGGCCGGCATCCGCCAACAAGGCCAGGGAATGTCCAATCACCCCGAACACGGCCTCAACCAGCACGAAGCTCAGATTGAGCGCCACCCCGATGGCGAAGGCGCGGCCGTAGTCCGCCGGGCCATGGGCATGATTATGCCCATGCGCGTGGCCGTGGGTCTGCTGGTGACCAGCACTATGGTCGGCATGGTCATCGGCGTCATGTTGGTCGTGTGTCATACATCAATCCTTCCCCGAAAAAATCCGAATGTCTGCCCATTAAAAACCTTGCAGCCACTATATGGTCAAGGAAGACTCCAGTCCCTGCAAGCGTTGGCGTGCCGCTTGAACAACTGCGCGGACGTTGCCATGGGCAACATGCAACCGCCGAAGGCGGTATCCTGCGTGACTTGGTGGCCGCCGCTCCCAGGGGGAAAGCTATATATGTCATGGCGGTTTATTCCGTCTCCCCCG
>JAAOMR010000460.1 GCA_018853935.1 Acidithiobacillus ferrivorans
TCGATGGTTTCTACCGGCACCCGGTTTTCATCGAAGAAGGGCACGGCTTCCGCTTTGTCTTCTGCTGAGCGCAAGACCTTCCGTTGATGGGCAGGGACCAGACGGGTGGGTGATGTGGCGGGGGGGACCGCCGCTTCCATATCCATCGTCTCATCCAAACTGAGCTGGTTGGCCGGTGCTTCCGGGATCCGCTTTTCGCTCTTCTGCCCGAAGGTCTGGCGCTTGAACCAGTCAAGTTGCTGTTTCAAGGCATCGATCTGTTCTTTGAAGGCCGTCAGTTGCTGTTGGAGGCTGCGGCTTGTTGCTCGGCAAGCTGCCATCCCTGCACCGCCATAAGCACCTGCTGCGGGGTAAAAGCCGCCGCCTGTTCGAGGCTCAAAGGCGTGGGGAAAAGGGCTGCTGCCGTCGTCGCTTTCATAAGCAAAATCGTATCAATAACGGGCACTTTTGTCCATACAAACGCTTGGTTATTGCGCATTTTTCGGCCCTTTATAACGCTTGCGCAGACGCCCCGGCTCAATGCCTTCGAGCATCAGCTTGAGGCCCGTCCAATCCTTTTCCCGCGGCGTGACATTCTGCCAGCCCGAGAGAAATCGACCCTGCTCCAGGCGCTTGGCCCAGAGACAGAATCCAGTGCGGTCCCAGTAGAGGACTTTCATCTGGGTGGCCCGCCGGTTGATGAAGACGAAAAGGTGGCCGGACAGCGGATCCCGGTGCAGGGTATTGCGGGTCAGGGCATATAGCCCGTCATAAGACTTACGCATATCCACCGGCTGGCCGCAGAGATGCACCCGCACCTGACCTTCCGGGAAGAACTTGAGCCCGTATAGGTCGAGCTTGACCGAACTCCAGGAGTGCGATGCCACCAGGTCGGTGAAGTAGTCGGTGAGTTACGCTGCGGTCAATGCGTCAATCTGATGATCAAAGTAGTCGCCGATGCGGCGGATGGCACGGGCGTACGCCTCGATGGTCTTGGGTTGCGCCTTTGAGCTTGAGGTGCTTGAGATGCGTCTGGTATTGCCGCTCAAAGTGATCGTCGGTGGGGGTCTTCATACTGGTTTGTCCTCACGAAATATTGCAGAATTAACCCCTCGGCATTGAGGGGATGAAGGTGCAGAATAATTCGTGGCGCCGCAGCAGGCGACTCCTCCGCGTAGCGGCTTCGTCCAACTTCGCTGAAGGAGAGTAAGAATTTCCAGAATATTGATCTGGTCTTGGGTGAACAATCTTGACGCTGATCCCTGCTGAAAACTGACCAATCACAAGTGCTGATTGACAACAAATAATGTGGCAGGGATATGCACAACTACGCACCCTCTGCGAGGGCTTCGCCCTCAAGGATCACGGTAAATTTGTCCTGAACACATATTCAAATAAAAACAAATTGTTGGATGCTGTCCACAGAGTAACCAATGGTAATAATAAACAGAAATAGATTGTTAGCAACGAGTGGCATGGCATTCCGGGGATCAGGAACAATGAGTTACGGTTAGAACAAATCTACCGTGCCTCAAGGATGAACTTGATGGATAATATTTATGGGTAAAGGGCAGCACTAGGGGTTGGGTATGACAATCGATAAGCACGGATGCACCATGCCCAACCGCGATGACGAAAACGCTCATAAAACGGACGCGGAGGACAGCCCGAATGACGCGCGCTGTCCGATAACGCCCTTGTCGGCATTGGAGCGACTCTGGTGGAGCATTGAGCACCGCGGTGACGACTGGCCTGACCTCAAGCATTTGGCCGAAATGGCTGGCCTGAGCCTGTTCGGATTGAATCGTATTTTTCGGAAAAATACCGGCCTGGCACCACTGGCCTATGCCCGTGCCAAACGCCTCAATGGCGCGGCCATCTTGCTTTGTCGCACCCACAAAACCATTCTGGATATTGCACTCACGTCCGGCTATCAAAGCCAGCAGGCCTTCACCCGTGCCTTCTCCCGCGAATACGGCCTGTCGCCTGCCCAGTTTCGCGCCAAATTCCGCGAAGATATCTACCACGCGCCATCGATTCCCGACCTCGTGCGCGCGGTGCAGGTCATGACCCTGCCCACCCAACATCTTCTGGGTCGGCGCTATCTGGGCAACTATGCCGATGTCCCCGCGCATTGGCTGGATTTTTCCTGGCGTCTGCGCATGGCAGATATAGATCCGTCCGGTCTCACCTTCATGGGTATTCTCCATGACGACCCTTACCTTACCCCACCCGGTCATATTCGTTATGACTGCGCATTCCTAACAGTCGGGCACAGATCCATCACGCCACATCTCCCCGTTTGCGTGCCTATCACCCTGACCGGCGGACGCTATGCCGCACTGGACCAGCATGGCCCTTATATCGAGCGTATCGCCCAGACCATAGCCACCTTGGTAATACAGTGGCTGCCTGCCACCTCCCACCAACTCGCCCTGGTGCCCGCCTTTGAGCGTTTCCACCACGCCCCTTGGACCATCCCGGCAGATGCCTGGGCGCTGACTGCGCATGTCGGATTGATCTAAACGGCCCTTGTGTTTGTGGATACCTTGGCGATCCCGCTCAGCTTTCACCATCCGATTTAATCCATAAATAGGATTTATTAAGCGCAATAGTGGTAAAACTTCGGCGGCTATGGCCTGTTACCATGAAATCCTCGTAAACAATCGCCGCCGTCAGAGGTATCTCATTGAATATCAGCAAGCCCATCGACCTGACGATCATCGGTAGTGGCCCCGGTGGTTATCATGCCGCTATCCGCGCCAGACTCAGGGGACTCAAAGTGGCCATTGTTGAAGGCGCCACCTGGGGCGGAACCTGCCTCAATCGAGGCTGTGTCCCCAAAAAGGCCTGGTATGAAACCGCCAAGTTAATGGAAGAAAGCACCCGTATCCATCATCGGGGGATTATTGCCGATATGTCCGGTGTGGACATACCCAAAGCCTGGGAACACCAGCGGGATGTGGTGAACACCGTCAGAACCAGCTTTACGAGCTATCTCCAACGCCTGGGGGTGGAGATGTTCTCCGGCCTTGGCAGTTTTGTAGACGAGAACCACGTTCTTGTGCGTACGGCCGAGGGACCCGTCACAATCAAAACGCGACATAGTATCATTGCGACGGGCTCCACACCGGGATGGCCCGCTTCGGCGCATCCGGTAGCCGGGAAAGTCCTCACGACCGACATGATGTTCGACGATGGGGTGCCCGAGGGAGGGGAGGTTTTACTCGTGGGGGGCGGTGTTGTCGGTACGGAGCTGGCATACATTCTCACCATGTTAGGGAAAAAAGTACGATGGGTCATCAACTCCCATTGCCTCGACAAATCCTTTTATTCCAACAAGGCCAAAAATGACTTGCGCGCCGCCCTGGGCCGTCTGGGTATTCTTCCCTTCCGCATGGGGTTCAAGCTGGAACAGTTAGATACCGGGGGCGACGGCGTGACCGCCATCGGCAAGAACGGTGAAGAACTCCATGCCGACTGGCTGTTGCTCGCCACGGGCCGCAAGCCCTACACCGAAAAATTAGGTCTGGAAAATACCGCTGTCATCACGGACGACAACGGTTTCATCCGGATCAACGCGCATTTGCAGACTGAAGCCCCCAGTATCTATGCCATCGGTGATGTGATTGGTCCTTTCATGACAGCCAATCAAGCCATAGCGGACGCGAATCTGGCGGTGGATAACATTGTGTCGGGAAATACTAAATATCGAGATCCCATGTGGGTGCCGGAGGTCATGTACTCTGCCCTTGAGTTGGCCCGCATTGGCATGAGCGATGAGCAGGCGGACGACGCTGGCTTCGACGTCGCAGTGGGGTTCTCACCTTTTGAGAGTTCCCCCCGGGCCTTGGGTCAGGATGATGTCGATGGTTTTATCCGGCTGCTGTCCGATCAGGAGACGGGTGAATTGCTCGGCGGCGAACTGGTTGGCCGTGATGCGGGCGAACTGATCCACATGCTTTCGTTGGTTACGGATAGAAAGGCGATTGTGCGGCACCTCACCCATGCCTCGTTCAACCATCCCGCGCGCGCGGAGGAGTTCCGCAACGCGACCGGCACCATGGCCATGGGCTGGGGATTACAGGAGCGGATATTTGGCGAGGAATTGAGTATTGCCCTGGAATAAGTAATCCGCCCGCAAATCGAAAGGAGAGAAACTTGCAGCCCACTGAAGACGCCGAGGGAAAAAACATTCTCATTATCGCTACCAGCGGACCCAGCACACCGCATCGTTGTGCCACCCCTTTTTATTTGGCCTCCGTCCTCACTTCCATGGAACACGCGGTGAATATGTTTTTCACCATGGAAGGGGTCAAGCTCATGGAACGGGGCATCCCCGAGCATTTCTCGGCCATGCCCGGAGGGCAGAATATCATGGGTTTTATTCGCGCCGCCAAAATGGCCGGGGTAAACATGTATGTCTGTAAGGCCGCCTTGCCGGGCTATGGCGTCTCCGAGGACAGGCTCCTGCCGGAAATAAACGGCATCGCCTCGGCTGGAGATCTGGCGCGCATGATTACCAGTTGTGACCAGCTTCTCTCGTTATGATCGGCAATTAGGACAAAGATACATGGCAAAATCTCTTGCAGATATTTTACGCGCCGCCCGCGAGCAGATTCACGAGATCAGCGGTGATGCGTTGGAAGCATTACTACTCAGTAACCGCGATGATGTCCTGATCGTCGACGTGCGAGATGTGGAAGAATATCAAAAAAATCGTTTACCGGGGGCCATTCACGCACCGCGCAGTCACATTGAGGAACTGGCCGATCTGGAATATGGACACCGACACCCGGAATTGTCCGCAGCCCGTGAGCGCATGGTAGTCCTCTATTGCCGAAGCGGATCCCGCTCCGCCCTCGCTACCGTGGCCCTTCAGGAAATGGGGTTTCAAAACATACACAGCCTGGCCGGTGGCATTACGGTGTGGGATGCCGATGACAAGCCCGTTATCCTCGATTAAATAAGGAAAATCACCACAAACCGCTTTTACCGCCTGGTCTGGAACCATGCGCTGGGCGTGCTGCAAGTCGCCTCGGAGTTGACCAAAACCGCGTCGGGTGGCGCCGCCGGCAAGACCTCGCCGGGGAGCACCGCTGGAAACACCACACCACGGCGCCTGTGCCGCAGCGCTGAGGCTGCTGGATTTGGAGACGTTAGCACTTTCGGCATGGGCGAGCGCAATAGCGGTAAAAACTCCACAATCATTACTTGTTACCATAAACGCCTGATAAACACCCTCACCCGTTTTAATAACTCCGACGATAAGCACAAGTAAAATCGAATAAATTATGTCCGAAACCGCGCCTTCCACCCATCGTTATCACTTCATTTCCGGCTTACCCCGCTCCGGGAGCACCCTACTGGCCGCGATTCTGAGTCAGAATCCCCGATTCTCGGCGGGCATGAGCAGCCCGGTGGCGGGGCTGGTGCATACCCTGCTGCACGAGATGAGCGGCCAGAACGAATTCTCCGTGTT
>JAAOMR010000461.1 GCA_018853935.1 Acidithiobacillus ferrivorans
CGCCATGCTGCACTACGGGCAGCAGGAGATGGCCAAGGGGGTGGACGTTTTGGTGGGTCTCGTCGAAACCCATCAGCGCAGTGAAACCCAAGCCTTGGCCGATGCCCTGCCGCTGTTACCACGCGTGCATATTCCATATAAAAACGTTGTGCTGGAAGAGTTTGATCTGGATGCGGCCCTTGCCCGCCGCCCCGGGCTGCTCCTCCTGGACGAGTTGGCCCACAGCAACGCTCCCGGCTCTCGCCACAAGAAGCGCTGGCAGGATTTGGAAGAACTGCTGGACGCGGGGCTTTCCGTAGTGACCACCGTGAATGTTCAGCACCTGGAGAGCGTTCACGAAGTCGTCCAGCAGATTACCGGGATACAGGTTCAGGAGACCCTGCCGGATCAGATCATCCAGCAGGCCGATGAAGTGATTCTGGTAGACATCACTGACGATGATCTCTTGCAACGGCTCAAGGAAGGCAAGGTATACCTGGGTGAACGCGGCCAGCGCGCGATGACGCATTTTTTTCGTAAAGGCAACCTTATCGCCCTGCGGCAATTGGCATTGCGACTGGTTGCGGACCGGGTTGATCTGGAGTT
>JAAOMR010000462.1 GCA_018853935.1 Acidithiobacillus ferrivorans
GCACTTCTCCACGTTACAGCTACTGCTCCGTGTCCGGTACTATTGGGACTCTGACTCCTGCCTGCGTTCACCCCGCAGGCAGGTATCCCCGCTTGCTACGTGCCACTTTCCCATCGTTCCGTCCCCATGGGCCAACCTGGCGACACGCGCAGCACTCGCACTTGAGCCTCGGCCAGCTCAAGGTCATGTCCGCCATCGAGCAATGCCGCAGCGCAGCGCTGGGTGGACATGTGCTGAGCTGCACGGAGTGTGCGCATACGGATATTTCTTATAACTCCTGCCGCAACCGGCATTGCCCGAAGTGCCAGGCCAGCGCGGCTCGACGCTGGCTGGAGGCCCGGCAAACCGATCTGCTGCCGGTAGACTATTATCATGTGGTTTTCACCTTGCCGGCACCCATCAGCGCGATCGCCTATTACAACAAGGCGGTGATTTATCGCTTGCTGTTTAACGCCGCTGCCGAAACATTAGACACCATTGCGGCAGATCCCCAGCATCTGGGTGCACGCATCGGGGCTACCCTGGTCCTCCATACTTGGGGATCGGCGCTGACGCATCACCCCCATGTCCATGGCATTGTCCCCGGCGGCGGTTTATCTCTCGACGGCACCCGTTGGGTCGCCTGCAAGCCGGGGTTTTTCCTGCCAGTGCGGGTGCTCTCGCGCCTGTTTCGACGGCGCTTTCTCGAAGCACTCAGTCAAGCGCACCACGCCGGTCAGCTCCAGTTTTTCGGAGAATATGCTGCGCTGGTCGATGCTGCCGCCTTTGCTGACTGGCTCGCGCCATTGCGGAACTGCGAATGGGTGGTTTATGCCAAGCGCCCCTTTGCCGGACCTGCAGCGGTGCTGGCCTATCTATCCCGTTATACGCATCGGGTGGCGATTTCCAACCGGCGCCTCGTGGCCTTCGACGCGCACGGGGTAACCTTCCGCTGGAAAGATTACCGGGCAAAAGGTCGTACTCGTCATAAAATCATGACCCTCAGTACGGACGAATTCATGCGTCGCTTTCTGATGCATGTTTTACCCAGCAGTTTTCATCGCATCCGACACTATGGGCTGCTGGCCAACGCCGGGCGCAAGAAAAAGCTTGCGCTGGTACGCAAGCTTTTACACGCGACTCCCGATACATCGCCACAACACGATGAAACGTCAGCAGGAACAGCCACCCAGCCCACCTTTGTCTGCCCGGATTGCGGGGCCGCGATGATCATCGTCGACATTCTAGTGCGTGAATCCTCCATCCGCGCGCCACCCCGGCATTGCGGCGCACTATGACTTCCAGCGCATACCGATACCTACCCCACTGCCAACCGGCGATATATTGGCCAGAGCCAATAAGAGACCCTTGGGCCTCGTCCAGAAAACAGGACAATTTTAGCCTGTTGAACCGTAGTGTATCGCCAGAAATCGGGCATATACGATCACAGACTACCTATCCAAGAGAACAAATCAGCCCATCAGTCATGCCAATTAGGCCTTTCGTGCCAGGATGCGACGCTTCAAATCCCCATAGCCTGTAGCCTCATCTGAACGTCACGTTTCCCCCCGCGGTTTCCTCCTTCGTGGCTTGTCCGACGCCTGCCCGAGGAGCCCTGCAGAACCAGCCGCAGTGTGGGCAGGCATCAGACAACCCTTTACTGAAGCGGTCGTTAAAATTCGGGTCGATTGGTGTAGAATTAAAAAAGGAGGACGATTGTAGCCGGGGGGAGATACAAAAATGTTATACGGCAATGTCGAGTGTTATGCTGTAGCCACCCCGGGGCAGACGAATTCACGTTATGTGTAGAAGGAAATCGGGCAAATGCGAAGAGTAAAGCAAGGAGACCCAACTGGCTGTGGATTAGCATGTATCGCAATGTTGGCAGGTACCGACTACAGCAGTGTAAGGGAGTTGGCCGTAAAACAGCTGGGTTTTGATGATTCAGGTACATTTTATACAGGAACCAAACACCTCAAAGATTTAGGTAAAAATTTCGATATAGAACTTGGGAAGAAAAGGCGGCAATTTAATGGCTTTCAAAAGCTTCCTGAAATGGCAATATTAGCCATAAACTACAAGGAAGACTTGGGCACATGGCATTGGGTAGTTTATCGAAGGACATCAAGCGATGAGTTCGTATATGACCCAAAGAAAAACATCAAAACAAATAAGCGGAGAGATTTTGGCCGTATCAAAGCAAGATGGTTTTTGCCTGTCACGAACGCATAACAAGGCAATTTCACTCGGATGCGCCGCTTCGCTATGCACCGGTGAATTTCGACGTTAAAGGGCAAATGTCCGCTACCAGTCTGCTGCCGACCATCAGGCGGCAGGGCAGCGGAAGCTGCCGTTCGAGGCTCCTCGTCATATCGAGTGGGTAGAATCAGTCTCCATGAGGCCTGGTCAAGGATGCATGGGACGCTGGGCGTACATCGTGGGTTGCCGCCGAGACTCACCTTGTAGACTAATACATATCGTTTGTAAACAAGGTGCTCCGCGCCAATGCTTTACCTAGAAGTTGTGATATGACGGACAGTGACAGCGGTTGACCAGTGATTGGCGCGGCCCCAGAAGCATGGTCCGCCACCCCCATCCTACCCACTCAAAACAGCGAAGAGCCCCGTTCGATCGGCCAGAGAGTACCTTTTCCAGGACATTGATAGAGCTGGATGGGTTCCTGCACAGAACAGCACCCAAAAGGGGCTGGTGGTGTCCAGAAACTTGGTATCCAGGAAAGGTTCGATTACAGTGCACTGTCTAGGTGTTCCATAAAAAAGACTTCAACATATCGGTGATCTCAACCATAGTGAATACTATGGCGTCAACGACAGATCTGAGACAATGACAGTCTTATTCTTGATAGTGAACGATGCACGATCTCCCTGCTTTAGGGCCAGAGCCTCGGCATTGGCGGCAATACCTTTTATGGTGTACGGACCATATTTTATGTCGATTTTCTGTGTAGAATAGTCAACAAACTCAACCTGTCCGACGTAGTTCCCATCAGTAAGCGATACTGAATTTGCCAGAGATGCAGAAGCCCTAGGCTTAGCCGTCGGCTTGATATTAGATTTGGCCAGTTCGCCTAATAGTTGTGCGGTGACGCCAGGTATACGGTTATCATTGATTGAAAGATTGCTCTGCGTCACGATGTTAGCTGCAATGTCATATGCCTGATCAAAATTCTGATCGATACGCTCAAGCGTCTCATGAAACTTCTTATCGTTTAGCGCTGCGCGTTTCTGCAATCCAGGCGCGAGCTGCTTCTTGATAAGTAGAGCGAGATGAAAGTTCCAGCCTTTCAAGTCGAATTTCTTGGTGGCAAGGGTGCGCATACGCGTACGCGCGGATATGTGGTGCGCTGCGAAGTACAGTCCCGGATAGTCATCTTCCGCGAAAAGCTCGCTCGAATCCTTGCTGTTGTATTCATTGAGCAGACGTCCATAGTAGTAGTGAACTTTATGAGGCGCATCGAGTGCTACAGAGACGAATGATTTAATGAGGGAGGGCGCCGATATGATGGTATGTTGGAGAATGTCATCCTGTTCATCGTACTGGTGCGGTCGACGTTCGTAGTAGTACTCAAAGCCGGAGCTACGCATTGCGTTGAAGAAATCTTCAAGGTCCCGATGGTAAGGACGGATCGTCGCAAACGCTTCCTTCGTCACGAGCGATTGACTGTTTGTTGTTGCTACCACCTTTCCAGTCAGGTCAATGTCGGAGGTTACTATTAGCTTGACTGTGATGAACATGTCATCTGTCAACGTTTCTCGGTTTTTAAACAGGACATGGCTTGTCTGGCAACCGTTCACGACCTGGAATTGCGAGAGCATGAAGTTGTCTCCAGAAGGGGTGACATTCTTTGCAACTATGGTCACACCGTTGTTCAGAATCGCAAAGCGGTCGCGTTCCCCAGTGTTATTTATGGTTTTGGCGATTTGTTCGTTAACAGGGTTGTCGCCTCCTAGGAAGTCTCGAACATTATCAAAGAAAAGGCCTTTGTTCAGTTCCCCATTTTCCTTCTGAACTATTCGGACATAGTCTTTGCAGCTTACGACACCGATGTACGCAGCGAGTGTGCCTCGAATGGGCGGCAATGCCACGTGCCGCTGAAATGAGACTTGCTTCTGTACATCGTTCTGCGTCTCTCGGTACAGCCTGGAGATCGCGTCACCATCGTACACATGCCACGTCACTTTTGAGAATAGGTAAGGCATGTCCCGCAAGGCTTGGATTTCGGTTTCGATCTGCTTCTCAATCTGAGTGTCCTTCAACCCGTATCGACCAGAATACACATAGGAAAGCTCCACCGTGGGCAGTTGCCGTAGTTTGGCGGAACGCCCGTAAATAACATCTTTAATCTTAAATGCCTTGTGAAGCTCTGGAGGGACGGCTGCGATATCTCTTCCAAAGAAAACCTTAACTGTTGCGGAAAATTTGAGGAAATCACCCACATCAAAATTTGATGAGGTCTTGGCCTGCGCGAAGATGAATTTCGCGTCGAATTGAGCCTTCGTAAACAACTTGGCGTCTTCTAGCTCATCAACGATGACACCGCCGATTGATACAGCAACGCCATCTACTCCAAGGCAGTTACCCGTCGCAACTTTGTCGAACTCAAACGAGTCATAGTGATCAGCATTGAGCAAGCAATAGTTGGCGAACTTCTCAAACTGCTGCTCTACGTTCTCCGCCGTCAATTCATGACGCATTGAAAAGTCCTTAAGCATCCCGGTAAGAATGATATTGTCCATTGAGTCTCCTAGCGTTCGAGTGTGATGTGGGCATTGCGATATAGAGAATAGCCGCAGAAAATACTATGGCAGGCGTCAATTAGACACCTCGCATCATTATTACCCATTTGGCGCCCTCAATAAAAAGACTGTGCGCTTGTATTTGTTGTCTTTCTGTTGACGCCTCCACATGATACAAAACAATGAAATTGCCCCGCTCTCACCCCGGTAAGTATGTGGTATACTTTAACTTAGCCGTACGTCCGCTTGCAGTCTATTGCGACCATTCTCCACACTCGTCCCAAGCTACTGCATCCACTCCCGCAGTTTTGACCATCGCCGTTTCCCGGATCCATTCCGCGCCGCCATGGCCACAGCCTTTTTCTGACCCACAAGCACGACCAGACGCTTGCCCCGGGTAACAGCAGTATAGAGCAGATTGCGTTGCAGCATGGGGTAGTGTTGCGTGCTCATGGG
>JAAOMR010000463.1 GCA_018853935.1 Acidithiobacillus ferrivorans
CAGGGTTGCATGGGAAACCTCCTTATAAGCAGAAATGTGCTGCGGTTGCGAGCTATGAATCTGTTTAATGACGACCTCAAGCTGTGATCAAAATTGCCAGGGAACACGAAAGAATAACGCTCACCATCGACAAAATACTATAGATAACAACGGGCTTGGCAGGCCGCTTATTTTGGTCGCACCAGTCGCTGTAACAGTTGAGTACTAGACCGGGATTTAACGTCTTCCAAAATTGGAGATGAACCCCGTGAGAATGCAGCCAAAACACAAGGACAATATTTCCGATGATCTCATTGACACCGGAAAGCCACCACCATAACAAGGCAGCACCCTGTATTTCCATAGCAATCCTTTCTTGTAAGGTGCAACATCTCAAAAAATTGGTGCGCCAGGGTTGCACCCGGCATGGGTGGAATCGAACCACTGTCCTGAGTTAGCAGTGTTCCGGGTTGACGGAACGCTCCTGCTCTACTGTCGCCGCCGGCAGGCCATTGAGCTACTGGCGCATTTTGTTGGGGCTGAACTGCGGATATTTCGCCGCCATTTTCAGGGCGATCCGATATAGGATCTGCTTTAAGAACGCATATCGAATCGCCCGTAGCCTGTAGGCTTGCCTCCTTATCAGAACTGCGCGGGAAACCTCGGCATTCATGCCGGGGTGGTTGACCTCTCTCCCTTATCCTTTTTTGGGACTTTCCTGTTCTTCCTCATTCACCGCGTTCTTGACCGTGTTGTCCACCACCACCTGGATTGGCCAGTACCGACGACGCTCCCGGTTCCAGTCCCGTTTCGCCTTCACCATGTCTGCCATCGTACCCCGAATGAACTCCCGAACGGATTCCTTCGGCCACGGCTTCCCTTTCGGTTCTTCTTCCTCCTCGTCGATTCGATACGGGTCCGGTTCTTCTTCCAGCAGCATTCCCTGATAGCGCGCAAGTGAGGACGCACTGCAGCAATACCGATTCCATACTCGTAAAATCTCCGGGGATTCATCCTCGATGATCGTTGCCAGCCACCGGTAATGATCCGGCCTGCCGGGAACCGGCATGGACAGGAATCGCATCTCCCGCCTTTCATCATTCAGCCGCCGCAGTTCTTCTTCCGTGGGAATTCTCGGCTTCGGCTGGCTGTCCGGTGACTGATCACCCATCTCCCGCATCCTGTCTATCGTCTCCTGGATCGCAATCGGATCGCCCGGATGAAAAGTCGATAGCCCCAGGGCCACATATCCCACCTCAATACGCACATAGCGGTCAGTGATCTCCTCACGCAAGAACAAATCCTGCACCAACCGCCGCGCCGAAGCCTCAGAAACACGCCCGCGCTCGGCCAGCCGCAGCACAATGGAATCCAGCTTGGCCTGTTCCTCAGCGCCCACCAGCCTGTCATCCACAATCATCATCAACGACGCCAGCATTACCGCGTTTGCGCAGATCCAGACTGGCCGAAAAGGTCACCACCCGGCGCGACGCAATCAGGGCAGATTCGCCCGTCCGGGGGTTGCACCCCGGCAGGGGGTTGCGTCCAGGACGTGATCGCTTGTCGCGCAGCGTGAACTTGCCAAAACCGGACAGCAGAATGGGCTCACCACGGGCCAG
>JAAOMR010000464.1 GCA_018853935.1 Acidithiobacillus ferrivorans
ACGTGCGTAAACGTAACGAAGCCTCTTTAGTGGAAAGCCTGACCGGGGTGCTGGTACGCATTGAAAACTCGCGCCTGCAAAACGATTCCGCAGTCATGACACATAACACGGAAACCGAATTGCGGAATGCGCCCGTGGATGCGGTCCTGGTGAACGATGGCACGCTGGATGATCTGCGGGTCAAAGTTTTCACTTTGCTGGATACGGTGACATTGCAGCTTACAGGCGGCAACCCTGCGGGCGGCAACCCTACACTGGATGAAACGAACCCTGTGCCAGGCGCAACGTACCCTGTACTGGATGAAACGAACTCCCCGCCGTCCGTAGAACTGCCGTCTGCAAGACTGCCGTCCGCAGGACTGACGGGTGTGAATCCGGATGCCGTGATCTCGCCCACGCTGGACGACATTGTTCTGGCCACGATCCGGGAGCGGGAACCCGATGTGACGGCGCAGGCGAAAAACCCAGCCAACCGTTTCGAGCATTTCATGGAAGGCCGTTTGAGGGGGGCCGTCAGCGATGCCCTGCTGAACGTGATGGATGACCCGGAAACGCCGCGCGTTTTGAAAGATGCGGCCAAAGCCGTTTTGCAGGGGACGCAGGGGATGACCGATTACCGGACGCATATCGGGCGCATGGTTTTTGACGGTGAACGTGCCGGGCAGTCAGCAACCTATTCAGCATCAGAAGACGCACCGGGAACGGAGGTCATAACGCCTTCAGAAATCTTTGTGGTTCAGCCGCGTGAAACAGCACTTGCCACTGATCCTCTTCTGGACGGTTATGTTATCGCCCATGTCCGCAAGCATGGGACACCGGAATTGCTGGACCAGTTGAATACACGGGCAGCATCGGATGCGCTGCCGGGCCTTGTGGCCGATGCCCTGGTCAGCGCGCGCAACGACATCAATCTCTCCTTCGGACTCAGCAACTTAGCCAGAGACATGGCGAGGTCTGATTCGTCCATCATTGACTACGCGACGGTAATAGCCTCCATGGCCGCAAACGTGCCGCA
>JAAOMR010000465.1 GCA_018853935.1 Acidithiobacillus ferrivorans
ATGAAGCGGGTTACCAAAAGGCACATCCATAAGCGCTTTCTATTGCAGCATAATCTCAATGTATGAGTGACGGTTTTGTTAACCAGCCTTTGTATTCCGCACTGAAAAACTGTGAAACTTCAGTGGATATTTACCCTGCGTAAAAAGGCGCAATGGCGCGCCGAGGAGGCACTATGAAAAAGAATAACCGCAAAACGTCCAGTATCCGCTCCTGGGTCACCCTCATTGTGGCTGGTGGTGTCCCGCTCTATGCCGCCGGTGCCTATGCTGCACCGGTGGCGGGTCAGACCCGGGGTGCCAGCGATGTGCTGCAGTCTCAGCAAAGCCAGCCCAACAATGTGATCAGCAACATCTACACCCAAAAGAACCACTCCCTCGCGGCGATCAATACGGCTGAACAAAAAATATGGGCGGCCATCAACCGTAACCACCTGCGTACGGCGCAGGCGCTGATGCAGCGGACCATGACGCAATATCCCGGCTGGCAACCGCAAGCGACCATGGGTTTTGTGCTCCTGGAAAAAACGATCTGGGCAGAAATCCGGGTGGGTCAGGTCGGGCTGGCGCGGACGCATATGCAGCAATTGCAGACCCGTTATGGACAGGGTGCCCTCGCTGATAAGACCCATGTCTCCCTCGTCTCCATGCGTAATGTGCTGGAAGAAAACCGGCTCTGGCAGCTCCTGGGTGAAGGTCATCTGCAGGCCTTGCAGTCCGCCATACAGCAAATCCAGAGCGAAGACCCCAGTTATCAGCCATCACAGAAAATGCTGGCGATGATGAATCAAGGGCTGGCCGGTCGCGCCGTCGGCAAACTGGAGCGCCAAAAAGCGTGGTCCCAGATTGTCGCCCTACACGCGCAGACCCCCAGCGTGTTCACCCTCGCTGATGCAGGCAACCGGCAGGCCTGGGCAGAGGCCCTGGCGGCGACCGGTCATCCGCATCAGGCCACCCTCGTCTATATTTCCCTGCTGCAGCACAGCCAGCATGCGGCACAGGCGCAGGGCATTTTGA
The DNA here is from genome assembly GCA_018853935.1 of Acidithiobacillus ferrivorans. GTDB lineage: Bacteria > Pseudomonadota > Gammaproteobacteria > Acidithiobacillales > Acidithiobacillaceae > Acidithiobacillus > Acidithiobacillus ferrivorans. Next base: position 1,015 of record JAAOMR010000465.1, read on the forward strand.
ATCAGGCCGCCAATCGCTTGCCGCCGCAGGAAATGCAGGTGCTCTATACCCGGGCGCAGGCCCAGTTCCCGGACGCTCGGCAGACCTTGCAGACACAGCACCTGCAGTATGTGCTGATGATGGCTGCACGCGCGCACAGTGCACAGCAGAACGCCGCAGCAGCAGCCCTGGTAGCCCCCGAGTCCGAGGCCATTAACCAGTTACATAAGGCGTCTGATGCGCGTCTGATGGGTGCCATATTGGGTGCCAATCATCAATCGCATGCGGCCTTGCAGTGGTGGGTAAAGGCCGCGCAATGGTCGGGCAAAGCCGCCGACTGGCAGACGGTGGGCAACCTCGCCATGGCCGACAATGATGTGCCCGTCGCGCGCGAGGCGATGGCCCATCTGCCGGCAGGCACCCCGGCATCGGAGCATTTTCGCCGGCATCATGCCATCATGGCGGCCCTGCGCGATTACAAAAACCGTGATTATAAGGGCACCCTGCAACGCCTGCAGGCCGCGCAACGGTTTGGTCCACTGTCTCCGGGCATGGAGACCATCAAAGCCTGGTCTTTGGTGCATACGAAAGACTATGCAGCCGCCAGTGCCTTGTTCACGACGCTCTACCGGCAGGATCCTTCTTCGGGCAAT
>JAAOMR010000466.1 GCA_018853935.1 Acidithiobacillus ferrivorans
ATAGCGAGACGCCTTGGTAACGGCGGCTTTGAGGTTGTCGGGGACCAGCAGTACGGGGGCTCCGCCAAAATACCGTAGCGCCCGCACATGGGAGTCCAGGAAGTCGCTGAGGCTCTGGCTCCATGTGGCTTCGCAATAGGTATAGCTGGAAGCCCCCAGCACCGCTACAAAGATCTGGGCCTGGCGAATCTCGCCGGTGCCGGGGTCAATGATCGGCACCGTGGGGCCGGCATAATCGATAAAGAGCTTGTCAC
>JAAOMR010000467.1 GCA_018853935.1 Acidithiobacillus ferrivorans
ATCTTCATGTCCCAGAGAGGTGACAACATATCCGGCCCCGCCATTTTCATCACAGGCAATGGGGATTTTTCCGATTCCGGTACGGGGCTGTAGTCCCCGTCTTCGATTTCATCATCCATAGCTTCATCATCATCATCCATGTCGGATAACTCCGCATCATCGGGCACGATTGCATCGGGCAAGGTTGCACCGGGCACGATTGCCGTCTCCGCCTCCGACTCCGCCTCAGCCGCAGAAAGTGCGGAGCGTTTCACCAGATCCGCCTTTTCTTCCAGACGGATTTGTTCCTGTGCCGCGGCCAGCCCCGCCACTTCCGGGCTGACTTCGACGGCGGGTTGTTCCGCATCCAGTTGCGGTGCATTGACCAATCCTGCTTTTTGTAAGGCCACCAACACGTCGCCGTTGGGGTCCATCATCACAATCGCCTTGCAGAAGTCGTTAAAGTCTCTGTTTTTCTGAATGAAACGGGTGCTTTGCGTTTCAGAATTCAGTAATCCGTATTGTGTCGATGCACCTTTTTTGTAGCTGGTAGCTCGGGTGTGACCTTCTTTCACGATAGCTAACACGAAGTCCTGCCCATTGTCGCCACCGCGCATATTCATGTGCTTTAATGATTCCCAGGTTCTTTCCAGTTCCCGGTTGGCTTCACGCGCCTGTCGCTGTGCGGATTTTTCGGACTCCATGGCCTGTCGTTGTTCCGGTGTAATCCCCGCCCAGGCGTCGATCTGTTCAACGCGCTTCTTTTGTGTTTTAGCCAGTTTGATGCCGGTCATGTGCTCAAACACTTCCTGGCTGGCCGGATTCATGCTGTTGTAACCGATGGCGGACTGAACACCGTCCACGTCCCGGTTTTGCACCAGACTGACGATCTTGGGCGTGACGGGCGTCTCAATACCGTGCTTGTTGAAGATGGCGACGGCCACGTCCTCGATGGGCGTGTTTTCGTTATTGCCTGTCAATGCGGCCTTGCCCCGTTCCGCCGTGCGCGTTTTGGCTAGTGCGAATAAGTGGTCATGTAAATCCCGCGCATCCCGTAGTGCCTGACTGTGACGTTGCGCCCGGGTGTCATGGCTCAACCGTTCATTCACGGCGATACTGATTTGCTGGTTCGTGGAAACCGCGCGCAAAGCATCGGCGGCGGGCGCGATGACGTTGTGCTGCACTTCCCGGATGACTTCGTCCACGGCGTGATACGCAAAGGCTGCACTGGCCTGATCCTGAACAGCATCCCGAATCACGGCTTTTAGTGTGGCCTCAATGCGGTCGGCAGCAGTGATATAACTGTCGATGTACGCCTGAATCAATGGCTCTTGGATGGTGCGCAGCGTGATTTCCGCCATCGCCGCATCACGCAAGCCTTCGAGGTCACGAATCAACTGTTGCGGATCACGAATATTGGCCTCCGCAGCATCGGACCAGTGGGTGTCCTTGCCATTTTCCAGTAATAGGGCACGGGCAGTGCGTTTGCTGAAAATGCCGGAATTGGCGTCAATGTCCTTGAAAGTGACCTCAATCTGGCAATCGTGCTGACCCAGGACGTAGGTCACGGTCATGGTCTTGTCGCCCTGCTGGTCGGTCAGCGGATTGGGTAGGGAGATTAGTACCCGGTCATTGCCCGCATAATGGGTGACAAGGGCATCAAAAGCGGCAGCGCGTTCCCGTTGATGCTTCTGTATTTTCGCCAGGTGGGAGACAAAACTGATGCTACGTTGCTCGCCATTCACTGCGAGCAGCACAATGGGCACAGGGCCCCGACCGTCACCTTGATTGGTGGCTGTCCGAATGGATACGGTCGAATGATTGGCCTGTAAATCTTCGATGGCTTTCGCCTCATCCCGGTCACCCGCCCAGCCGCCTTTGCCATTAAACATGCCGGTAGTGCGCCAGTCGTCGATATTAGGGTGCTGCACAGCCAGGATGTTGCCATCTTCCTGTTTGAGCAGGAGTTGATGGTGGCCAGCGGAGAAGCCATCGAAAGCGCCCTGCGCGGATTGGTTCACGCCATCCAGCTCCGTGACGGAGTCCAGCATAATGATCGGATGATGGGGTGCGTCCAGTGTGGCATCCATAGGTGATTCGGCGGGTAAGGCGGGCGTTGGGTTGCGGGTATTTTCCACATGCGGCACGTTTGCGGCCATGGAGCCTATCACCTTGGCGTAGTCGATGATGGACGAATCAGACCGCGCTATTTCGCTGGCTAAATTGTGGAGACCGAAAGAGAGGTTGATGTCGTTGCGCGCGCTGACCAGCGCAGCGGCCACAAGACCCGGCAAGGCTGCTCCCGGCAGGGCTGCCGCCTGCAGGGCATTCGATGCGGCCCGTGCATTCAACTGATCCAGCAATTCAGGTGTCCCATGCTTGCGGACATGGGCGATAACATAACCGTCCAGAAGAGGATCAGTGACGAGATCTGTTTCACGCGAAGGCGTTATGACCTCCGTTCCCGGTGGGTCTTCTGGTGCTGAATAGGTTGCCGACTGCCCAGCACGTTCACCGTCAAAAACCATGCGCCCGATATGCGCCCGATAATCGGTCATACCTTGCGGCCCCTGAAAAATCTGTCGGGCCTCATCGCGCAGGGATTGCGGTATATCGGGATTGTTCAGAACATCCATCATCGCATTGCTGACGGCCCCCATTAAACGGCCTTCCATGAAATGCTCGAAACGGTTGGCTGGGTTTTTCGCCTGCGCCGTCACATCGGGTTCCCGCTCCCGGATCGTGGCCAGAACAATGTCGTCCAGCGTGGGCGAGATCACGGCATCCGGATTCACACCCGTCAGTCCTGCGGACGGCGAAGGTCTTGCAGACGGCAGTCCTGTAGACGGCAGTTCTACGGACGGCGGGGAGTTCGTTTCATCCAGTACAGGGTACGTTGCGTTCGGCACAGGGTTCGTTTCATCCAGTGTAGGGTTGCCGCCCACAGGGTTGCCGCCTGTAAGCTGCAATGTCACCGTATCCAGCAAAGTGAAAACTTTGACCCGCAGATCATCCAGCGTGCCATCGTTCACCAGGACCGCATCCACGGGCGCATTTCGCAATTCGGTTTCCGTGTTATGTGTCATGACTGCGGAATCGTTTTGCAGGCGCGAGTTTTCAATGCGTACCAGCACCCCGGTCAGGCTTTCCACTAAAGAGGCTTCGTTACGTTTACGCACGT